>NZ_JAZHFU010000009.1:0-166316 GCF_036541465.1 Bacillus sp. CFBP9009 | reverse complement strand
ATTCGCTCGACTTGCATGTATTAGGCACGCCGCCAGCGTTCGTCCTGAGCCAGGATCAAACTCTCCGAAGAAATGTTTGACTTGCTCATTTGCTTTTTTGATAGTGTGTGCTCACTTAAAATTTAACGTTGGCGCTTTGTTTTGTTCAGTTTTCAAAGAGCAATTTCGTTGTCGTTTACTTCGTAAGCGACTTTTACATCTTATCATGTCTTCAACATTGTTGTCAACATGTTTTTTAAGTTTTTTTTGTTTTGATGAAGCTGCGAAAGCTGATGTCCCGCAGCGACATGTATTAATATAACACCTATATTACTATTGGTCAACAATAAAAAAGCACTTTTTTAAAAGTTTTTTGATACCCGATAAAACCGGTGATATACCTCGTGACCTTTTGTCTCCGCTTTGATGACGTCGATTACCTTCTTCTCTATCAAATATTCCAATAAAACACCTAGGTCGACTGAATAAAACTTAACTTCCGGATGCTCCATAAGCTCCGCAATCGTCCACGGATCTTCTTTCGTCCCCATTATTTCGACCAAATGCTGTGAACCTGCATTCGTCCTCGAATAAATAAGAAATTCGCTCGCAAGGAAAAGAAGCTCCAATCTTTTTTCGAGAGTTTCCTCACTGCTGATCAATTCTTTAT
The DNA here is from genome assembly GCF_036541465.1 of Bacillus sp. CFBP9009. Classification (NCBI taxonomy): domain Bacteria; kingdom Bacillati; phylum Bacillota; class Bacilli; order Caryophanales; family Bacillaceae; genus Bacillus; species Bacillus sp. CFBP9009. The sequence continues at coordinate 165,667 of NZ_JAZHFU010000009.1, read as the reverse complement.
ACAACTTATAGATCTCAGGTTCCATATGCTTCACTTGGTTCCAGACCGTAACCTCCGGATAAAAACCTTGTTCTATTATTTCCAAACGGGCCAAGTGATGCAGGGAATGAACGATATGGTTGTATGCCTCCAGATAATGGCCTTTTTCAAAGAAGCTTTTCCCATCCATGTACCTGCGAATTAACTTCGCAAACTCCATCCCCATTTTTAACTTCCTTCCATAGAAGGGGAACTCCCGGATTTCTGTTTTCAAACGGTCCAAATATTCATTCCGGTCAAAAAGAACCTTCCCGTTATATATCCAGTCAACCACTTTGCGGTTCGTACCTAATAGAAGCCATTCTTTTAACTGGTCTTCCTTTACGATATGTAAGGCTGCCTTTTTATCCCGGTAAGTGTAATGTTTTAAAAACACGGCCTCTTCGGCTTCGTCTGCAATCACAAAAAGGATGTAGTCAAATGTATCGGTAATCGGGCTATTATCATCCCTTTTTTCTATTAACAAGATTCCAAGTGTAGATTTTAAACTTGCTCGCTCTTGATAAATCGGGCGAAGGATATCTTCCATCATAAATTCCTCCAAAACCTTTTTTTTTAGATTTTCGACAAAACTCTTCAAATTCCTGCTTATGTCCCTTACCCCAAACCATCTCAATTCAAAAGTAATATGTATCCTTTATTTCTTTTTTGTTCCATCCCTTGTTTATGTTATAGTTAAAGTTATATTTTAGGAGGGACAATCCATGGCTAAATATTCTAGCAAAATCAATAAAATACGCACTTTTGCTTTGAGTTTGATTTTCATTGGCTTCATCGTAATGTACCTTGGGCTTTTCTTCAAAACGCATCCTGTTGTCATGACGATTTTCATGGGGCTGGGCCTTTTATTCATAATCGCAAGTACAGGGGTTTATTTTTGGATTGGAATGCTTTCCACAAAATCGATCCAGGTTGTCTGTCCTAACTGCGGCAAACCTACAAAAATACTAGGGCGTGTAGATATTTGCATGCATTGCGAAGAACCATTGACACTTGACAAAAAGTTGGAAGGCGAAGAATTCAACGAAAAATATAACCGAAAAAGCCTGCATGACTAAAGGAATTCGGCTAGCTGAATTCCCTTTAAAGAAGTCTTTAACAATTGTATCATTTCTTCATAACATGAAAAAAAGTTCCAACCAAGTGGAGGAACTTTTTTTAATGCGATTCTTTTTTCGCACAATCCGTACAGTCGCCGTAGATTTCCATCCGATGGTGACTAACATTGAAACCAGTGACTTGTGCTGCGAAGTGCTCGACTTCATCCAATGCAGGATAATCGAAATCCACAATTTTCCCGCAAGTTTGGCAAATTACATGATAATGATTCGTCGTCACAAAATCAAACCTTGCTGAAGAATCACCATACGTAAGTTCTTTTACCAAACCTACCTCACGGAACACACGCAGGTTGTTATAAACCGTTGCCACACTCATATTCGGAAACTTGCCTTCCAGCGCTTTATATATATCATCAGCGGTAGGGTGGGACATGGAGCTTATCAAATACTCAAGTATCGCATGGCGTTGAGGAGTTATTCTTACACCGGTATCTTTTAAGGAATCCAACGCTTCTTTTAACTGAACTTCAGACACCGTCATCCACCTCTTTTTCTCATTAAGTATGCATTCTTAAATTATAATGTTTATAAATAGTGTACCTTTTATGCGTTGAATTTGTCAATAATTCAATGGCTTAACCATTCTTTTTTAGTTTATTCATGAACACATTGAATCTTTCCCATTTTTGCATTGAGTTTAGTATCCCCTGGATAAGTCGATTACGTTGGTGAAGTCTTTTCCAGCTTTCAGGTATTCACGCATATTTTTTTCGAATATGGCAAAGGTTCTTGGTAAATATTCTCCGCTTTTACTTGAAAGATGCGGAGTGACTGTAACATTCTCCATCCTCCAAAACGGATGCCCTTTTCCTAAAGGTTCCGGATCAAATACATCCAAGATGGCATGAGATAATTCCCCGGCATCCAGCGCTTCGATCAACATTTCATCGTTAACCAGGTCGCCGCGGCCAATATTCACGAATACTGCAGTTTCTTTCATTGCTTCAAAGTGTTCTTTTTGCAGAAGGCCCTTCGTTTCATCCGTACTTGGCAGGACGGATACGATATAATCGGCTCCCGGTATGGCTTCCAATAAATTATCCAGGGCATAAAGGTGATCGATGGATTCCACTGGTTTACCGCTCCGGTTCACTCCTATCGTCGTCATCCCAAAGGCTTTCCCAAGACGAGCCACTTCCCCTCCAATTGCACCCGCACCAATAACGAGCATCGTCTTGCCATTCAATTCCCCTACTTCAATCTTTCTATCCCACAGTTCTTCCTTTTCATTCTTCATAAGCAGTTTCAATTTCTTTTCATATTGCAAAAGCATCCCTATCGTATACTCTGCCATCGGGATTTTATGAATGCCTCTAGCATTCGTCACCAGAATGCCCCGTTCCTCTATGGCTTTAAATGGCATTAATTCCATCCCTGCACTCATGACCATGATCCATTTCAAGTTCGCAGCTTTCCCAATGATTTCTTCAGTTAAGTCTTCACCATATGTAATTAAGATTTCCGCTTCACGAAGCGGCCCATCCGTCCATCCTTTTTGATAAATGAAGCTCAAGTCAGGAAAAGCTTCCGTCATCTTCTTTTGGATGCCTTCATTCGGAATGACAGTTGAAAGTATTAACATGTTTATCTCTCCCTTTTAATTAACATAAAAAAACACGGGCTCTATGTGTCCCGTGCAACTTTCTCTGAGGAGGTATTCCCTTAATAAAGCATATTCAGGTGTCCCCTTTTTGAGTTGGACAAAAGCCTTAGCCTTATTAAAAAAGGCTTTATATTAAAGAATTTGGGTTTAATGCATCTAATTCCGGCAAAATGAAAACGCCATCCCTTCTGATCAGGACGTCGTCAAAGAAGATGTCACCACCCCCATATTCGGGCCGCTGAATCAAAACCATATCCCAATGAATCGATGATCGGTTTCCATTATCCGCTTCTTCATAGGCAAGTCCAAGAGCCAAGTGCAGACTCCCGCTTATTTTCTCATCGAACAAGATATCATCCATAGGTTCCAATATGTATGGATTGATCCCAATTGCGAACTCCCCGATAAACCGGGACCCTTCATCAATATTCAGAATTTGGTTCATTTCAGAGTCACGATTGGAAGTAGCTTTAATGATTTTTCCCTTTTCCAAGTTTAATTCTATGTCACTAAAGGTGAATCCTTCATAGGTTGTTGGTGTGTTGAAGGATATCCTTCCATTGAGACTATCTTTTATGGGTGCCGTAAACACTTCCCCATCCGGTAAATTCTTTTTTCCGGCACATATGACGGCCGGCATACCTTTGATGGAAAAGGTCAAATCTGTTCCTGGCGAAACTATCCTGACTTTATCAGTTCGTTCCATCAATTGTTTTAACGGTTTCAAGGCCGTCTCCATTTTCCCGTAATCCATGTTGCATACATTCAAAAGAAAATCTTCGTACCTGTCGAAGGTCATTCCGGCTTTTTGCGCTGATGCGTTGGTGGGATAATTAAGCAAGACCCAACGTCGGTTGTTTACATAGAAAAGAGTGGGCGAATTCATAGCCTCCCCTTGAAGACGGTGCCTCTCGATGGGAACATCGGTCATTTCCACATCGTTTTCTTCCCCGGTGATGATGATGACCGCATCGATATCCTTATATTTCTTCAAGGCCCATTGCGAAGAGGTGTCAAGTTGTTCCTTTACATTCCCTTGTAACAGGTGGCGGCTTATTTCATCGTCTTCGAGTTCTACATATGGGTAAGCACCCACTCTGTAAATTTCATCAATCAGCTCTTTCAATAATGGTTTCGTGTTGATATGCCCCCGTATGAGGATTCTCTCTTTTGGCTGTAATTGTATCGAATGATGAATCAGCCTGGCTGCAAGCTTCGTTATTCGCTCATCCTTCATCTGCCTGTCCCTTATTTTTCGAGGTCGCGAAGAGTTTGAAGAGCTTCTTCGACGTGGCCTTTGACTTTTACTTTACGCCATTCTTTGACTACCTTACCAGCCTTATCAATCAGGAAAGTTGAACGTTCAATGCCCATATACTCCTTGCCGAAGTTCTTTTTCAATTGCCACACATCAAATGATTCAGCCGCTTCATGATTTTCATCAGCCAGCAGCAGAAAAGGCAATCCATGTTTTTCGATAAATTTTTCATGACGTGCAGCTGGGTCTGGGCTTATTCCAATGATGACCGCGTTCAATTCCTCAAATTGCTCATTATGGTCCCGGAAATCACAGGCCTCTGTCGTGCAGCCTGGCGTCATGTCTTTTGGATAGAAATATAAAACAATATATTTCCCCTTAAAATCCGATAGGGACACCATTTCACCATTGTTTGCAGGGAGCTTGAAATCAGGTGCTTTTTCTCCAATTTTAACAGTCATATTGAACCCTCCATTTCTTTCATTATGGTAAGAGTACCCAATAATCGAAAGAAACACAACTTTCATTTATCCTTCCTATCTTTGTGCTCTAAATCGATCACCGTCCGGATCACGAACGCTGCCGGCAGTGTATAACCGATGAAAGCCTGAATCGTAGCTATCATCCTGCCCATGCCAATCGGGGCTATATCTCCATACCCTACAGAAAACATCGTCATCGCACTAAAATAAAAAGAAGTCTTCAACTGTTCATAGAAAGTGCCATCCAATCGATTGCCCATATCAAGAATCACCGAATGATTCTGAAGTTCGTATAATAAATAAATCAGTGCAAACCCAACTAATATCGTCGCATATAAATTGCCAAGCCACAGCATATCCTCCAGAGAAAACTTCTTTCCTCCCGACTCAACAAGAAATAACGTACGAATGCTCATCACCATGCAAAAAATGATTCCTGCAATCAAGATGTAGAAAGTCATCCCCCACGCCCCATTTCAAAACGCCACTTCCTCTATACATACTCCCTGTCCAAACAATATATTCTTTTTTAGGAACAGACCTCATCCTTATCACCTACACACCTAATAACCGGATACAAATCATCACAATACCATCTTTGGCGGGAAAGTAATGGCCTATGTTGATAAAATAGCCTGCATTTGAGCTATGCGCCATTGTCGAAAACCCGTTGTGACTGCTTCAAGCAACTCTTTTGATTTTTTGGCCCCCATCAAGACGGGGGATGCGATCAACCTTGAAGCTTATGTCACCTGTGCTCATCGCACATCAATGGAGGTATTCGTGAAAGTGGAGCGTGAGAACCTATTAACAGGTGAAAAACAGCTTACGGCACGCGCTTTTTTAATGATGCTGGCCATTGATGAAGACGGTAAGCCGACAAACGTACCTCAGGTCATACCGGAAACGGAAGAAGAAAAGCAGCAATATGTTGAAGCACAGGCAAGATATATTGATAGAAAGAAAAAGCGGAACTAAACAAAAACCCCTTCAACATGAATGCTGTTGAAGGGGTTTTTTTAGTTCCCTGCCCCGCGGTACCTCTTCACTCCCTGATTCCATATGAAAACGGATATCACGAAAAAGGCAACCCCAATTACAGGTGTCGCAAATGCATATGCATACCACTCTTCTTTTCTAAGGAAATAAGATGCCGGATAGACACCAACAAACGCGAATGGCAGCACCCATGTAAGGACAAAACGAATGACCTTATTATAAATATCAACAGGATAGCGCCCATAGTTCCCGATATTGTACATCATTGGCATGATGGATGTTTTCGCATCCGACCAGAAACCAATGCTTGCTATCGCAACGAATATGGCTGCATAAGCAAGGGCCCCGCCTATTGCAAAAATGATGAAAAGAATCGGGTCATACCACGCAAGCTGCAGATCCAATGAAATCCCCGAATAGAATATAATGATCAAACCGGTCACAACACCAAATAACGCTTCAAGCTCGATTCTTTCTAAAATGACTTGAAACAGGCTATGTATCGGTCTGGTTAATATCCGGTCCATTTCACCTTTGACGATATAGCGGTCATTAAAATCCCAGATGTTGAAAAAAGCTGAAAAAAGGGCGAATGGGATAAGGAAAAATCCATAAATGAATATGATTTCTTCACGGCTCCAGCCGCTTAAAAATTGGGTATGTCCAAAAACGACTAAGATAAATACCAGATTCACGACCTGATTCAGCAGGTCAGATAGGATTTCCATGAAGAAATCGGCTCTATATTGCAGTCTTGTTTTCATATATTGACTCACATATTGAAAAAACATCGATACATAAAACATCCCGTCAACCTCCTTGAATAATCAGCTGTTTTTTTGCGACTATCCATAAAAGCTGAATCGGTATTATGAGAATGATGCACCAAATTAACTGCTGTAAAAGCGCCATGCCAATTTCGCCTGAACTGTACCCGTTCGTAAAAATCATGCTTGGTACATAGCTGATCCCTTGAAAGGGTAAATATTTCATCACTTCCTGCGCCCAAATAGGATAGAAACTGATGGGCAGCAGCAGACCGGAAAATAAATCAATGATAACCCTTTTAGCGCGGATTAATCCGGCATTATTATATAAGAAAAAGGTAGTGATTCCCGTCAATAAGTTGATTTGTGTATTGATGATGAAGCTGAACAGCAAGGAAATACCGAACATCCCCCACGTAGCCGGCTCGTGCGGCAATTCGATAGGAAAAATGAAAGCTACCAGCAGCATCCCCGGAATCGAGAAGAAGAAGAAACGGAATATCCCTTCCCCAAGTCCTTGCATCGTTTTCATGCCTAAATAGTTATAAGGCCTTATCATTTCAATGGCAACCTTGCCGTCTTTAATCTCAGTGGCGATTTCGCGGTCAATATTATTGAAATAAAAAGCGCGCGCCATCCATGCAACCGCGACATAGGTTGTCATCTGCATGCTTGAAAGTCCTTCGATGGAGCTTTTTTCTCCATATATCGCATTCCATAAGAAATAATAAGCACCGATATTAATGCTATAAATTAAAATGCCGGTATAATAATCAGTTCGATACGCAAGCATCATTAAAAAACGCATGCGGATCATGGCAAGATACTTCCCCATGGCCCTCCCCCTTCTTGATAGACACGTTGTTTCTTAATGATAAGAGAGTCAGACAGTGCCTTCTTCGTAAATATTGCGAACGATCTCTTCAATGGACGTTTCATGGATTTTGATGTCTTTTATTTTAAAATGAGATACGACAGCTGAAACAAGCTGTGAAATATGATCACTTTCTTCTTTCAACAAGGCAATGTAAGTTTGATTTTTCTCATCATAAACCCAGTTAGCGGTAAATGGGAGCGCTAATGATTGTAATTCCTTCAATGCGATCGGCTCGATGAATTGAAAATGGATCTGTTTTTCCTCAGCCCAGTTATCTTTCAAACTCTGCAATTCCCCATCATAGATGATTTGTCCTTCATCAAGCATGATTACACGCTCACATAATGCTTCAATGTCTCCTAAATCATGTGTAGTCAAAAGGATTGTCGTATTATATTTCTCATTGATTTCTTTCAGGAACTCACGAATTTTCATTTTCACGAGCACATCAAGTCCAATTGTCGGCTCATCCAGGAACAGCAAAGGCGGATTGTGGATCAAGGCTGCGGCAAGCTCGCAGCGCATTCGCTGACCAAGCGAGAGTTTACGCACTGGTTTGTCCAGCAAAGGACCGATATCAAGCGTCTTGATGACATGTTCCATATGATCGTTATATTGTTCATCCGTTACCTTATAGACCTTTTTTAACAGCCTAAACGATTCTTGAACCGCAATATCCCACCAAAGCTGTGAGCGCTGACCGAATACGACTCCGATTGTCTGAGTGAACTTTTCCCTTTCTTTATGCGGATTCATGCCATTGACCGTGATTTCACCTGCTGTCGGTTCCAAAATACCTGTCAGCATTTTGATCGTGGTCGATTTCCCTGCACCATTTTCCCCGATATAAGCTACCATCTCACCCTTTTTTACAGTAAAATTGATATCATTGACGGCAGGGACGACCTTATAATTTCTGGTAAGTAAATCCCGGAAGGCACCCTTTAGCCCTGAACGGCTTGATGCCGACTTAAATTCCTTCCGAAGCTGTTTCACTTGAATTGCATCACTCATCCTGTTACATCCTCCGTAATCTCTTGTCCTAATGAATTAGTTTATCCAAACCAACCTTTTTAGACAATAAAAATGCTTGGATGCCATATACCATTTTCAGGGGAGAAATGGCCGTTGTACCTGATACTTATATAAAGGAGACGAGTATGCTATGAATATCAAAAAATTATTACTATCCCAAATTGAAAAGGTCGTTTTCGACCTTCGATATGACTTCCTTTATGAAGATGAGTACGGTGAATTATTATGCCAGGTCATCCAAAGGGATTCCAGCGGGTCGATCGAAAGCACACCCATCAGTTTCCACCTTCGCATTAATGAAGAGAAAGGAACCGGCCAGCTAATCTATTACCAAGCCCAGGGCGAAATGAACCGCCAATCCTTCGACATCGAAAACCCTGACACCATCTTGGCCATTCTTACTTTCATAACAGGAGTTTTGAAATCCGACCCTATTTCTCAAACAAAATGAAGGCCCGGAACCCTGATGCTTATAGGGCTGCAGCTCTTCCATCAGTGAATGAATCACATTTCCCAGCCTTCGACCCCAGATTTACGGACGGAAAAGTGCTATGATTAAGGGGAAATATGTTTATATTTTTAGGAGGTTTTAAGATTGGATTTTAGTAATTCTGAGCTTTTACATAAAGAGGCATTGGAACATATCGTCGGCGGAGTTAACAGCCCATCCCGTTCCTACAAAGCTGTAGGCGGCGGTTCACCTGTTGCGATGGATCATGCCAAAGGTGCTTATTTCTGGGATGTTGATGGCAATAAATATATCGATTACTTAGCTGCATATGGCCCGATCATCACAGGTCATGCGCATCCACATATTACGGAGGCGATCGTTAAAGCAGCAGAAACGGGCGTTTTATACGGCACACCGACCAAACATGAAGTCAAATTTGCCAAAATGTTGAAAGAAGCCATACCATCTATGGATAAAGTCCGCTTCACCAATTCAGGAACCGAGTCCGTCATGTCTACCATCCGCGTTGCCCGCGCTTACACAGGACGCGATAAGATTATCAAGTTTGCAGGCTGTTACCATGGACACTCCGACCTTGTTCTCGTCGCTGCAGGCTCCGGCCCGTCCACTTTAGGTACACCGGACTCTGCCGGCGTTCCCAAAAGCATCGCACAAGAAGTCATCACGGTACCTTTCAATGATATTGAGCCATTTAAAGAAGCACTGGATAAATGGGGCAATGAAATTGCTGGCGTGCTGGTTGAACCGATCGTCGGCAACTTCGGAATCGTGGAACCAAGCCCCGGCTTTTTGGAAGAAGTCATTTCATTATCTCACGAAGCCGGATCACTAGTCATTTTCGACGAGGTCATCACAGCGTTCCGCTTCATGTACGGAGGGGCACAGGACTTTTTGGGAATTCAACCCGATTTGACCGCGCTTGGAAAAATCATCGGGGGCGGGCTTCCTATTGGTGCCTATGGCGGTAAAAAAGAGATCATGGATTCTGTCGCACCGCTGGGACCAGCCTATCAAGCGGGTACGATGGCAGGAAATCCGGCTTCCATGCTTTCCGGGATAGCTTGCTTAGAAGTACTTAAAGAAGAGGGGCTGTATGACGAGTTGGACCGGCTGGGGAAAATCCTTGAAGAAGGTATCCTGAAAGCAGCCCGCCAATATAATGTACCGATCACCATCAACCGCCTTAAAGGAGCGTTGACGATCTATTTCACGACAGAAAAAATTGAAAACTATGAGCAGGCGGAAAATACGGATGGCGAAATGTTCGCTAAGTTCTTCAAGCTCATGCTCAACCAGGGAATCAATTTGGCACCGTCCAAATACGAAGCCTGGTTCTTGACAATTGCTCACACGGATGATGATATCGCTTATACTCTAAAAGCGGTTGAACATGCATTCAAAAACCTATTATAATAAATCGAATCAGCATAATTATGCATTTTTTATACACCCTCAGGATGTACATCAATCTTGAGGGTTTCTTATTTCCCTGTAATAAATCTTTAATATTGGCATTTGAAGCCACTCCTTACAAAAATCCCACCAATTACAGCATCCATTCCATTGTATAAAAAATTGATTTCTGAATATTTAAATGATATGATATGGATACATTTATATACATTTATACACTTTCTTTCAATCTATCAAAACTTGGACTATTGTTCGGGTTTACAAATATTTCCCCCATTAAACACATGCTACAGGAGGTGAAAGGCAGAGAATAAGGGTAACCTTATTCAAGCCACATATATGACCCAACAATGGACACCTGCTACATTCAAAGAATTTCACAAGGAAGAACATGATGCCTGCGGTATCGTGTCCTGCATCGAAAAAAAGAAGATCCCTACTAACGAAAACATCTTTGCCTGTATCGACGCCCTGGTTAAAATGAACCATCGCTGCGGCTTCATCAATGGTGAGGGCGATGGCGCCGGCATCCATATCGATATTCCCCGGGCTCTTTGGAAAAAGAAGCTTGAAGCGGTAAATGTCGATTCAAGCATCGTCGATCAAGATTCCTTCATAGTCGGCCATTTATTTTTAAGCAAAAAAACAGAAGCTAACGACTTAAAAATCGAAGTCAAGGAGAAACTGCTCCAACATGGCCTCTCATTGATATTCGAAACGGATAAAGCCTACCGTTCCGAGGCATTGGGACCGATTGCCATTCAAGAAGACCCAGTGTTCTGGCAATTTGCCTGTTCCTCCACCATCAATAACAACCAGGAGCTTTCAAATGTTCTTTTTGAGCTGACTTCCGACATCGAAAAAAGTGATTTCATCCATGTTGCATCTTTAAGCCAGCATCATGCGGTATACAAAGTGATGGGTGCTGGAGATACGCTCCCTGCCTATTATCTTGATCTTGCCGACCCTTTGGCTGCCTCCACCATGACACTGGGGCATAATCGTTTTTCAACTAATACTCTATCAAGCTTCTTCCGGGTCCAGCCTTTCAGTGTACTTGGTCATAATGGCGAAATCAATACCATCGCCAAATTGCGTGATGAAGCGAAAATGATCGGAGTTCCCATCGCTAAAGACGGAAGCGACTCACAGGATTTAAACAAGACGATCGAAACTTTCATCTGCCGTCATGGCTACTCTTTATTTGAAGCTGTCGATCTTATGTTCCCGCCAATCATCAATGAAATCAAGGAATATCCCGAGCACTTACAAGACTTATATACGTATTTAAGGGAAGCATGGGGTCATTTTGCACAAGGTCCGGCAGGCATCATCTCCCGTTTCGGCGATGAAGCCGTGTTCTCAGTCGACTCTTTAGGCTTGCGCCCACTATGGAATATTGAAACGGAATCATCTTATATGTTCACTTCCGAACCAGGAATCATCCCTTCCAGTGAATATACCGGAGATCCGAAACCGATGGGGCCAGGGGAAAAAATCGGTTTGAAATGGAACGGCGACCGTATTGAATTGTACACATACAAGGATTATCAGGATAAAGTATTTGAACTCTTCAATGATCGCTTCGTCCTTTCCAATGACCGAGTCCGCTTACAGCCCCAAGTGTTTGAAAAGGTTGTCTCCATGACAAATACGCAAGCCATTCATAATGGTCAGTATAAAGCCTTTGGGTGGGAAAGGGAGCATGTCCAATTAGTGGAACAGATGGCCGAAAAAGGCGCTGAGCCCATTCGTTCACTTGGTCATGATGCGCCACTCGCAGCACTTAATCCCCAACGGACCAACATTGCTGATTTCATTAAGGAAAGTGTGGCCGTTGTAACCAACCCTGCGATCGACCGGGACCGGGAAACCGAGCACTTCTCAACAAGAACGATCATCGGAAAACGTCCTTCCCTTTTCGAAGCGAATAAGGCAGGAAAGGTTACGGAGCTGCTGACTCCTTTATTGATTGAAGGGTCAACGGGTTATGAGTGTTCATCTATCGTATCGCAGCCAAGCTATGATCAGTTCATTAAATATAACCAAGATCAAAAACTCGTGCACTTCATTTCAAGCACGTTTAAAGAGGATGAAAACATCACGGATGCCTTGACCAGGATTACGGATGAAAGTGTCAATGCAGTGGATGAAGGAAAAACGCTGCTCGTTCTGGATGATGCCCTTGCCCATCAAAACGGAAACCTTTGGCTTGATCCCCACCTTGTCACTTCAGCCGTCGATCAAGCGTTGGTCCGCACAGGCAAGCGCCGTGATTGTTCCATCCTTTTACGTTCAGCATCGCTAAGGTCACTGCATGATATCATCGTTTCTTATGGTCTTGGGGCCAACTTAATCAGCCCCTATTATATGTTCCTTTCCTTATCTTCGGATGACCTCAAGGGGGTTACCAATCTATATAACTCCTTGACGAAAGGTCTTGAGAAAGTCATCTCCACCATTGGCATTCATGAGCTGCGCGGCTATGGAAGACTTTTCTCAAGCATCGGTTTACATGAGGAAATCGCGAAATATTTAAATGTGGCTAACTTCTTCGGATCCAATGATCTGGACTATAATTTTGATAAAATCAAGGCCGATGCCATCCAGCGTGCAGAAGATTACGGCAATGAAAAAGAACGGATGGGCAAAACCTTCCATTTGTTCCCAAGGATTTGGAAGTCTATCGGGGAAGTTGCTTCAACCGGGGACTATGATGCTTATCGCGAAAAGATCACCGAACAGGAAGAATCCAATCCTACGACGATCCGCCACTTGACATCATTAAAAACTTCAGATGCTTCCATCCCTTCTGAAGAAGTCAGTCTTTCGGTCGGCGAACAGGAATTGCCGTTCGTCATAGCCTCCATGTCTTTTGGATCACAAAATGAGATTGCTTTCCGGGCCTATGCAGAAGCTGCCGAGAGGTTAGGCATGATCAGCATGAATGGTGAAGGCGGGGAAATAAAGGATATGCTTGGCAAGTACCCGAAATCCCGAGGACAGCAAATCGCATCCGGCCGTTTCGGTGTCAATGCAGAACTATTGAACTCTTCAAATCTATTGGAAATTAAAATTGGTCAAGGGGCAAAACCTGGTGAAGGCGGTCACCTTCCAGGTTCCAAGGTCACAGCGAAAATCGCAGAAGCCCGAAATGCAACAATCGGTTCCGATTTGATCTCCCCTTCCAATAATCATGATATATACTCAATTGAAGATTTGGCCCAAATGATCCATGAGCTAAAAACGGCAAACGACAAGGCAAAAGTTGCCGTCAAAGTACCAGTCGTTCCAAACATTGGTACGATTGCTGTCGGCGTCGCAAAAGCGGGGGCCGATATCATAACGCTTTCCGGTTTTGATGGCGGAACGGGTGCTGCCAGGATCCATGCACTCGCACATGTCGGTCTGCCAGTTGAGATAGGTGTGAAAGCCGCCCATAATGCGCTGCTTGAGTCAGGTATCAGACAGAATGTCGAAATTTGGGCTGACGGTGGGTTAAAAAGCTCGATGGATGTATTGAAGGTAATGCTGCTAGGTGCAAACCGTGTAGGTTTTGGAACCCTTTCGATGATTGCCGTCGGCTGTACAACGTGCCGCGGATGTCACCTTGATACTTGCCATGTGGGCATCGCCACACAAATTGAATCGGAAGCGCAGGCGAAAGAACACGGGCTGCGCCGTTTTGTTCCACGAAAATTTGATTTAGCCGTTCAGGGATTAACGAATATGTTCAGTGCATTTGCAAAAGAACTCAAATCTTTGACCGGATCACTTGGGGTGAAGAATCTTCAGGATATCGTCGGACGTTCTGATTTACTGCAGCAAGTTAAAGGTCAACAATCATTGGATTTAACCTATTTATTGAAAAACTTGGATATAACACCGTTCTCACATAAGGAAACGGCGGCATATTTGAATGAAGGCTCCATGCAGGTAGCCGTTGGCGCTGAATATCTTGATTCGCATGTAGATGATCTGCAGCAATCCCGTAGCTATAGCTCTATCACTTCCGAGCAGCGTGTACTCGGCAGCAGGGTGTCCTGTCACCGCGTTAGGGGCAGATTGGACGGATCATACAAAAAACTTCCCCCCGTTCACCTATCCTACCAGGATGGTTCCATCCCGGGTAATGGACTCGGGGCATACAATACGGAGGGAATTTCAATCAGCGTGAATGGCGGTGCCCAGGATGGTATCGGCAAAACATCGATTGGCGGAAATATTGCCATCTTTAAATCTCCAGGAAAAGATGGAAAGTTCTACAATGGCTCTGTAGGCAAGGGATTTGGTTACGGTGCACAGCATGGTCTTCTCATTGCCCAAGGTGATGCCGATGCCAGGGCGGGAATCCGGCTTTCCGGAGCGGATATGATCATTGGAGGATTATTGAAACAACCGCTTCCTAAAAAGGAAACCGGTAATATTGCGGTAACTTCCAATATTAAGGGATTCGCTTTTGAATACATGACAAATGGAAGAGGTTTGGTTCTGGGAGATCCCGGTCCATGGATTTGCGCAGGGATGACAGGCGGTGTCGTTTATTTACGGCAACAGCCTGAATCTGGATTAACCAAAGAGGTCATTAAGAAGCGGGTTGCGAAAGGGGCAAAGATTTCCATTGAGCCCCTTTCCGCAAGAGGCCTGCAGGATGTGGCCGAACTTCTGGGCAAATACACGGCCCTCTTGAAAGATCATGGCCAAACCGAAGAAGCGGCCTCTTTAGAGGCACTGCTTCAAAATCCTGAAGAGCACTTCCTTCAGGTCGTTCCAGTTAAAGAACAGGCGGACCCTGCTGTTTCCACAGAGTGATGCCGAAAATATATATAAATAAAGGCTGATGCTCTTTAATGCGAGCATCAGCCTTTTCCAGTCATATACCTCTGGAATGTCTTCAAACGATGGAAAAACAAACTTGAAAGCAATCAAGAAATTGCCTATCGTTTCTTTATATATTAAACTTGATTTTAGCTATTGTAACTCTTAGGAAAATCCTGTATATTACTTTTTGTTTACATCTTCTTATTTTAGTGTAAAGTACTAACAAATAAGTTAGAATACAACTTTAAGCAGAAGCCTATATATAAATAGAGCCACGATTCATTACAATACAAAGAAAGGATTAACCCATATATGAAGTTTGGTGCCCGCATTCTCAAAACAGGAATAGCAATCGTTTTAGCGCTTTATCTCTCGGAACTGCTTAACCTTCCTGCTCCTGTCCTTTCTGGGATTGCTGCAATTTTTGCAATACAGCCGACCATTTACCGTTCATATCAAACGGTGTTGGAGCAAATTCAAGGAAATATCATTGGCGCATTGGTTGCTGTCTTCTTCGTTTTGTTGTTCGGAAATGATATTTTTATGATCGGTCTTGCCGTAATGGTTGTCATAACCATCAATTTAAAATTGAAAATGGATAAAACAATCGTCCTTTCCATCGTGACGGTCATTGCCATCATGGAAAGCCAGGACGGGGAATTCCTGAATTTTGCCTTTATTCGTCTCTCATCCGTTTTGCTTGGAATTGTTTCTTCGTTTATCGTGAATCTGGTTTTCATTCCTCCAAAGTACGAAGCAAAGCTTTATACACGCATTACAGATGTAACCGAAGACATCTTGAAATGGATCAGAATCAGCACAAGACATGCTACAGAACACACTTTATTAAAAAAAGACATCAGCCGATTGAAGGCGGAGTTACTCGATCTGGAACATATCTATTCCATGTACAAAGAGGAACGGGAATATTTCAAGAAAAACAGTGTAGCTAAAGCAAGAAAGCTTGTCGTTTATCGGCAAATGATCATAACGACAAAAAAAGCGTTTGAAACCTTGAAGAGAATCCATAAATTCGAGAATGAAGTATATCAAATGCCTGAGGATTTCCAACGGAGCATCTTACAGCAGCTTGATTCCTTGATCCGCAAGCATGAACAGTTGATATTACTGCATATCGAAAAAATCAAGTCCATCGAGGAGATTGAAGATTGGGACCAGGATTGTTTAAGTCGTAAAGAGCTGCTCGCCCACTTTTTCGAACAGCAAAATCAAGTGGACGAAATGCATGATAATCTGGGCCATCTCTCTGCCCGCCTTGTACCATTGATTTCAGCGGTCATAGAATATGACGAGCAATTGGAACATCTTGAAAAGCTGATCGTCAGCTTCCAGTCCTTCCATAAGGAAGATAACGAAATATCTGTCCATTATGAAGAAGATTAAAAAAGACGGTTCCCGGGAACCGTCTTTTTTCGTCTCTATTTAGAGCATGCCCCTCATTCAATCATCCAAAAGGTTCTTATCTGCCGCCTTTTCAATCGTATCCAATTTCTTCAAAAGATCCTGCAGCTCATCTTCTGAGAATGAATTGAAGTTCTTACCCATCAATTGGTTATGCTCCGCAAGGACTCTCCCCAAAATCGCTTCCCCTGCCTCTTTCAATTCAAGGTTGATGACCCTGCGATCCTTATCAGAGGGCTGCCTTTTTACATAATCCATTTCGACCAACTTATCTACAAATACGGTAATCGCACTTGGCTTAACGGTTAAGAAGTCAGCCAGCTGGGTCGATTTGATCGACCCCTCTTTTTTCAATATCAATAATATGAAAAACTGAGGCGATGTTAATCCATAAGGCTGAAGATTTTTTGCTACGATGGCCCTAAGCTTCTTCCTAATCCGAAAAATCTGCATTTCTATACTATTAGTTACTTCCCATTTAAATTCCAGCCTTCTCACTCCTTATATAGGACAATCCTACCTCTTAAATTTAATTAAATGGCATTCCATTGTCAACTTTACTTTCCATATATCCTTAAAACTAAAAAAAATTCAAATTTTTACTATTTCACTGTATTTATTTCCCACTATTATTCCGAATAAATTACATGACAAAAAATAATTAAACTGGTAAACTCTTTACTTAATAATATTAATACTTATAAAAGTTAATATTTATTTAATTTAACAAATAAACATTAGAATAGGAGGGTTGTCATTTCTAGCTAATGAACAGTATCGAAAAAAGGAATACATCATCAATATTTTTTGGAGGCGAAACAAGTGAATAGAGGACGTTTAGTTTTAATCAATGTCATTGGTTTGGTTATTATCATAGCTGTATTAGCCGGTGGGGCTTATTACTATTATGAAAGCACGAATTTCATTAAAACGGATGAAGCGAAAGTGTCGGGAGAGCTATATACCATCGTTGCCCCCGCTGCAGGTAAACTAGCAGATTGGGACTTACATGAAGGAGACAGTGTAAGTAAGGATGACAATGTTGCCAATGTAACAACCTTAGACGGAAAAGAAACGGTAAAAACCGCAGCACAAGGTACAATCGTTAAAACACAAGTGCATGATGAGCAGCTTGTTCAAGCGGGTCAAACGCTGGCTCAGACCATCAATATGGATGATCTGTCCATAACGGCTAATATTGAAGAAAATAAATTGAAGGATATCGAAAAAGGTGACAGCGTAGATATTATCATCGATGGAGATCCCGATACTGTCTTCGAAGGTACATTGGAACAAATCGGTTATGCTACAACGTCTGTCTTTTCAGTGATGGGCAATCAAAACAGCAGCGGAAACTATACGAAAGTCACCCAAAAAGTACCAGTTAAAATTTCCATCAAAGCACCATCCGATAAAGTTCTGCCTGGAATGAACGCAGAAGTGAAGATTTCAACTAAATAAAATGGCTACACAGTTATACAGAAAGGAGGCTTTTCTTTAAATGGCTTCTCAAACCATCACAGTAAATGAAAACAAGGGAATGAAGCAGTTTGCCCCCATGTTAATTATCTTAATGCTAGGTTTGTTCATGGTCATTTTGAATCAAACCCTGCTTAGTGTCGCCATGCCCAGGATGATGGCAGAATTCAATGTAGCTGCGACTACGATTCAATGGTTATCAACTGGATTCATGCTCGTGAATGGAGCCTTGATCCCACTGTCCGCTTTTTTAATAGAACGGTTTGGCACGCGCATTTTATTCCTTGCTGCCATGTTTTTATTCACCGTCGGGACATTCATCTGCGGCATCGCACCAAATTTCCCCGTCATCCTTACAGGCCGGCTGATTCAGGCGGCTGGCGGCGGGATCCTGCAGCCATTGGTCATGACGATCATTCTTTTCATCTTCCCTCCGGAAATGCGCGGGAAAGGAATGGGAATCTTTGGACTTGCCATTATGTTTGCCCCTGCAATCGGCCCGACTTTATCTGGTTGGGTCATTCAGGAATATAGCTGGCGGGTCATGTTCTACGCAATGGTGCCATTAGGCATGATAGTCATGACACTCGCCTTTTTAAGTATGCGTAATGTAGCAGAACCAAAGAAAATCAAATTGGATTTGTTGGGTGCGTCTCTATCCTTGCTGGGAGTCGCATCATTACTATACGGTGTCAGTGAAGCGGGTTCCAAAGGCTGGACGGATCCCATCGTTCTGGGAACGATCATCATCGGGCTGATCCTTTTGACGCTTTTTGTGGTTCAACAGCTAAAATCGGAAACACCTATGCTCGACTTCCGTGTATTTAAGTATGACATGTTCGTATTATCGAATATCATTTCCGCCATCGTCACAGTGGCCATGTTTACCGGGATATTCTTATTGCCTATATATTTGCAGACTTTAAGAGGCTTCACACCAGTTCAATCCGGCCTATTGATGTTACCCGGAGCCCTTGTGATGATGGTGATGTCACCCATTTCAGGAGCATTATTTGACAAAATCGGACCTCGTCCATTAGCACTAATTGGTTTAGCGATTACTGCCGTCACAACCTTCGAATTCGCTAAATTGACTACGGAAACAACCTATTCGACTTTGGTCATCATCTATGCCATCCGCGCACTTGGAATGTCTTTACTGATGATGCCAATCATGACTGCTGGGATGAACCAGCTTCCTAAGCATTTGAATACACATGGTACGGCAATGAGCAATACGCTGAAACAAGTAACCGGAGCCATTGGTACGAGCTTCGTGACGACCATTTATACTACCCGTGCTTCTTTCCATGGAACTGCTTTAGGAACGGAAATGAGTACGAGTGATCCCGGTTTTGTTCAGAATTTCCAAACAATCGTTCAATCCATCATGAGTTCGATGAATCAAACTAGTGAACAAGCACAGGAAACTGCCATGTCGCTGATTTCTTCACAAATTCAGGGTCAAGCAAATGTGATGGGAATCAATGATGCATTCTTTTGGGCAACAGGCTTCGCAATTGCCGGTATCGTTCTTTCACTGTTTTTGCGTGACGTTCGGAAGGACAAAGCAATGAAAAAAGCTAAACAAGAACATTTGGACGTACCTTTGCTTCCTTCACCAGTAAAAAAATCGGTTTAATTAAATGGGGGAATAAAAATGAAGATCTATGTTGTTTACGACAGTGAAGGCAACCATACGAAAGCACTTGCCGAATCAATAGCTCAAGGGGCCGCCGCGGTCCCTGGCGCTGAGGTTCTCATTGACCATGTGAACGAGGCGGATGTTTATAAGCTCCAGGAAATGGATGCCATCATTTGGGGCTGTCCCGGTCATTTCGGCACCATCAGTTCGAGTTTGAAAACATGGATCGATAAACTTGGGTATCTATGGGCGGAAGGTGCGCTGATCAATAAAGTGGGTGCTGTGTTCTGTACGACGGCCACCGTACATGGCGGACTCGAGGCTACCATGCTGAACTTAATCACCCCTATGCTTCATCAAGGCATGATCATTGTCGGCTTGCCCGGCACTGTCCCGGAAAACGCCTTATATGGTTCCTACTATGGAGTAGGGATAAGCTGTCCGCCCGGTGTGGATGACAACATTACCAAAAATGACTTGCAGCTTGGAGAAGCATTAGGAAAACGGGTTGCCCATGTCACCCGTTCATTCATAAACGAGCTCTAGGAGGCTTGATTCAATGGGCATAATTCTAATTATCATCGTTGCCATATTAGCGGTTACGGGCTTGATCACATACAATATCAAAGCCTTATCGCCTGAGGGTAAGCAGCGGGCAGTCGAGGAAGAGAACTCGTTGGAAGAGTCCGCTTTCTCTTCGGCTGATGATTCCGTTACCGAAATCATCTCCCCAACAGACAATGATGAATTGAAAATGAAAGATCAGGATTATCGTTTGGCACTTTCCAAGCTTCACAATCAAAAGCCAAATGATGAGCCAACTGCAGAAAAAAAGCCTAATCTTCGAAAAATGAAAGACGAGGAATACCGTGGTACATTGGAAGACTTCCGGCAAAATGGCGATTGAAGCACTTCACCCCATTCGGCATATTCGCCTTTTTAGGGGTTTTCAATTACTTGGGTGAAAGGAACATCTCCTGCCTATTACACCGCCTTTAGCTTAAAGATCGACCTGCAGGCTTAACTTATTTTTCTGGTTGACAAATATTCACAAAGACTTTAAGCTAAGGTAATGCAACACAAACATTTTTTTAAACTCAGCTTTTGTTGAGAGACGGAATTTTAAAAGGATTTCCTTTTTTCGTTCGTCACTTGCCTTTTTGGCAGGTGGCGATTTTTATTTTTACAGGGGTGAAAAACATGCAACTTTTGAAGTATTCCATAATGGTCTTAATCGGTTCGATCTCATATGGCACATTATCCACCATGATGAAGTTTGGATTCATGGATGGCCATTCATCCGGAGAACTGGTCGGCAGTCAATACCTCGTCGGTTGGCTGATTGTCTCCGTGTTATTTCTTTTTTCGTTTAAATATAAAGTTTCATGGAAGAGTGCCGGATTACTTTTAATCACGGGCATGATGTCCACTTTCGTCGGAAAGGCATATGCCGTTTCCGTATCCGAGCTTCCCGCTTCGATTGCCGTTGTCTTTTTATTTCAATTTACCTGGATAGGCGTCCTCATTGAAAGTTTCATAAATAAAAGACGCCCGGATAAAAATAAACTCATTGCCATTTTCGTTCTCTTCATCGGAACATTATTGGCAGGCGCTATCTTTGGTCAGCCTCTATCCGGCTTAAGCCTAAAAGGCGTATTGTTCGGTCTATTGTCTGCCTTGCTTTTTGCGCTATATATGTATTGCAACTCTCAATTCGCAGTTGGTGAATCTTCAATGAAACGGCTGTTTTTCATTGCAACGGGTGGTATGCTGACTGCTGTATTCACGACTAACCCCGTCACACTTGTGACGAATCTTGTCCAAACGAACCTATGGTACTACGGTCTGTTGCTCGGCACATTGGGTGTTTTAGTTCCTTTCTTTTTCTTTGCTATCAGTTTGCCCAAAGTGGGTGTCGGGCTTGGAACGATTCTTTGTGCTGCGGAACTGCCTTCAGCGATGGTCGTTTCCGTCATCTTCTTGAATGAACAGGTTACGTCACTGCAATGGTTCGGGATGTGCTTGATCATCGTAGGCATCGCCTTGCCTGAGGGGATAAAGCATCTGCCTCAATTCCTTCCTGACAGAAAAAAAACGCTGCATGAAAAAAGGATTTCATAACGTGCATGCACAAGAAAGACCATTCCCGTTAGCGGAATGGTCTTCTTTTGTATATTGTTTTTCCTATTCTTCTTAAGAATCCAATTGTTGTACTTGAAACAGGTTGTAGTAATGCCCTTGCTTTTTCATAAGTTCTTCGTGTGTTCCCATTTCCGAAATTTCCCCATTATCGATATGAACGATCCGATCGGCATGGGTGATGGTTGATAACCGATGGGCCACGATGATGGTGGTCCGGTCTTTCGCTAAAATATCCAGCGCCTCCTGGATATAGTGTTCACTTTCCAAATCCAATGCGGATGTGGCTTCATCGAGAACAAGGATTGGCGGGTTTTTCAAAAATACCCTCGCAATGGCCACCCGTTGCTTTTGGCCTCCGGATAATTTAACTCCCCGCTCCCCGACTTTCGTTTCATATCCTTCTTTCAGACCCATGATGAAGTCATGGGCATTCGCCGCCTTTGCCGCTTCAAATACTTCTTCATCAGTTGCATCAGGTCGTCCCATAAGGATGTTGGCCTTAACCGATTCACTAAATAAAATATTATCCTGTAGAACCATTCCTATTTTATCTCTTAGGCTACGGACTTGATACTTACGGATATCCGTCCCATCCAATAATACCCTTCCCTCCGTCACATCATAGAAACGGGAAATCAAACTGACGATCGAGGATTTCCCGCCGCCGCTCATTCCGACAAGTGCAATGGTTTCCCCTGGTTTGACATCCAAGTTTATATGTTTCAAAACGGGTGCCTCTTTCTCGTCATAAGCAAAGGATACATCCTGAAAGGTTATTCGGCCTTCCACATGCTTTAGCTCTTTCGCCCCTGGCTGGTCATCGATATCATACTTCTCATCCACAAACTCAAAAACCCTGTCCATGGACGCCAATGTCTGGGTCATTGTCGTCGAAGAGTTAACTAAACGTCTGAGGGGATTATAAAGCCGGTCAATAAAACCGACGAAGGCAACCATGGTACCCAGTGACAATTGTTCATGAATGACCTGATAACCGGCAAATCCTATCACGAGCAAGGGCGCAATATCCGTGATCGTATTCACGACAGCAAATGACTTGGCATTCCAGCTTGTATGCTTTAGGGCCTTATCGAGGAAATTCTTGTTTTGCTTCGCAAACAATTCCTGTTCCCTGTCTTCTATCGCAAAGCTTTTGATGACTGACATCCCTGAAACCCGTTCATGAAGGTGACTCTGTACATCAGCTAACGCTTGGGACCGAATCCTTGTATAGGTTCTCAGCTTGCCAAAGAAATGCTTAATCGAAAATGCGTAAAATGGAAGCATGATGATCGATACAACGGTTAACTTCACGTCCATCGTAAACATGATGACTATCACTATGATGATCGTTGCGATATCGAGCCAAAGGTTCATCAAACCCGTGATGACAAAGTTCTTCGTTTGCTCCACATCCGTGATCATCCTCGAAATGACCTCGCCCACCCTTGTATTGGAATAATATTTAAAACTCAGTTTCTGTATATGAGTAAATAAATCATTACGAATATCATATAAGATTTTCGTTCCGGTCCATTGCGCAAAATATTGTCTGTAATACTCAATCGGCGGTCTAACTGCAACGAAAATGAAAATCATGATGGCCATTGCCCATAAAAGGCGTTCGGACTTCACGGCTTTGGAAAGGTCACCATTTCCGATGATGTCATCCACTATATACTTACTGAGCAATGGAAGCAAAAGCGGAATCGCGAACTTTAGCAATCCAATCAGTACCGTCCCGATTATCTGCCATTTATATGGTTTAACGAATTGCAAATATCTCTTAATGCTCCCCACGGAATCCCTCCTTTTCTGAATCATTAAATCCAAATGAAAAAAAGTCCATACCAGTCAATTTGTAATCTTATAAGCACTTGTCCAATTATATTTTCCTTTTCGATGATTAAGTATCAAAAGGATTTCATTCACTAACTTTCACACACATTTAAAGGACTTTAATGGTTCCTGCATAGTAATAGATTGAATCAGTTTTGTAGATATGTTACACAATGAAAAAGCCTGCCAATTAAGCAGCAGGCCTTTTCTATCATCGATAGGTTAAAAAGCGTTCATACCAACTATCAATAAACTCTGCGGAGAATGGTCCTTTTCGCTGGCGTATCATATAAATCAAATAGTCTACGTTCTGTTTCAATATTGAATCGATGGCATCCGGGTAATTCATTTCTTTCCGATGCCTTTCATATTCATCCTCATCCAGCAAATTAAACGTCATATCTGGGAATACTTTAATGTCCAGGTCATAATCAATGTATTTCAATGCTCCCGAATCGTATGTGAACGGCGAACTGATATTGCAATAATAATAAACCCCGTCCTCTCTCAACATACCAATAACATTAAACCAATACTTTGAATGAAAATAGCAAATCGCCGGCTCTCTCGTAATCCAGGTCCTTCCATCTGATTCCGTTACCATAGTACGGTCATTCGCTGCTATCACCAGATTTTGGGTCCCTTTTAAAACGGTTGTCTCTTCCCAGATACGATGGATATGTCCATTATGTTTATAGCTATGGATTTGGATTTTTCCTCCTTCGGCAGGAACAATCCCCATTTATCTCTCCCTACTTTCTATAGACACCCTGACAGCGTACTGTGCCCTATTCCGTTTGCAGTTGTTGTGTGTATTTAAAATATATACTTTTTTCCATTTACCCTATATTCCTATATTATAGCGATTTATTCATAAATTTAAAACAAAAGTGGCTAATCTCCCAGTGAAAATGTGTAAATAAGTCGAAAAAGTCTGACCATCCACCCATTTTAACTAAGAAATTAGCCGGTTATTTATCGTATGGCAGCCTGTCCTTGCTGAAAATAACGGATGACTTCTTCCGTTTGCTTCTCGAACATATCATGGATACTTTTCAATTCCTGTTTTTTGAGTTGAATCTCTTCCTGAATGGTGACTGCTTCACTCTCCTCTTCCAGGGCAAGGAGTTGCTTCTCTATATCTTGGCATCTTTCGATTTCGGATTGTAAAAGTAAAAGCTTATCCATCGTTTTCAACTGGTTGTTAATAAGCCGGTTAAATTCCTCCATGAATGCACCTTCCTAATCTGTATTTTTTCTATAAGTATGTATATTCTATTTTAATCAGCTTTTTCCTTTGACATAAAATGTAAACACAACGAAACATTTGTCGAATCCAATGAAAGGCAAAAAAAAGCACCCTTCATAAGAAGGATGCTTTTTCATCGGCAATTAGCCTTGGTTTTTATTGCTTTGAGATTTTTGGTTTTGTTGTTTCACTTCTTGGACGTTAGTTTCAGAAGCAAACTCTGTACCGAATTGGCCTTGTGCTTGACCTTGGCCTTTTTTTTGTTGAGATTGTGCGTTTTGTTGTCTCACTTCTTGAACGTTAGTTTCAGAAGCAAACTCTGTACCGAATTGGCCTTGACCTTGTTGAGATTGCGCGTTTTGTTGTCTCACTTGTTGAACATTTGTACCTGCTTGTGATTTATTCATGTTTTTAGCCATTGATATCACCTCCACGATAATAAGATAACCATTATCCAGGAGTGCTATCCAACAAAAATCATTTAAATTTTTCCAGTTACATTAAACAAGCAATGAAATGCCTCCATCAACTATTACGGTTTGTCCACGAATCATACTGGCTCCATCGGAAATTAAAAACAGGATGGTATTCACCATATCTTCCACCTCGACCATCCGTCCAGCGGGAGTCTGATCTGCCGCCTCAGCAAGCATTTCATCCCGATTCGGGAAAGACTTCAAGGCATCCGTATCGATCACACCACCTGAAACGGCATTGACACAAATATTTTTCGCAGCCAGTTCGACCGCTAAATATCTTGTCAGGGCTTCAAGTGCAGCCTTGGAAACTCCAACAGCTGTATAATTTTTTAAATAGCGAATGGATCCCAGTGAACTGATGCTGACAATTTTCCCTCCGCCGTTCCTCTCCATTAATTTCGCCGCTTCCTGTGCGCAGAAAAGGAGGGCTTTTGTATTGATGTCCATGGTCCAGTTCCAATGGGATTCCTCCAGCTCCATCAATGGGCGCTGCACTCCAGAGGCAGCATTATTAATGAAAATATCCAAACGTCCATAATAAGCATCGATTTCCTCGAACATGCTTTTCACTTTCGCAACGTCACCGACATTTGCCTTGACTACAAGGGCTTTGCGCCCCAATGCTTCAATTTCGGCTGCCACTTCTAATGCTTTCGACTTGCTCCGGGCATAATTAATAACGAGGTCGTAACCTTCCTCTGCAAGCCTTATTGCCGTGCTTCTGCCTAAACCTTTACTGCTACCTGTAACGAGTGCCACTTTTTGTTCCATTCGTTTATTCATCCTTTCTGAGTAAACACCAAGTATTTAAAATCATTTTTTTAAGGAGTGTTACTGTTATGTATGTTGGACGTGATATGACAGAGTTGTCGATGATGAAAAAATCGGATTGGGAAAATAGTGAACTTGCCTATTTTCATCACTCCCTTCAACAAATGGTACCTTATTTAAACCAAGAAGGACAGAGTATCCATAGCGAAATCGTCAAAGAAATTGAAAATAGAGGCGGACTTAATAGACAAGAAGCAGATTATACTCATGGAACGAAAACCATTTACGATTGATTTTATACGGATATCGCTTTAATAATCAACAAAAGGAAGAGGATATCTTAGCGGATATCCTCTTTTAGCATAATATCCCTGTTCCCACGGATTTACAAATCGCACCCAAAATATAAAGAATGTAATATGATTGAACCCACGATTGATTGAATGACTATAATCATTTATTCAATACACTCTTTTTCTTTATACGCTCTCATCATTTTTTGGTGGGAAACCGGAAATGCTAACTCATCCATCTCTGCTTCACTTACCCACTTAAGTTGCTGTTCTCTTAATGTCTCTTCACTGATGGCTTCTTTGACCACTCCGATATACGTGTCCACTTTCCAAACGAGGTGTGAGAAAACATGTTCAATTCTCACAAGTGATTCAGTGATTTCCGGTTTGACGCCATACATTTCCTGAAACCGACTCTCGAAGAACTCCCTCTTATGCAAAAGGGATGAATGGTTTTCGAAATTCGGATATTCCCAAAGATTTGCAAGCAATCCTTCTGGTGCTCGCTTGTGAATTAAAAATCCACCTTTTTCATTCGTTAAAACGGCAGCTACAATTGGTACATCCCGCGTTTTTTTCTTTTGGATCTTTACCGGCAATTCCGACTGAACCCCCGCTTCAAATGCTAGACAATGACTTTGAACGGGACATAATAGGCAGGCAGGCTTACCTGGTGTACAAATCAATGCTCCAAGTTCCATCAACGCTTGATTGAAGGCAGAGGTATGTCCATGATCGATCAGCTTTCTGACGGCTGCTTCGAAAGTTTTTCTTGTCTTTGGCTTTGCTATGTCTTCATATATCATCAATATCCTTGATAAAACACGCATGACGTTTCCATCAACGGCTGGCTCCGGCTTACCGTATGCGATACTAAGTATCGCACCAGCTGTATAAGGGCCGACACCTTTCAATTTGGATATTTCCTCGGGATCATCCGGTACAATCCCATTATAGGATGCCTTCACTTCCTGAACGGCACTATGCAGATTCCTTACACGTGAATAATATCCCAACCCTTCCCATGCTTTTAGGATTTTCTCTTCATCGGCATCGGCAAAATCCTCGAGTGTAGGGAACCATTCCACAAAGCGGTTGAAATAAGGAATCACCGTGTCCACTCTCGTTTGCTGCAGCATTATTTCAGAAACCCAAACACGGTACGGGTCCTTATTTTTCCTCCATGGCAATTCTCTTTGTTCTTCGAGAAACCAGGAAACCAAATCTTTTTGAAATTCATCGATTTTTATTTTTTCTATTGTCGGGATCATTATTTCTTTCACATCAGTTCCTCCAAAGATGTTACACTCTTATCAAAATTGGGAATACCTATAGTAGGCCATTCTTTTTTAATATCATGTTCATATTCATTTATTTTGTAAAGGTTCACGGAAATAAATCAAAATTATATTCATTTGATGGTTAATATATAAATACGGTATGATGAAAGAAGACCATTTTTTTCAAATTGTGGCAGGGAGGTTAGTTTTTTGGATACAGGTACTCACTTTGTCATGGGAATTGCACTTGGAGGTCTTGCCACATTAGATCCTGTCATTGCGCAGAGCCCAGTCACTGCAAGTGCAGTCATAGCAGGTACGATATTGGGATCACAAGCTCCGGACATTGACACTGTTTTAAAATTAAGGAATAACGCTGTATATATACGAAACCACCGTGGAATCACGCATTCCATTCCCGCTGTTTTACTTTGGCCCTTGATTATCAGCGGAGCACTTTTCGCCATCATACCTGAAGCAAATTACCTACATCTTTGGCTTTGGACCTTTTTAGCCGTTTTCCTTCACGTATTCGTGGATATATTCAATGCTTATGGGACCCAGGCTCTTAGACCGATTTCGTCAAAATGGGTAGCTTTAGGGGTCATCAATACATTTGACCCGTTCATTTTTGGAATACATGTTGCCGGCCTGATATTATGGGGCTTTGGATTTCCTCCAGGCTATTTATTTCTTTCCATTTACGGAATACTCGTCATTTATTATATTTCCAGGTTCAGGGAACAAACTTTTATAAAAAAAGTGGTCAAAAAGCAAATTCCTGGAGCAAGG
This sequence comes from Bacillus sp. CFBP9009, assembly GCF_036541465.1. NCBI lineage: Bacteria > Bacillati > Bacillota > Bacilli > Caryophanales > Bacillaceae > Bacillus > Bacillus sp. CFBP9009. Next base: position 137,389 of record NZ_JAZHFU010000009.1, on the reverse strand, counting down.
AAAATTCTATTATCACCGACCATGCGTTTTCATCGCTGGAAAATTGCGGTGATTACCGAAAAGAATTATTATGTGGCACGGGCCGATAATGGATATGTGACGATTCTAGATACGTTCGATCGAGTGCCATTGCCTGAAAGTGAAATTCTCGAAGCCGCCAAGAAGGATATCAACTTGGCAGCCTTTCTGTCCTTTTCGCCGGTTTACCGCTTTGAAATCGAACAGATAAAAGAATATTATGAAGTCCGTTTTATCGATTTAAGATACCGCAGCAATGGATATTACCCGTTTGTGGCAGTGGTCCATTTAGACAGCGAATTGAATATCTTGAATTCTTATACCGGCTGGATCTTTAGCGAAGCGAAACTGCAGAAGAAATTGAATATTATTTTGTAGTCACTGCGTATTGAAAAAGAGCTGATTCCAGGGAACCCCTCTGGAATCAGCTTTTTTAATGCACTCGATTCTGCTGATTTAATAACTGTTGATATTTAGGGTTTTTTGCAATGAATTCGTGGAATTGCTCTCCGTAGTTATCAATCCAGGTCCTTACAACGCGCGATGTCATTTCTTCTCCGGCATATTCATGCCCGGCCTTTGCATAGGTCGCCTCGAAATCTTCCCATAATAATTCCACCCAAGTCAAAGCTTGCTCATACGTGATGTGTTCATTTTTCTCAAGCAGAATCTTGGTTAATCTTTCATGGTAATCATTCATTAGAACCACCTCATTGCCAATATTTTTACAGAATGAACTATACTGTTCCATACCCATACTAGTGGTAAGCGGAAACGCTTCTGTCTTTAATCTGATGCTTGGAGGAGAAAAATTTGCGAAATAAACAAAAAGGATTCCCCAACCAAAACAATAATAAATTCCAAGGCGAGCCTCGTGCCAAAGCAAGATATGCTTCAAAGCGTGCAGATGGCAGTATTAATACACACCCTCAAGAAAGAATGAAAGCATCAAACGAGCGATCGAATTAGGTTGCACCAGAAGGAATCGGGTACTTCCCCGGTTCCTTTTTATTTTAACATTGAAATCGGCAGTGCTTCTTCCTTACCGCTTCCACCTAAGCGGTATCCCCAGGCGAATACGCCATTCATATAATCAATTTTGAAATAGACACCGGGATCTCCGTCAATTTGATATATTTCACCTTTTTTGAAATCATCCGGATTTAACAAATAGGCCTTGGCCATCGTCACTTTTCGTTCCAATACTGAAAATTCATTAACCATTCCCAATTGCTCTGCTTTTCTCGCTTTTTCAGTCAACGCTGCAATTTCCTGCTGTAGTTCATAGGCGGACAACTTGCTGTATCTTACGTCGCTCATATATATGACTCCTTAAATGAAATATTAATTTACCTCTATATTAAACAAAATTTTGAGATTTGGCTATCAATGCACTTAATCCCCATCTGTATTGGAAAGATAACGCTCAATCAATTCTATTGGAAAACCTTTTCGGTATAATGCCTGCTTCATTTTTTGTTCATATTCGAAGCCTTCATGGTTTTTATATCGACGTTGCATTTTTTCGGCATGGTGGCAAAGAGAATCCCATTGTTCATCTTCATCCTTTTCAACCGTCACATCTTCAAGTGCTTCATAGATGACATCTCTAGGGAAGCCTTTCCGTAACAAGGTTTGTTCAACCTTCAGCCTTAAAGCTCGTTCGGAAATGTTTTTTTCCTTTTTGACCGCTTTTCCAGCAAGTTTCCTTGCATGTTCAATCTGAATATCATAGGGGTATTCCTTCAATGCCTCGACAACCAACTTTTCTTGCACCCCTTTTTCCTTAAGCTCGAGCTTAAGGGTAGTGGGCCCTTTATTGCCTCCATTCACATGGGTCCTTACGTAAGCCTTGGCAAATTCAAGGTCGTCTAAATAGTTAAAGCTGTATAGTTTATGTATCGCTTCCTTAATAATCGGCTCTTCCGTTTCCTTCTTTTTTAAATAAAGGCGAATTTCCGATTCGGAGCGCATCCGGTATGATAAATAATTAAGTGCATCGGTAAATGCTTTTTGAATTTCATCATGGAATTGTATTTCAGCCAAAAGCAGGTCATCAAGTTCCATACCCTTTTTCAAATGAAATTTCAATAGCACTTCTTCGTCTACACTGAAGGCATATTTTTCGTCAACGAAAATGTTATAACGATCTTTACGTTTCTTTTGGGTTGTTATTTTTGTTATGTTTGGCATAAATCCACCCCCACCCCTACTTTACCCCTTTACGTTTACCATTTCTATATATAGCATGTCTAAAAATGAAAAAAGAACATGGGCATGTTAAAGTGAAGGAAAGAAAGGGAAAGGAAGTGGTTTTCATGAAAATAGCCATTGCTGGTGGAAGCGGTTTTGTCGGCACAGCCCTTATTGATGAATTATCAAAAGAAAATCATGATATATATATTTTGACCCGTCATCCTGAAAAATTTAATAAACAGACTAATTTGACATATATCGGCTGGTTGACCAAGGACGCAAAGCCGGAAAAGTACTTGGCGGGTCTCGATGTTTTCATTAACCTTGCTGGTGAATCTTTAAACAGCGGGCGTTGGACACCTGAACGAAAACGCCGGATTGTCGAAAGCAGGGTCGAAGCTTCCAAAGAGATGAACCGGATCATTTCCATACTGCCCGATAAAGTGTCCGTCATCATTAATGCAAGTGCAATCGGATATTATGGTATTTCGGACGATGAAACCTTTACCGAAACCTCTGAATCCATTGGTGATGATTTCTTGGCCCGTACTGTTCAACTATGGGAAAAGGAAACTGCTAAATCACGCTCTTACAGTAAAAGGTTGATCCTGACAAGATTCGGGGTGATTCTTGGAGAAAAAGACGGTGCACTGCCAATGATGGTCCTCCCCTATAAACTATTCGGCGGAGGAAAGATGGGCAAAGGGAATCAGTGGCTTTCCTGGATTCATATCCATGACGTGGTCCGTGCAATCATCTTTTGCATGAACGATGCTCGGATAGAAGGTCCAGTCAATTTTACGGCACCGAACCCCGTTCAGATGGATAAATTCGGGGAAACGATAGGAGCTGTCCTGCACCGGCCCCATTGGTTGCCCGTACCTCCTTTCTTCCTCAAGAAACTGCTTGGGGAGATGAGCATACTTGTACTTGAAGGGCAAAATGTCCTTCCCACTAAACTTAAAGAGGAAGGATTCACCTTCTCCTTTCCAACCCTTAAAGAAGCTTTACAAAATATCTTAAAAGAAGATTCTCACGTATGAAAGGGTCATTTTAGGAAAAAATAGGGATATTAAGTGGAATGGAGATGATTTAATTGCTCAAAAAACACGATAAAGAGAAAAGTAACTTAACTAGTACACAAGCGATTCTTTATGCTCGCGAATTTAAAAAAGCAGATCGAGCTGGTGGATATACCGAAAAGAAATCCCGTCGTTAAGTTTGGAGTTTTTTCCCGTACATTTTGAACAGCCACTCAACACAAAATAAGCTGGAGATGATTAATGAATTCATCTCCAGCTTATTCTAGGGGGCGCTAACATGGGACGCAATAACATACACCATAATCGAGATAAGAACAAACAGAAACTTCCTCAGGTTCCTAAAAACCTGAAAAGTGACGGACTTGACGTTGAATATTCTTCCGAACTGGCTGACCAGGAAGACATCGAGGCACAAGCCCGGGCAAATGCGGCTGACCGCCGTGCTCATAATCGCCGCTTATAAGCAGGAGAAACCAACCAAGGGGCTGTAAATCAGCCCCTTAGGTTTTCTTTATTTACATAGCTTATCCACAGCCCTGTGTATATTGTGGATATATTCTGAAAATACTGATAAAAAACAAGTGCAATAAATCACCTTATCAACATGAAAATAATGTTATTTCTGGATAACCCTGTGGATTATGTGGATAAAGGGGATTTTAGCTAACCACTCTGCATTATTGTTGTGGATAACTATTCTCGGCCCTTGAATTGTTCCACAGGATTATTATTTATATAATAACTATCTGTTACGGTCTTTATTAAATGTCTTCCCTCCAAGTATTATCGCATGCCAAATGACTTTTCCAACTAACTTGTCAGTAGTTTTATCGCTATTGACCCTGGCATTAAAGAAGGTTCCCCAAACTTTTTCCATCTGCATTTTCTTCCAACTGCTTACGAAGCAAAAATTTTTGTGTCTTCCCACTTGCGTTTCGAGGCAGCTCATTACTGAAGATATATCTTCTTGGACGTTTATAGTTCGCCAGTGTTTCACTGTTCTTACACCAGGTTTCTAAGTCGGATTCCGCTAGCGAAGGGTCTTTGGCTACAATGAAGGCCGTTACCATTTCCCCCCAATGATCATCTGGCTGACCAAGGACTGCACAGTCGAGAACTCCTGGATGCTCATATAATTTATCTTCCACTTCACGTGGATAAATATTTTCCCCTCCAGAAATAATCATGTCGTCCACCCGGTCCTTGACCCACAGATATCCATCCTCATCCAGGAAACCGATGTCACCGGAATGGTACCAGCCTTTGTAAAGCGCCGTTTCGGTCTCTCTATCTTTTTGAAAGTAACCCTGCATGATACATGGACCCTTCACAAGGATCTCCCCTGTTTCCCCAGGTTCCAGCATATCCTCGGGATCCGATGGCCCTTCGTCATTCGGACGGACAATGATGATTTCATGATTGGAACATGCCTTGCCGGCAGAACCCGCTTTCCTAATTTGATCTTCCTCCAATAGGAGAGTGATGGCGGGACCCATTTCAGTCATTCCATAAGCTTGGATGAACTGGATGCCGAGTTTCTCCTGACAGGCCCTTACAAGTGAGGGGGCCATCGGGGCTGCTCCATAAAGCCCAAGCTTCAAACTCTGGAATTTATAATCATCCAAGTTTTCCTGAATGAGCATGTTCCACATCGTAGGAGCAGCAAAAAACTTGGTGATCCCCTCGGATTCAATCAGTTCCATGACTTTTTTGGGATTAAACTGATGTAATATGACATTTGCGGCACCGACCTGTACGCGAGGTAAAAAGGAACAGTGCAATTCGGCACAATGGAACATCGGTGCAGTAATCAAACCGATATCAGAGCGTTCGTACTTCATTGCCTCTATTAAAATCTCTGCTTGTTTGACCATATCTTTATGAAGGTGAATGACCCCTTTGGGACGTCCGGTTGTCCCGCTCGTATACATGATGGCATAGATATCATCCTCATGAACATCCACTTCTTCTGGCTTTGATGAGATACTGGCCATTTTCTGGCGGTAACCTTTGGCATATCCAGGCACATCATCATCAATATACCAGAAGGCCGTTTCCGAAAATCGCTTTTCAACCGCGGCAACGTTCGCTTCCAATTCGTGTTCGAATAAAACGACCTTTGGAGCAGCGTCGTTCAAGATGAAGGCCAACTCTTCCGGCATTAAACGGAAGTTAATTGGATTAAAGATTGCACCGATTTTTGCACAGGCAAAGAATGATGTTGCAAGCTCTTCATTGTTGTAAAGGTACGTAGAGACCCTGTCCCCTTTTCGCACCCCTTCCGCTTGAAGGGCCGCCGCCAACCTATTCACCTGCTCATTCCATTGAATGTACGTATAACGGATATTTCTTCTCACGTCGTAGATAGCTTCTTTAATGGGGAATTCCTGAACCGTCTGATCAAAGATATTTTTAATCGTTACTGACATATCATTTTCCTCCTCAAGTAGGCCCACCATCAACAGGAAGAGTTCAGGCAAAGCCTGCGATGGTCGGCTTCATCCCTTTTTCAGCTTTTACTTTCGTGCGAATTACGAATATTCATAAATGGAATGTCCAGATTCAGTCCAATCTTTCAATGATGGTCGCATTCGCCATCCCATGGCCTTCACACATTGTTTGCAGCCCATAACGGCCGCCCGTCCTTTCTAACTCATGGATCATTGACACCATCAATCTTGCCCCGCTTCCGCCAAGAGGATGACCCAAGGCAATCGCCCCGCCATTTGGATTCAGTTTCTTCGGGTCTGCCCCCGTTTCTTTTAGCCAGGCAATCGGTACAGGAGCGAAAGCCTCATTCACTTCAAAGATGTCGATATCATCAATTGTAAGACCTGCTTTTTCCAAAGCTTTTTGGGTGGCGGGAATCGGCCCCGTAAGCATCAGGGTAGGATCTGAGCCGACAACAACCCGTGTATGCACTTTAAAGCGCGGTTTCAATCCAAGCTCCTCGGCTTTACTGCGTTCCATCAATAATAAAGCGGCAGCACCGTCACTGATTTGACTTGAATTCCCCGCATGGATTAAACCGTCTTCTTGGAAAACCGGTTTCAATCCAGCAAGTACTTCAAGAGTAGTTCCCCCCCTTGGGCCTTGATCTTCCGTAACTTCGATATGATTTCCTTCTTTATCAGTACCCGATACTGATATCATTTCACGGTTAAAATGTCCTTCTTTTTGAGCACGTATTGCCTTGGCATGACTCTCCACGGAAAACCGATCACAATCTTCACGTGTTATTCCCCACTTATCGGCGATTCTCTCAGCTGATAAACCTTGGTTGATCACCTCATAAAGGTCCATATACTTTTGGCTTGTTACAGCACCTTGATAATTAGACCCCATGGGAACTCGTGACATGTTTTCCACTCCACCGGCCACTACCACATCCATATCACCCGACAAGATGGCCTGGGAAGCGAAGTGGACTGCCTGCTGACTTGATCCGCATTGACGGTCAATCGTCGTTCCCGGAACTTCAATCGGAAATCCGGCAATCAGTGCAGCAACCCTTGCTATATCACCGGCCTGTTCGCCCGACTGTGAAACACAGCCTAAAATGACATCATCGACACTAGCCGGATCGATGCCCGCCTTTTCAATCAGCTTCTTCAATACTTCCCCTGCCAGATCATCAGGGCGGACGTCTTTCAAGACACCGTTCCTTCTGCCTACTGGCGTGCGAATCCCTTCAACGATAACCACTTCCCGCATATACTCTCTTCCCTTCTCATCCTTTTTTTATTAAATTAAAGACCCATATTCTTCGCGATGATCTTCTTCATGATTTCATTTGTCCCGGCATAGATGCTCGCTACCGGAACATCCCGATACCTTCTGGCAATCTTGTATTCCTCCATATATCCATAGCCGCCATGGAGCTGCATGCATTCAATGGATATTTTTCTGGCAGTCTCCGTCAAACGCCATTTTGCCATCGAAACTTCCGTTACAACCTGTTCACCAGCCATATGTTTGGCGATCAATTGATCTAGGAAGGCACGCCCCATTTTGATTTCCGTTGCCATTTCCGCGATTTTGAATTGAGTATTTTGAAACTGACTTACGGATTTTCCGAACGCTTCCCTGCCCTTCACATACTCAATCGTATCGGCCAGCATATCCTCAGATGCGGTTTGAGCACAAATTGCCACCACAAGTCGTTCCTGCTGCAGTTTATCCATTAGGTAATTAAACCCTTTGCCTTCTTTACCAAGCAGGTTTTCCTTTGGAACACGGCAATCCTCGAAGATGAGCTCTGCTGTATCCTGACTGTGCAAACCAAGCTTCTTCAGTTTTCGCCCCCTGGAAAACCCGGGTGTATCCCTTTCGACCACGACTAAGCTAACGCCTTTATGTTTCGGAACGGCATTTGGATCCGTTTTACAGGCAACGATGACCAAATCCGAATGTATGCCATTCGTGATGAATGTCTTTTGGCCATTTACTATGTAATGATCTCCATCCAAAATGGCAGTCGTTTTAATATTGGCCAAATCCGAACCTGTACCAGGCTCTGTCATGGCAATGGCTGTAATGATTTCCCCCGTCGTGCATTTGGGAAGCCAGCGCTGTTTCTGCGACTCATTTCCGTATGCGGAAATATACGGAACGGTGATGTCACTGTGAAGTCCGAAACCAATGAAACCAGAACCGACTCTTTCCAATTCCTCATTAATTATAACGGCAAAGCCCCAATCTACCCCTGAACCCCCATAATCTTCTCCTAGGTCCGGACATAAAAAACCCTGTTCCCCCATTTTCACCCAAAATGACCGGGGAATGATCCTCTCTTCTTCCCATCGTTCATAGTGGGGAACTGCTTCTTTCTCTAAAAACTTTCGGAATGACTTACGGAAAATCTCATGATCTTCACTTAGGTATGGATGTTTCATCTGTTTTATCTCCTCTCTTAACTCTTTGTCGGAGGCTCTTTTCCTGGATTTAGAATGGACTGCCCTGAAGGAATTAACAACTTACCTGGGTGACATTCTAATGGCCCCATCCAGTCTGATGGTTTCCCCATTCAGCATTGGATTCGTTATGATGCTTTCCGTTAGTTTAGCGTACTCTTCTGGATACCCGAGCCTTGATGGGAATGGTACGGTTTTCCCTAATGACGTCCTAGCTTCAACAGGTAACGAATCGAACATCGGAGTATGGAATAGACCCGGTGCAATCGATACGACACGTATCCCTTTGCTGGCAAGCTCCCTTGCGATTGGCAGAGTCATACCAACAATCCCACCCTTGGAGGCACTATATGCGGCTTGTCCGATTTGTCCTTCAAAGGCAGCGACCGAAGCGGTATTGATAATGACTCCACGCTCCCCCTCTTGATTCGGCTCATTTTCGACCATTTTTTCCGCCGCAAGCCGGATTACGTTAAACGTACCGACCAAATTGATTTGCACGACTTTTGAGAACGCTTTCAATTCATGTGTACCTTTTCTGCCTATGACCTTCTCTGCAATTGCAATGCCTGCACAGTTGATGACCGCATTGATGCTCCCGAATTTTTTCATCCCTTCATCCAACGCCACCGATACGCTTTCTTCACTTGTTACATCCGTTTTAATAAATAGGACTGAATCTCCCAATTCCTGAGCCATTTTAGCGCCTTTTTCCTCAGAGAGGTCAAATATGACCGCTTTTCCACCTTTTTTAATGATGTTTCTTACTGTCGCGGCTCCAAGACCTGAAGCTCCTCCTGTCACAACTGCAATCGTTTCTTGAATTTCCAAATCCTCACCCCATTTGTTTCTAGAATATATATTCATCTTTCACTATCATCAAAACCTATTTTCAAGATTAATTTCATCGCTTGCCTGTTTTATCGTTCACTTTCAAGTCATGAAGGGTTTCGGTAAAGCCTTTGATTACCTGTTCAAAATCCTGCTTCAACCCATCCAGCTCTTTAATGCGTTCATTTATTTCGTTCAGCTTCTGTCCTGCAGTTTCAATCGTTTTTTCCAATTGCTTTATGCCTGTCCTATCCTTATCGAATAAAAGGACGATATCCTTTATTTCCACTAACGAAAAACCATACTTCTTACCGCGCATTATGATTTTGAGCTGTGCATATTCCTTCTTTCCATAAACCCTTTTTCCCGTTTCGGTACGCTTTGGTCTAAGCATACCCAGTTCCTCATAATATCGGAGGGTCCTTGTCGTCAATCCGAATTCTTTTGCTAAATCAGAAATGGTGTACATGTTAAAACCACACTTTGCAAAGGGATTATTTACCTTCATTTTAACATTGACGTTAACGTAAACTTCAATAATTATTCACAAAATTTATAATATATGAAACTGTATGAAAGATTTAAATTGATATACTAAGGGTATATTCTTTTAAAGAAGGGAATGATCGCTCAATGCTATGTTCAAAAATATTAGTTGCTTATGATGAATCTGAATTGGCACTTAAATCTTTAGAAAAAGCGATTGAATTAGCGAAGCTGGATCCCGCTATCGAAATCCAGGTGCTTCATGCTGTTACGCTGCCAATCAAGCCAAATATATATGGCAATGCCTTTCAGGAAATTGAAGAATCCATGCTCAAGTATGGCAAGGAAGTGATTAAAAAAGCGGAAGCGCTTTTATCCGAAATCCCGAATGCATCCCAAACATTTGTCGTAGAGGGTTCAGCCATCACGACTTTATTGGAACATGCAAAATCCCAGAATTGTGACCTTATCATCATGGGCAGTCGCGGATTGAGTGGCTTCAAGGAATTCCTAGGCAGCGTGAGCCACTATATCGTTCAACATTCCCCAGTTCCTGTCTTGCTGGTCAAATAAAATTCACGGCAGTACTCTTTATGGCCAGCCCTTTCCTAGGCTGGGTTCCCCCTGGAATCCAGCTTATTTATGCGTGCATGAACTCCAAACTTATCATGTTTTACAAACACTTACTTTTACGGGTAAAATGAAACTAATTTAAACGAGGATAACAGGTGACGCAATGGATATTAAACATTTGCAATACTTTATAGAGGTAACCAATTTCAATAGCTTCACTCGGGCTGCCGACCATTTATTCATTACCCAGCCGACCATCAGCAAGATGATTAAAAACCTGGAAACCGAGCTAGGTGTTGAGCTTTTTGATCGTTCACGCAAGCAACTGATCTTGACCGATGCAGGCAGGGTAGTCTTAGAGCAGGCAAAATTGATTGATAAGGCCTTTCACAATTTAGAAACAGAAATGGACAATTTATTAGGTTTGAAAAAGGGACATATACGTATCGGGCTTCCGCCGATAATAAACGCTTCTTTCTTCCCCCGGATACTTAGCCGTTTTCACGAGGATTATCCTAATATTACCTTTCAATTAGTAGAGGATGGTTCAAAGAAAATAGAAGAATCCGTTCAAAATGACTTAATTGATATAGGCGTAATAGTCCTGCCAACCAACACCGCACTTTTTCATCATTTTGCTTTTTTGGAAGAAGACATCAACTTGATTGTTCATCCATCCCATCCGCATGCTTGTGTCGAAGAAATTGATTTGGCCGACCTGGAAAACGAATCTTTCATCTTATTCAATAAAGATTACGTCCTTCGAGATCTCATCATTTCATCCTGTAATGAAGCTGGTTTTTCCCCACATATCGTCACGGAAAGCTCACGCTGGGATTTTATTGAGGAAATGGTTTACTGTAAACTAGGCGTTGCTCTATTACCTGAAAGTTTATGCCGTCATGATGAGCGCGTAAAGACAATCAAGGTTAAAAATCCCTCCATTAGCTGGAATTTAGGATTTATTTGGAGTAAGGAACATTACCTTTCATACGCTGCAAAAGAATGGCTGAAATATACGAGGGAAGCGTTATCACATAAGCAGTGAATTATCTAGCATGATTGATGTAAGCACTATCATAGATTTAAGTTATGCACATGATAACATCTAACCATTTTACAATGGGTTACGGCGGGGTTAGACTAGTATAAGTAAAAAGCACGGTAAATGCTGATGAATCCATATATTCTAAAAAGGAGATATTCATGATCACTTTATCTAGTGTCGATGAGTTACAGGCAACAGAAGCAGCTCTGGAGAAAATTAAATATTCATACCCCGAACTATTTGATAAACTGCTCCATGTCGTTGCCTTAACACGGGCTCTTCAATTTAAATATCAATTTATGGGCACATTACTCATGGATGAAAACCCTAACGAATACACCCCTGAATTCGTTATGCCCTCCGTTATCGGATTATATATAGAGGAAGTTCAAAAGTTAAAGGATGATCCGAATATCCAAGCATTACTTCAGATCTTCTCCCAAAATAAAAATATTGGATATGCCAAAATCAGTATGCTTGTGCTCGGTAAAAGCCCTGAATCGCTTTTAGGCGCTTCATGCATCAAATGAAGCCCCCTGATATACTCCAAAAAAAAAACCTCCCTTTATGGAAGGTTTTTTTCTTTACGTGTAATTAAAGCACTTTGCTCAAAAAGGCTTTAGTTCTTTCCTGCTGGGGATTATTGAAAATCTCACTAGGAATATTTTCTTCAATAATATAACCTTCGTCCATGAAAATCACGCGATCTCCAACTTCTTTTGCAAACCCCATCTCATGGGTCACAACTACCATGGTCATGCCTTCCTTAGCCAGTTGCTTCATGACCTCAAGGACTTCACCGACCATTTCCGGATCTAGAGCGGAAGTCGGCTCGTCGAATAGCATGATTTTCGGTTCCATCGCCAACGCCCTGGCAATGGCGACGCGCTGCTTTTGTCCCCCCGATAATGAATCCGGATATGCGTTCGCTTTCTCGGCAAGTCCCACTTTCTTAAGCAGTTCCATTCCTCTTTGGGATGCCTGTTCTTTGGTTATCTTGCGGACCTTTATAGGCGCAAGCATTATATTCTCAAGAACAGTCTTATGTGGAAATAAGTTAAAATGCTGAAATACCATGCCAACTTCCGTCCGGACTTTATTGATATTGACCTTCTTGTCTGTCGTATCAAGTCCTTCAATGAAAATATGGCCTCCCGTTATCGTTTCAAGTTGATTGATGCACCTGAGGAAAGTGGATTTACCAGACCCAGAAGGACCAATTACCACGACTACTTCCCGAGGGGAAACGATTGCATTGATATTTTTCAATACATCATTATCGCCAAATGACTTCTTAAGATTCTCCACCTTTATCATTCTGTTTTCAACCTTCTTTCGAGTCTATTTAATACAAAACTTAAAATGAGGGTAAGGAATAGATAGATGAAGGCACACGCCAAGTATGGCTCCCACACTTTAAAGTACTGACTCCCCATCGCTTTCCCCCAATACATCAATTCCGGGGCAGCAATGACACAAAGCAGGGATGAATCCTTCAATAATACGATGAATTCATTACCTAACGGAGGAATCATTCGTTTGAAAGCTTGAGGCAATACAACATGTATCATTGTTTGGATATGGGTCATTCCCAATGAACGCGCCCCTTCCATTTGCCCTTTATCGATGGATTGAATGCCCGCCCGGAAAATTTCGGCAATATATGCGGCTGCATTTAACGATAAAGCAATGACACCGGCGGTTACTGCATTCGTTTCCCCGGTAAAAAAGGGCACAATTCCAAAATGGATTAAAAAGATTTGAACTAAAAGCGGTGTTCCGCGAAAAACCGTGACATAACAGTAAAATGGAAAAGCAAGCACCTTGTTTCTCATGATTTTCCCTAAACCGATAAATAACCCCAAAAAGGTTCCGATCAGGATGGAGGAAACCGACAGCCCAATAGTAAGCAATGTCCCTTTTAATAAGAAAGGAGCATATTCAAAAATAATATCCCAGCGAAAACTCATTTCGTTCCCCTCCTAAGGCCAAAAAAACTGCGTAACTTCACACGTAAAGTTACGCAATCTTTTACTATCCATTTGTTTTTATTGTTGTGCTTTCAACGTTTCAATATCTGGATCAGTTCCAAACCACTCTTTATAAATTTCTGCATATTTCCCATTTTCATAAATGGCATTCACGGCTTTATCGAACTCCGATTTCAACTCACTGCCTTTTGGGAACATAAGACCATAAAACTCCTCATTGAAACTTTTGCTATCTTCAACGACTTTCAGTTTTTGATCGGGGTTATTTTTCACATATTCTTCAACAACCGTATTATCAGCTACGACAGCCGCAGCTCCGCCTTTTAGTAATTCCTGAATGGCCAGGTTATTATTTTCGAATTTTTTGATATCCTTGTGATTCTTTCCAAGGAGTTTCTCTACCGCTTCCTGTCCGGTAGTACCAGTCTGAACGGCAATGACATTTCCTTTCAATTCACTTCCTGATTTTATATCACTATTCTCAGGAACGAGAATCTTGTTTGTGGATAAGAAATACGGAACCGAGAAGTCATAAGATTGTTTTCTTTCGTCATTCACTGTAATCGCAGATATGGCGACATCCGCTCTCTTACCTTCGATTTCAACAAAAATCGGATCCCAGCCAACACTTTCCAATTTAACTTCATAACCCGCTTCTTTTGCAACGGCATTGATGAAATCAACATCGAATCCTACAATCTTATCTCCTTCAAGATATTCAAATGGAGCATAGTTGGCGTCCGTCACGATCCTGAGTGTTTTCCCATTGGACTCTTCTTCTTTTCCAGTTGTCGAGACTTCCTTACCCTTCCCGCATCCTGTCATGACTAGTAACAAAGAAGCTACCATGGCAAACACTAAAAAAGAAACCTTTTTCAAAATAATCCCCTCTTCTCTCTCGTAAACTCTCTTTTTGAAAAAACAGATAAATCTAACTTTAGAGAACATTCAGTATATTCTTTTAAGAATATTATACGTTTATTTGTTTTTTTATGCAATAAAAAGTCGATAAATAACTTTAGTAAAATAAAATTTTAATCAATTAACTTGGTAAATCAAAAACGCAGCTAAGCTCTAATCGGGAAAGATGCACCCTTTTACCCTTTACTCGAATTAATGGATATTATATTGAAAACAGATAGCGCCACCTTTCAAAAGGTTTAATAGAACAAAAATAAGCAGCGGCCATATTAGCGTGGCCGCTGCTCAAATGATTATTATGGAACTTCCTTATTCCCCTCTTCAATATCCAACATATCCAACAGGAAGATGAAGATCGGTATTCCGATGATCAATCCCCATATCCCAAGGAAATGCTCGGAAAACAATAGGATGATGAAAGTGAAAAATGTTGGAAGATTTGTTTTTGCCGACATGAATTTCGGATTTAAAATATAGCTTTCAATTGCATGGATCACAACAATCATGATTAATACAGCAATCACTTTGGGCATGCCGCCGATACTATAGGCAATCATGCTAAGTGGAATGAGGGAGATGATGACCCCTGCAACCGGAATCAAACCCAGGAAGAAAATCATGATCCCTAGACCGAGCAACTGCGGGAAGCCAAGAATCCATAAGAAAGTTACAGATAGGACAGCATTCGTAATGGCTATCAAGAACTGGACCTCAATCACCTTTCCGAATGAATTGATGAATTTGACGCCAAAGTGGCTTAAGTTTATAAAGAAAGATTTAAATTTGGCCCGCTTGAATTTAGAAGTGAAACGAATTATTTTATCTTTTTCCAATAAGAAAAATAGACTAAGCAACATGGAAATGAAAATTTGAAATGCCAGTTTACCGAAATCGGATATATAAAGATAGAGTGTATTCATCTGTGTTTGAAGATCCAGCGGCGATCGCAGCTCGTTCATTATATTAATGGCATATTGAATGACCCTACTATCTGGTGGATGTTGAAAGAAGAAAACGATCTGTGTCACTAATTCCGTGAATTGCAGCGTAATGACCGGTAGATATTTATAAAGAACGATGGCTAAACAAGAAATGACGACTGCATATAAAAAGCTTATAACAACCTTAGAGTTGATATGCATCACTTTATTCAGCCGAATCATGATAAATTGCTCCAGCCGTCCCATCAGGAAAGTGAAAACAAATGTGAATAACACGATATTAACCATACTACCGATGCTTATTAAAAAGAGAACTAACACAATTAATGTAATTAACCTTGAAAAACCTTCGCTTTGCAAATACTCTTTTACCACTTACCTATCTCCTAACTACCATTCTGCCGTGATAATTCCATCTACCTTTCATTTTACACGGAATTGAGGAATTCTACTACAATTACCTTCCATTGACAACAAAATTATTTGAATGATCAGTAAACCCAGGATGGAGACGTAGTTAAGACCTTTTTCGAAAATCGCTCATTAATTTCACAGCCATTTCTGCATGAAAAAACATCTGCCAAATCGGCAGATGCCATACCGTAGACGTTGATTTCCGCTCCAGGCACTCGCTTTCCGCGGGCGGTCGTGGAGCCTCCTCGGCTTTCGCCTGCGGGGTCTCCCCTAGACGCGCTTTTCCCGCAGGAGTCTCGCACCTTCCATTCCAATCAACTTAACTTTAGATAGAACCCCTTTTGTCTATAAACTCAACATCTGCAAAATGGAAAAATGCTAATCTTCATCCTTCACATCGATATCTTCGGGGATGGGTTCGTTATAATAATCCGCTAATTCCTTCTTATATTTCTCCATCTGTTCAAGATGCATATTAAACTGATCTTTAAAAATCAAATGCTGCTCACCATCATGAACGGTGCGAATTTTATTTTGAACGATCAAACTTTCTATATAAGATTCCGGCATCGATAGATATTCCGCAGTCTCTTTTACTGTCAAGTACATGCCTTCACCCCTTTTCCTCTCTAACTATACTAGATATGAGGCATTATTTGAAGCGCTTGATTTTTAACTGAAAACCCCTTACATGCCAAGTAAAGGACGATACCAGTTTCAGGGTATTGTCCTTTACTTGGCATGCAACCTCACCAGCTCAATCAATTTCCGCCAATGGAATATTTTAGATAAAAAACTTACAATCCCTTCCAATAACATGTAAGATAATGTTAAAGCAATATATCCATAGATTAAGAGGAGTGGACAAAAATGACCTTCTTTTATGTCATTCTTGCGGCAATTTTTGCTGTTTTCCTGGTCAATTTCGTTAAAGGGCTAAGTGAACCGGCTAAATTAGAACGCTATCAAAATGAATTCCGTAAATACCATGGTGAAACTTTAGATCTGCATGCAACGGAAATCGTTTCAGAAGCATTGATAGAAAAGCTTAATAAAGCACTGGATTTTAATTATATGGAAAAGATCAATACTGAATTCCGCCTGAAGCATCCACGGGACTCACAGTTAAAGGTCAATCAGGCTTGGCGTGAATTGAAACGCTACTTAATCATGACTGCTGTGTTTGGAAAAGTTGAAATGTTTAATTCAGTCATCGATGAGTTATGGCATATCATGCTGAACTATAGACAGGAATATGATGAGTTTTGCCAGGCTTTCATCGGTAGGACCATTCAGCACCATCCTCATTCAGAACCTGTTTTCAAACCCGAAGAGCGCACTCTTTTTGACTTTTACTATGTACAGTTATTTACGGTGGACTCCCATTCCATTCAAAAATGGGGCAAATTTTTCAAACATGATAAAGGGCTAACGCTTCTCCGCGATTTTGAAACGCTGGAGCTGGAGCAGTTAAAAGAGAAATATATGCGGAAACCGACAAGTATACAAGCGGAACGGACCTTTGAATCTTTCACTTCCCAATTTAAAGAAAATCGCCCCATGACAGAATTGAATTGGCGGAAAACGTACGATCAGACTGACTACGCAGCTCCTGCCTATTTCACTTATGCAAGCACCGATGATTTTGACAGCGAATTTAAAGATATTTTCGGGAATGAACCGAACACAGTTTCCTCTGGATCCGGCCATGCAGATCATGGTGGCCATAACGGTTCCCATGACAGCAGTTCTGATTCCTCTTCTAGCTGTTCTTCATGCAGTTCTTGTTCGTCTTGAGCTTTTCGCTTGGAGAAGCATTTGAATAAACGCGAAAAAACCACTCTGTATGCTTTCAGAGTGGTTTTTTATGATTTTGATGATGTTCTCATATGTATTTCTACTAATTCTTCACAAACTTTATCTCAGATGTTTTGAAAGTCTTCAAAACCATCTCCATGAAAAGTAAGAGAGATTCTACTATGAGTTTGGTTTTTCAGATAATAATTCAAAATTGAAAAGATATTAACCAAAATTGGAACAATGTCCTCTAATAATTTTTAAAGAATTTAATTTATAGCTTTTAGATTATTAATTAAAAGGAGAAGAAAAAATGAAAAAACACTTTTTAGCAATTTTAGCAACGATTTTAATGTTTTCCACTATTGCTCCAACATTTAGTTTTGCTGTTGGTAATAAAACAACAGTTAATATTGAACAAGATGTAAATATGACTAATGAATATTCAACTAATACAGCAGATTCAATGTTTAACAATTCATATGAATTTGCTACAGAAGAACCATCCTCAGGAGAGGTAGGTATTCAACCTGCCGGATTTAAAGGATGGGCAATACAGATTGGGATTGATGCACTTAAAGTAGCAGTAAAACAAGGTGGAAGTATCTTGTCTTATGCTCTAAAGTTTTTAGATAAAGATGCTGCTAAATATGTGAAAAGTAATTCATCTAAAATGACAAAAGCATTAGATAAACTTGATAATTGGATTGATGAAGCTGAGGGTGTTACTCAATCAACAATTAAATCACGATTAAATACTTATTTAAAAAATGCTGGGGTACCTTCTAAATATTCTTTACAAATTGCCGATGCTTTTGCTCGTGCAATCACTTGGTTTATAATGTGATTATAATATTTTGTATAAAATTTAAATAAATAATATATTTAATTTATTTTTTAAAAGGAGTTACAACTGATATGCATGATAATGAGATACGAAAATTCAGACCAGTTTTTGTCTATGCAAATTTGGAAAACAAGAAAAAATTAGTACAAGGTTTAACTGAAGATCGAGTGAAATTAATTCAAGAATTAAAAAATTATAGAAATGCCCTTTCACCATTTTTAATTAATGTTTTGCAAACTAATATAGATCAGTGGGAAATAGAAATTCATGATTGGCAGGAAGAAATAAAGAAAGTAGAAGAAGAGAAAAAGAGCTTTTAATTGCTCTCAGTTTGCAGACAAAAAGGGTTCGGAATTTATAAATTCCGAACCCTTTTTGAGATTTCCTTTGAATTTTCGTCCAAGGTTAAGAGCTTGGGTATCTGACGCATTCCATTTCCTTCTTCATTAATTCCACCGATTGAACCAATTCTTGATCCTTTGTTTATTTTTCTCAAGAACCTCCTTCGATGTCCGGTTGTCTTTTTGTTTTTTCCATTCAAAGAAAGATGCAATTCCGATAAGCAGCCCTCCGCCGATGATTAAATACAGCCACCATGGCATCTCGCTCCACATCGAATTGGTATTCATATAGACATTGAATAAAATCGTCCCAGTTCCAGCGATGAAATAGGATTTGTATTTCATCATGAATCCAAAGAGCATTGCTGCCAATGACACCGTGCCGATAATGAGGGCATCATATAAGGTGTTTCCTGCCATTGCATCAATGATCAGGGCTAGAAACAAAAGGAAAATAATACCACTTTCGATATATTGTGTGATTTTGCCTTTAACAAAGATTTTCCTCAGCAGAGTGGTGCTGACAATGAAGAGCGGCAGAATATTCACCTCCTCCTCAAGTACAGGAGGGATCGTGAGCTGATCGACAATGACCCAATACGGATATAGGCTGAACAAAATCGCTGCTGCCAACTGGGATTTTCTTTCCAACATGTCTGTCGTCGTGCTTCTCATCAAAATGAAATAGGCCGGAATCAGAAGTGCCGCGAAGATTTCCAAAATGAAATGGGCCGGTCCCCCCGTCAAAACATCCATATTCATGGCAAGAAGAAACAGCAGACCATAGACTCTGTAAAAATCCAATTGAAGTCCTGCCCCGCCTTTATCAAGCAAGCCTTTAAAGTATTTCCTGCTTAGCAGTACCATTATGGCCGTACACCCAAAAAGGACTGCCATTCCAACGAAAGGCTCTAATGTGTCCGCGTACATGATGATGGTCCAATACGGATACAAACTGAGAACTCCCGTCAGCCAAACGTAGATGCCCTTTTCTTTTACATCCTTTGTGAAACTTCCAATTAAGATGAAGTAAACCGTGATCAAGAGCGATACAAAAACTTCGAGTAACTGGGTCAATGTTTCAGTTACTGGAAATCCCCGATTCATGGCCAGTAAAAACAGCAGGCCATATATCCTGTATGCATCGATGGTAATTCCTGTTTCTTCCTTTTTGATTAAACCATCGAAATAACGCCGGCTTAAAAGCAGCATCCCTGACATACAGCCGAAAAGGAACATCAATCCCATTACAACCGATAAGCTGTCGGCATAGCCGACGATGATCAGGAAGGGATACAGACTGACTAGTGCAGCAATATTGGAATAGATTTTCCTTTCTAGCTTTTCCGCTGTCAAGCTTCTCAGGAAAATGAAATAAGCGGTTAACAGCAGCGATACAAAGACTTGGAGTAACTGATGCTTAGTATCATTAAAAACCTCTGCATTCATATCGATCAAAAAGAATAAACCATAAATCCTGAAAGGATCAAAGTTGATGATACCTGATTCATTTTTCTTGAGTAATCCGCTGGAATACAGCCTGCTTAACAACAACATTCCTGCCATACAGCCAAAAAGAACTGCCAAACTCGTGACGATTGGGAGTGTATGGGAATAGTCTATGATATTGATGAACGGGAAAAGGCCGATGGTGGCCGCTATTCCCGAGTAAATGCTTTTTTCTTTCTTATAAATCGTGAATCTTCTCATCAGGATGAAGTAGCTAGGCAACAGCAGGGAAACAAAAATCCCCAAAATCGCAGAATCTGTATCGCTCATAAACACTTCCAGATTCAGAGTACACAAATATAACAAGCCAAAAATCCGATAATAATCAATGACTCTCTTCGTTCCCTCTTGGTTGAGCAATCCTTTGAAAAGGCGTCTGCTAGCCATCACCATCACAGCCATACATACAAGCAATACAATAATCGCCATAACCAGAGGTAATGTATTTACATACATATTATAGAAGATGTACGCCAGGCCTAGAGGAACCACAACATAGTTCCGCCAATTCCTTTGCATGAGCAGATACCAGGCAAACAATAGCTGTACAGTCATCACCCCTACCCAGACCAACTCCCGGTTAAGTGGAAAGTCCCGGATTGCCGTTTCCAAAATGGATATGCTTATCCCTAAATGAATGAATGGAATAAGGTAATACTCAATGATGCCTTTCCAATTCTTATTGGATAACGCCCACAGAATAGTTATGAGTCCTGCTGTAATCATCATGCATATTGATGTAATGAATACCATTTGCTCCATGTTTACCACAAATAAATGGACCTGCAGGAAAAGGACTGAAAACCCTAGGTACGTAAAAACACATTTTTCCCATTTCACATGCGCCCTTAAAGCACTTAAAATATAAATCAACAGTTGTGCAACATATAGTAACGGTGAGCTTTCCGTATAAATAATGAGCAAATATCCAACAGGAATCGCCAGTAAATTGGCAAGGTGACTTGCGTAAAAGAAATACAGTTTCCCATTTTTTGAATATTTCCCAAGCCATTCTCCTAATAGGAAAAAGATAATGGGGCCCAGCAACACGAACGCAATCCTCAACACCATTGAACCAAAATCAAAAACATCGTAGAGTGAAGCATATAAGCTGGCACTTGTAATCACGACAGGCACCCAGAATATGTGCTTCCTATGGATATGGACGGACCAGCCGTTTATTGCAGTAGCTACGGCAATCACTCCGCTTGCCTCCAAAGGATTCAGTGAATCGAACGGAATCGATATCAAGGAAAGGAAGGAAAGAATCTGTCCGCTATATGCAAAAACAGGAAAGAATTTATGGTATCCCTTTTTAAATGTGTAAGCTGCACCGATGGAAATCAGTGAAACACCCATTAAATAGACGCTGAGCGGGATATTTGACCGAACCCATTCTAAACTCTCCCTCAAATATGGATAGAAAGCAACCAAAGCCAGTACGAAAGTGATTGGAAATTCGTATAAGGCATTTTCCTTCATATGCTTTGATTCGTCTTTTATATATGTGATGAAGAAAAGCCCAGAGATCATGGCGAGCGCCGCACTAACAGCAAGCCAATCCATTTCGCTGAATTTAATGGTCAGTATCACTAACATGATCATTGGGGAGATAAGTAAGATACTCTTCCTAAACAGACTGTACCTTGGGTGACGATTATAAAAATATACTCCAAGATATTGAATGACCTGGATAACAAAAATCAGATTTAAGATGGTAGAAAAAGAGACTGGCAATGCAAAGAAAAGATATAGTAACGCTAAGTCGAAAATAACAACAGCCGGGTACGTGAGGCTTGAATTTCTCGATTGAAGGGAAACATAGGCAAGCTGAGCGAATACTAACATGAGCGCGACGAATATTTGCGCATAGTTCTCCTGGTACATCATCGCGTTACTATATAAGAAAACGATCCCGCTCCCAATCAAGCTGGTGAACATGAAGTTCTTGGAAAGCCTAGTCATTTTGGATTTAGCCAGATATTTCGATAGCGTAGTAAAAATGATTGGTACAATTGCAAATGCAATGATCATGTACTCACTAAAAAACGAGTTATAAACAAGATGGATATATCCATACGTGAAAACGGCGCTAAAAGCCATTTCATAATATTTTTTTTGGAATTTGACCGAAAAAATTAAAAACAAAACAGAAAAGATCATCAACGTTAGCGAATACACCAAGTTACTTGAAAATAACGTCAGGATCACAAAGGCCTCCACGATAATCTTAAACTGGATAAATTGAAAAATGAATGGTTTAAATAACTTTAATGCTTTTTGATTTTTCAATTGCTCAATATTCCATAATAGCATTAAATTAAGAATGCCAATCGCCAAAAACATCCACTCGATAGTCGGCGTCACAAAAGCCAATCCGAAATAGCAGGTAATGCCAAACGTGAATATTGAAATGAAAATGAATATTTTCGACTTGAAGTAGTCAGCAATCTTACAATAAATGACTAAGCAGAGTAATCCCCCAAGAAACCCCAGAAGCCCCCGCCCACCACCATTAAGTGAAAGGTACTCTCCAAAAATCCGATAATATGAAGCTGATAAAATCGTAATCGGAATGAATAAACCCGCTAGCGTCAGGAATGCAAAAGAGGTCTGTTTAATTTTCAGCTTCGAAGCGATGAAGGCCATCCCTGCAAAAATGACGGATATCATTCCAATGAAGAGAACTTTCAGGACCGCATTCAGATCCCCCCATGAAGTGGTTGCTAAAATCAACCCGCCAAACAGAAGCAATATGACCCCAGTGAGCAGGATGACAGAAATATTCCGTTCCCTGATTTGCTCAGGTGTTTTCTTCGGCTTTTCCGGTTTTACCGGTTTCTCCCGTTTGATGTCCTGCTGTTGAATAACCGGTTTCCTATCAGTGATCTTCTTGAAAGGTTCAAGGCTCTCCTCGAAACCGGATTCAATAGGAGCATATCCGGCCTTCTCATCTTTCATTATCGATTCG
This sequence comes from Bacillus sp. CFBP9009, assembly GCF_036541465.1. Taxonomy (NCBI): domain Bacteria; kingdom Bacillati; phylum Bacillota; class Bacilli; order Caryophanales; family Bacillaceae; genus Bacillus; species Bacillus sp. CFBP9009. The sequence goes on along the minus strand of NZ_JAZHFU010000009.1, from coordinate 114,549 downwards.
TTTAATCCACTGGATTCCTGTAATTGCAATGAAGATTCTTCAATCAGGCTATCCTGAACCCTCTTCTCGGCACTTTCACCGATAATCGTTTCAGTTCCATGGGTGGATTTCTTTTTTTCTTGCTCTAAGCGCTTTTGTTTATGGAGGGCTAATTGGAAATGCCGATTGTATGCCCTGCTAATCCGGATATATTCTGATTTAGGGATGAGCCGCCTTTCCCATAAAACATCCAGCTCTTCTTGGAAAATACGCTTCCTTCTTTCTAATGTCATTCCTTCGTTTGAAGAATCATTCATCCCAAGATTCCCCTTCCTTCAAGTAGACCTTCTATCATCTTATGTATATTCTCTTTTCGATAATAACAAAGTTTTTCCATTTTTTAAATATTTAGGATGATGCGCCGGTGGTGTTCCCCCTGACTAAAAAAAAAGAATGACTTCTATTGAAGCCATTCAACGTCCCTACATTGATTTTACTTTATCCTCGCTCCTGATAATGTATAAATAAACGATCATTGAAATGAAAATCGAGGCGGCTGCCGTGATATAGATACTTCTATAGCCGAAGAGGAAGCCTATCTGCCCGAACACTATGGCACCTATGCCCACTCCAAGATCAAAAAATGAAAAGTATGTGGCATTCGCCATCGCCTTCCGATTGGGTGCCGTCTTTTCAATCGACCATGCCTGCAGCGCCGGCTGGACAGAACCGAATCCAAATCCATAAAGCACTGCCGCAATGTAAAGGACCGCTTCACTCGGCATCCATGCAAGCAGCAGCATCCCAGCCATGATGAGTACGGTTGAAGGCACGAATACGGCTCGATGTCCCCTTCGGTCATATAATCGACCCGCGAATAATCTCGTGACCATGAGGGCCATTGCATATACTAAAAAGTACCACTGAATTCCATCTACACCTTTTTCCGCTGTATACAGGGGAAGGAAGGTAGCAATTCCACCGAATGTAACGGAAATGAAGAAAATGAGCAATGATGGCTGAAGGGCACTTTTTTCATATATATCAAACCTTTTGGCTCTGACAGCCGCCGAAGGATCACTTTCCGCTTTTTGATACCGAATAAGTGATGCTGCAATGATGGCAAGCAATCCTAATAAAGAGCAGATCAAAAACAACTCTTGAAACGGAAGGACCGTAACTAGAAAAAGACCCAATGATGGCCCGAATGCCAGTGCTAAGTTACCCGATAATCCGTAATACCCCATCCCCTCACCACGCCGTTTCGCAGGGATTATATCGGAAGCAATCGTTCCTGAAGCCGTTGAAGAAAATCCCCAGCCGACGCCCTGTACAATCCGCATCATGAATAACAAGCCGATGCTCCCCATAAAACCGAAGGAACCCACTGACAATGCAAAAATGGCTAAACCGGCAAGAAAAACGATGCGCCTTCCCTTCGTCTCCAATAATCTGCCGGCAATTGGCCGAACGAGCAAGGCCGAAAAAGTGAAGATTCCAAGGACAGCCCCCACCAGGCGATCGTCACCGCCAAGCTGTTCCACAAACAGCGGGAGGGTCGGCATCGTCATTTGAAACCCCATGAAGATGCACATATTTGCCAAACAGATCATGATGAAATCACGTGTCCAGATCTTATCAGTCCCTCTTACCCGTTCATCCACTATGGTTTCCCTCATATCCCTTCACCTTCTAATTAAAATGGTCATTGCCAGTTTACTAAAATTGGTTAAAATAAGCGAGTAATTTATTTCGGGTACCTAAATATATATATATAAATAAAAGCCCAGTATGACACTGGACTCCCCCTATATCTTTCATCTACCCGCCCGAACGAGTTTCTGTTCTTTTCTTCGCCGTTTATCTTGAAACATTTTTTGATCCGCTTCCATGAATAAACTATCCATATTTCCTTTTGAATGCGAACGGTAAGCATGCCCAAATGACATACTGATGTGAGGGCCTTTTTTTAGGGAATTTTGCAAAAGGATTTCTTCCTTTAATAATTCACAAAGAGATTCTACTTCTCGCTTGCTTCTATCAATCAGCAGAACGGCAAACTCATCTCCTCCCACTCTCGCTAAAACAGCGATATCCGAGAAAATCCGTTTCAATAGATTTGCCGCTTCTTTGATCAATTCATCCCCTTTCTTATGGCCATACGTATCATTCATATATTTCAGCTCATCTAAATCACACAAAATCATGGCAACCGGAGTATCAAAATCCAGATTGGATTTGGCAAATATATTATCAAAAAACTGTCGATTATGGATATTCGATAATGGGTCATGGGACATTTGATACTCAATATCCTGTATGAATCTCACTCTTTCATCGATATTGCGAATGATTCCTTGAACGGCTACCAATTGCTCTTTTTCATATATAGGTGTAGCATATTCCTCGAACCACAAAAAATCCCCCTCGATATTTCTCCAGCGTTGAATGACTGGCTTAGTATAATCAATCCCAACGTATATCTTTTCATTCAGGATTTCAAAGTCATCAGGATGAATCCTTTCGAAAGGGGAGGAAGGGTCATTGTATGCTTCTTCCAAGACGCCATGACCTAAAAGTGTATTGATGGATGGACTTAGATACCTGAACTTGGAACTTGGGTTTGTTTCGTAGCAGTAGATAATATCCTTAGAACTTTCCACTATATTAAAAACCTTTTTTTGCACTTCGAATCCTTTCTTCTGATAGTCCTTTTCCCTTTTCTTGCGAGTGAAGATCGTACGTTTAAATATATCCAATGACAATTTATTGAATTTCATTCCACAGCCCCCATACTTTTGATGTCATTTTCATTAAAACCTTATCCTTAGATTTGATGGCGGACTTACACTCATTACTTTTAACATAATTATCCTTTATATATTATAATTCCAAAAACATCTAAAAGGAAAAACTTTAAATGTTGTTCCTTATCTCCTTAAGTAAAGGGGACAGCTTCTAGCAATGGCCGCTAATTGAAAAAAACCGATTCCAATTGGATCGGCTTTTTCATGCTTCACGACTATTTCGTTATCTCGATTTTCCCATTATTCGTTTCCAATTTCACTAAGTTTTCACCTTTGCCAATGACAGTATCTCCCTCATACTTACCAAGGATATCCACTCTCCCATTGTCAACATGAACATCGAAAGTTGTATTTGTCGGTTCATTCTCCGTTTTGATCATGATTTTACCATTATTACTTTCGAAATCGATCTCCCTATCCAAGTCTTTCGTGACCAATGTGATTTTACCGTTATTCGATGACCCAACCAGTTTTCCCTCCACATTATTAAGCTCTACTTTTCCATTAGCAGATTTCACTTCAACTTTTTCGGTTATTATATCATTTAATTCTACCCGGCCATTTTGAGATTTCACATTTAGATCTTCACTTTTCAATCCTGATATTTGCAATTTTCCATTATCGGATTCGACGACAAAGGATTTATAAGATTCATCAGGCACATACACCTTTAAATGTAAGGATTGAATATGAAAACCAAAGCTAAAGGTACGTCGATCTTTTAATTGTACCGAAAGCTTCTTCCCTTCCACAACTGCGGTGAAATCCAACTTGGAAACATCCATCCCTTTTGAAACCAACTCTATCCTTGTCTCCTTATCCTTGGTTGGAACGATCTCTACAGCTGCATTGTCAGTGTCGATCTGAATGTCCGTTACGATTTCCGAAATCGTTTTTTCCTCTGTAGTCGTTTCCTTATCCGTCACTTGGGAAAACGTAAACAGACTTCCTATTACTCCGATCAATAACAATACAAGTGCAATGATCGATAATTTTTTTACATTAATCATTTTTCAAACCGCCTTTCACAAGAGAAGCGTTAAATTTTAAATAGCGAATGAATCCTTTAGTTAAAGCACTCGTAGCGACAAACATTCCCATGGCAATGAATATGCCAATCCCGCATAGTCCCAATGCGAAGAAAAGATCGAATAATTGAAAGTTACCTATCGCAAGGTTAAAAAGAACGCCAAACGGAGCTAGAATGAACGCTATCGCCGAAGCCCATCCTGCAATGACAACTCCGATCAATGCTATAAATGGTCCCAAAACGATCACTAAATTAAAGAATCCCAAACCAATGACTGCCCAAACTGCCCGCATTACATTACCTGCTGAAGTCGTTTGCTCGACCTGACCAAGACGATAGGATGCCATCAGTTCCTTGGAAATCTGTTTAGGATTCCCAAGCGATTTGGAAATTTCCTGCTCTGACTTCCCTTCTTCCATTCCAATTTCGAAGTACTCTTCGTAATCTTGAAGGATATCTTCCCGTTCCTCTAAGGAAAGTCTGGTTAAAGAGGCATTCAATTGTTTTAAAAATTGTTCTTTATTCATTGGTTCACACCTTCCTTGATTAATTGATTGACCCCATTGGAAAATTCATTCCATTCCGTCAACAGCTCTTGAAGGTATCTCCGGCCTTTGTCGGTTAATGTATAATACTTGCGCGGAGGCCCTTCTGTTGATTCTTGTAAATATGTCGTAAAATACTCTTCTTTCGTCAATCGTCGTAAAAGTGGATATACCGACCCTTCCGATATTTCAATTTGATCTGAAATCTTCTGTACAAGTTCATATCCATAGCGATCCTGCTTATCCAATAAGACCAGGACACACAGCTCCAGGACACCTTTCTTAAATTGTACATTCATTGCACCATCACTCCTTCCAAAAGTTCTTCAGTATAGTTCAATAAACAGTACTGAACACCGAACAATACATCTTATGTAAATAATTTACCACATGGTACTGTTCATTGCAAGGTACTGTTTTTTTTTTTTTTGGTACTACATGCGTTCCAATAAGAGTAGAAGAAAATTAACATTATATTCAAAGCTGCAAGAGAATACGATGTATAATAGTAAAATGTGGAAGGAGGAGTTACTTTGGCCAACAAAGAAATAACGAAAAAGCAATTCGAGTTTCTTGAACATGAATTTAATTACCTTGAAAAGGAAGGAGTCATCTCCCCGCAAGAGAAAGTGAGGATGTTAGATTCCTATGACGTAAAAGGTAATTTGAGCTTCATCACTATTCTATTATCCATTGGGGCACTTCTTTTAGGTTTAGGCGTATTGACCTTCGTAGCCAGCAACTGGATTTATTTAAGTAAAGCGGTTAAATTCCTGCTTATCATTGCATGCCTCATCGGAGTGAACTTTGCTGGCGTGAAGGTGCAGGTACGCTTTCCCAAAACGTCACGAAGTCTGCATTATGCAGGTATTCTGATCTTTGGTGCAGGGATTTTTCTAATTGAGCAGATGTTTAATATCAGCATCAATTTCAACAGTTCCTTTCTAATATGGGCGATCGGTACGGTATTCATTGGATATTATTTGAAGGATGTATTCGTTCTCCTTTTTACATCTTTCCTGCTTTTCATTTATATTAACGGAAGTATATTCGTTGATGAAACGTCTTATCCGCTTGCCATTCTTGTATTTCTACCGGCTTTATACATTATGTTAAAGACATTCGATTACCCTAAATATCTGACCTTTTTCATTAACGCTTTAGCCATCAATACAATTGCCTTATTTCTTATGGAATTCGTGCCGAAGCTGGAGTTTGAAAATTCGAATACGATTGTCCTTTCCATTCTGTTTGTGCTGGGAATCGTACTTGCCTATATTCCGGTAAGAGCCAAATTACAAAACATCACCCACATACAAGGGCATATCTTACATGGTATTACTGCACTCTTCCTTACCTTTGATTTTTCAATCTGGTTCCCTTTAGCTTATTTCGTTTTTCTGCTTTATCTCATTCTAAAAGGCAGTTTGACCAGCATCGTGATAATATGTGCACTGATTTTCAGATATTACATCTATTCTTTTGACTTCCTGCCAAAATCACTTACATTCATCATCGGCGGAATCATGCTTATCGGTTTTGGCTTCTTCTTTGAAAATCAACGAAAAAAAGGAGGGGAGCTCAATGAATAATCCATTATTCCGGCCACTTATCGTATTTTCCATTCCAGTCTTGATTCTGTTAGTGTTGGCGATTCCTCCGGTCTGGACAACAATGACAGGAGATGTAATCAAGATCAAAACAGCCCCGGTCGACCCGACTGACTTGTTTAGGGGAAACTATGTGGCTTTGAAATACGAAATTGAATCCGTTAAGCCATCACAGGTCGATGACTCGATTAAAACCGAGTTCCATACAAGAAATATGGGTGATTTTAAAAAGGTATATGTACGTATAAAACAAAATAAGGATGGACTATACGTTGTCGATTACGTAACGAAGGAAAAACCCGGCAAAGGCGTTTACCTAAAAGGGAAATTGGAAATCCCATATGACCTGCAAAATGCTGAAACCATTCAGATCAGATACGGTCTGGACAATTATTTCGCATCCGAAGAAAAGGCAAAGGAAATGGAGAAGGAAGCATTGGCCAATCCTTCAGTCGCCGTCGTAAAGGTTCGTAATGGGAATGTTGTTTTAACGGATATCATCATTGAATGAATGAACCCGGAAATGACTAGCAAAAAGAGCATCGGTTTTTCGATGCTCTTTTTATTGCTGGACTTTTTTTATATGAACAACAGATGTTACTTAATGACTCGTTTTGCCCCTATATATTTTTCTTTCCAATACTTATCACTCATTATGACGACCTTGACCCCTTTGGTGGTGGTCCCGATAAATGTACCATTTCCATAATAGATTCCTACAAAAGAGACCTGCCCTTTCTTACCTGTCGCATAGAAGACCAAATCTCCCGCTTTTAAATCTTTTTGCTTAACCGCCTTTCCGGTTTTATACTGTTCCGCACTCGTTCTTGGAATCTTCATTTCTGTCGCAGCATTTTTATATACATACTGGGTTAGACCGCTAGCATCAAACCCTTTTGGGGTCGTCCCCCCATATTTATAATTGCTTCCCACCTGCTTCTTTGCCAAAGCGGCAACTTCATCACCATAATTGATAGAGGCTGAAGCATTAGCCGGATTGAATATGAATGCCGTCAATAATGCTCCGATCAAAACTATGGCTGCAAGCCATTTTGAAACTTGTAAACTATAACTCATCCTTTTTCCTCCCCAAACTGAAAATGAACCACAATTTTAAATGTATGCCGCATTTCGGTTTTCAGACCAAATCATTTTCGGCGATCATCATCCCTGCAAAAAAATAACCAGATAACGCCGTTGTGTAGCTAATACGGTGTTATCTGGTATACTCTACTTTTCAGTAGCTGAAAGAATAGTGTCCATTACTTAGGTTCCTCGTATTGTCGTGCATTTTCACTGTCACTTAAACCTTTAGTTGTATGATCGACCACACCGCCGATTCCAAAGAATGTAAGCGCTATGAAGTTAATGATGCCTAAAGCGCCGTTCAATGCATCATCAGTAATGGTAAAGCCTATAGGAGTAATGAAATTGTTTATGAACGCGGCAACCATCTGCGCTAATATTAAAAGCCCAGGAAGGAGCACAGTGAATATAAACGTAGGGTTCTTAAGACGCACTTTCCAGTTGATCATTGCTTTTCCCCCTCTCTATCATATTAAGTCCGCTTCATTGAAGATTGTCGCGGACCTGCTATATTTTATGCGGCTTGTCCATTTTACGTTCGGAAATTCCATTAAATAATCTATCACTCTAGTATCCCATAAACATAAAAAAGCCCATCCGAGGATGGACCTTCTCTTAAACTTCAAAGTAGTTTTTAAAAACACTAGAGAGCGCCTTAAAAGCAAGAGAAAATAAAAAGAAAGAACGTCGGATCCGTGATCGGGCGTTCTTAAAACCTGAATATATTAAATGCTAGACTTTTTAAACTTCAATATTTTCCTGCAAAAACATTCTGATCCGTTCAGCAGCTTCTGTCAATCTCTCGGCCGGCTGGACCAAGGCCATCCGGACATACCCTTCACCCTGCTTCCCAAAAGCATCGCCTGGAACGACCGTGACCCCTGCTTTTTCAATCAATGCATAGGCAAAATCCCGTGATTTCCAGCCAGTAGGAATTTGGGCCCAAATAAACATGGTAGCTGAAGTTTTCGGTACATGCCATCCCCCTTCCGCAAGACCTGAAATCAAGGCATCACGTCGGGACTCGTATTCCTTAACCTGTTCGGATAGCAGCGAAAGATTGGAAGTTAGCGCCATCTCGGCAGCTTTTTGAATAGGATAAAAAACCCCATAATCGATGTGTGATTTCAGCGTTCCCAAGATGTTCAGCGCCTCTCGATTGCCCACCGCATACCCAATGCGGCAGCCGGCCATATTAAAAGTTTTGGAAAGTGAGTTAAATTCAATCCCCACTTCCTTGGCACCAGGAATGGACATAAAACTAATTTGCGGATGATCATCAAAAATCAACTCGGAATAAGCAAAATCGTGAACCACCATGATCTCGTTCTTTTTCGCAAACGATATAACATCCGAAAAGAAAGCTTCATCAGCAAGGGCGGTGACAGGATTTCCTGGGTAACTGATAATCATCATTTTGGTCTTTTTCACTATTTCATCCGGAATTCTGTTGAGCTGCGGCAGGAATCCATTTTCGGCAGTAAGCGGCATCGGATGAATGATTCCGCCGGCAAGTTCTACACTCGCTTCGTAAATTGGATATCCCGGATCTGGCACCAGCACATAATCTCCAGGGTTTATCATCGCCGTTGCCAAGTGTGCAAGGCCATCCTGCGATCCCATCAGTTGGAGGACTTCCCTTTCTGCATCCAGCTCCACTCCATAACGCATCCGATAAAAATAACGGACTGCCTCATGGAATTCAGGCGTACCTTTTAACGTATACCCGTAGGAATTGGGATCCTGCGCATACTTCACAAGCGTATCCACTACAAAATCAGGCGGTGGTAGATCCGGACTTCCTACACTCAAATCGATAACATCCAGCCCTCGTTTCATTGCATCCTGCTTGCGGGTCGCCAACTCTGAAAATATCCCTGTTGTGAATCTTCCGACTTTTTCAGATGGAGTCATATTCATTCTACGATTCCCCTCCATTAATGATTTTCTATCTATCATTATAGCAATCTTTCTCGAGTATTTTAAGAATTCATCAGTATCTGTTCCAGAGCCTCACCAAGATGATGGAATTTAAATGCATACCCCGCCTTTCCCAATCTCTCAGGTAAGACCCACCGGCTTTTTAATATCAATTCCGTTTCGGTCCCCATAAAGAAAGCCCCCATTTCAAGCATGGGTGTTGGACAGGGAAGTCCTATCCTAATATTCATGAGCTTTCTCAAATGAGCCATCAATTCACGATTTGTAACTGGATGCGGCGATGAACAATTGAACACCCCGCGCAGCTCCTGATTCTTTCTCAGAAAAAGGACAATGTTAAATAAATCTTCTATATGTATCCAACTGAATTTCTGATTTCCTGATCCTTGATGGCCTCCCAGTCCGAATTTAACCAAATTTCTATATGGGGTCATCACTCCTCCATCTCCCAATACAATGGCGATCCGTAAAGCGATTTGCCTCGTCTTCGTTAATCGGAAATTGAAAAATGAGCGCTCCCACGCTTTCGCAACATCTACCGAAAAGCCTGAACCGATTACACCATCCCCCTCCGTCATTGGTTTATCTTCAGCATGCCTGTATATCGTTGCCGTACTTGAGTTTATCCATAATGAAGGGGGATTTTCACATTGTTCAATCGCCTTACCTAGCACTTCAGTCGTATCGGTTCGTGAATCCAATATTTCTTTCTTATTCTTGGCATTGTAGCGGCAATTGACCGTTTTTCCTGCTAGGTTGATTAACATATCCGAATTATCGATCATTTCCCTTATTCCTTCTTTATCTTCCCAGCCAGTATGCGGGGATTGTCTGGAGATGATCCTTACCTCATACCCTAAATTCCTGAAATGCTTTTCAAAGTATTGACCGACAAAACCAGTCCCGCCAGCTAAAACCACTTTCTTCAGCATATAACCAACCCACTTTCGTTTATGAGTTAATAGTACGAATAATAACGAGCGCTTTTTATGTGAAGTAATTCACATAAATTATATCATGTTATTACATTAAATGGCAGCAACAATACATAACATACCGCTGTGCATTAATTGATGAACTTGTCCAAGCAAAAGGGAAAATTACACATAAATTAGTAATGTGGAAATTTATAAAACAAAGGGGATGATTTCAGTGTCAAACAAAAAGCTAAGAAGAGCTGTTAATTCTGGAACTGGTAATTCCGGAACTGGCAATAGCAGCCTTAGGTCTGCCTTGAGAAGAGTCTTACAAAATTTATTAAACAATAATAGAGGTACTTCAATTAAGGAACCTACTTCCATCAAGCAACCCACTTCTGTCAAAGAATTTGAAAATTAGAAGGTTGCTTTTTTAAGATTAACATGGAATCCCTTTGGACTAATCTAAAGGGATTCCGTGTTATGTATTTACATGTACCAGCTTTCTATTGAATAACTGTTATGTATTTACATGTACCAGCTTTCTATTGAATAACTGTTATATCTAATAGAGATAAAGGAGAAGTTATGATGTATTTTTTTCGAGACTGGAAACCTAAAAAGGATAAAAAAAAATTAACGGATATTACGGTAAAAAATTTTCGGGTTTCGTCCGATAAAGTGAATGAAATTCTGCAAAAGTCACACAAGGTACTTGTGATTTGTAATGATAAAGGTAAAGTAGTGGGATTTCTTTGTTATAATCTTTATTTATATAAAGTGGCTCATATCAATTATGTAGTCATTGACAAGAAATATAGAGGAAAGGGAATTCTGCAAGCCCTTTTACCCGAATTAGTAGCATATGTGAGAAAAAAAGGAATCCTTGCAGTGTCCGGTTTCGTGAACAAAAATAACCATGAAGCATTGCAAAAGTTTAGAGCCCTTGGTTTTAAACCGATTTTTATTTATCAGGATGACATTCTAATTCAATCACTGATTTAAGAAGGGCCTCTTTAAGCTTATAGCGTAAATAAAAAGAAAAATCGATCAAAATACATTCCGTTTTACCCTCCATTCACAGGGATTATCTTCCTGATACTAATACAAATAAGTGAGATTAGGATTATAGGGATATATGAATTCTCTGTTCCTCCATGAAATGAACAACTAGGGAAGGAAAGCCTGTAAATTCTTCACGGATTCATAGGCATTTTCCCTGTAGTCTCTTCAACCTTTCTTAAAATCTTACTCCTCTCTCCGATGCTTCTTTTTGCATGCAATTTCCCATGTATTCAAGGTAATTCTATTGAACAAACAGTGTGCCCCACATTTGTCATTCCTTTGCTTGATAGTAGAGTTCCCATTAAAAAGGTCAACCAGTAAAAACTAGTTAACCCTATCATACGTTTATCTTAATTGAATAAAACAGGAGCGGTACTATATATATTGGAAGGAATCGCAATGATTTAATAACCCAACCATAATATTTTTTCTATATTTTCAAAATAAACCCATTCCTGTATAGTGATTGTATACCTGCTAAAAGGGGAGATATAATGAAATCGATAGAACTAATCATCTTAAATCTGGAAGAGATTAGAAGAAGAAACATTAAACTATGGACTTCAATACCTAAAGGCACACTCCATTGGAAACCGGACGACAAGGCAATGAGCTGTTTAGAAATGGTTAGACATGTCCTTGATAGTGAGCATTACTATCATTTATCCATTAAAAATCAAGGCAGCTTACCAGTTTATGAATCACCATATGAAAAACAGCCTCTTATCTCTGTAGAAGCGGAATTAAACTTTGCTGAACCTTACAGGCGTGACTTTTTGGAAACAATCATATCCTTCAGCGAAGACGACTTATCCACTATTAAAATCGATCGCTCTGATGTAGGATATATCAGGGATTTAGGAGACATGTTGCTGAGAATCGCTTATCATGAGTCTGTACATACTGGTCAATTATTGGACTATTTAAGAACTGCTGGAGTCCCTAGAATAAGCGTTTGGGACTAATCACATCATTTTCAAAGGTGTTTCATCATAGTGAAGCACCCAGACTGTAGGCAAACTCGATGAAAATCAAATTTGCCTACAGTTTTTTTATTGCTTGTACAATTTGGACGTTGATTTCCGCTCCAATTAACCTAGTTTTTAATTTTAAATAGAACCCTTTTGCCTATAGTCTTTATTGTTTTAAAATAGAATCATTTAAACTTAAGATGATGTGGATGCTTGCTAAACATGATTCTAGGATCAACTTGAAATAATGATTACTTTAAATCAACGGTGCCGCAGATGCAGCTTTTAAATTCCCTGAGTCCACCATAATCCAATTGATCATCAAGAAAATGTTTCATGCAAGAAAATTGTGGAAAAGTAATGATATAGGAGGGATAGGAAATGTTATCTAAAAAGCCAGCGGCCAGAATGGTTAGCGCCGTTATTCTAACCGGTTCTCTTCTGGGGGCTGGTGCATCGTTTTCAACAGAACCGGTTGAGGCTGCATCTACAATGGATTCCGCTTCTGCCCTAGCTAAGGAACACGCTCTTACCACCTTACATGAAATCTACAACAAGGCTTTTTCAGGGGAAATGCCTTATACTGCCTTGGGTTTGAAAATTAATGAAAACACCCAAAAAGAAGTATATGAGACATTTGGTCCTCCCCCTGAACCAGGTAACACAGATGAAACATTTGACTATTACCATGCAGAAATGGGGCATCCAGGATTTGCATATGCCTATAACGATGACAAAACCATCTCACAAATCCGATATTTTGGGACAAATGTAGAACGGGACCATAATCTAGGAAGCATCACTCCTAAAGTTTTAGGAAAACAACTCGGCAGTGCTGACGAAATACGCCATATTTCCAGTACGAATGAAATCAACTACATTTACAAGACAGGGAATTATGAACTGCAATTCATTGTCGGTGAAGATCAAACTGTAGATCATATCAATCTACTCGAAGCTAAATAATATAGTTGTCGCATGCTGTAGAGAAAGAAAATTTTCTCTACAGCCTTTTTTGTTTCATGTCCCTCCCCCTTCTTTCCTCTCCAACTTCCAAACGGCTGTCACCTCCCCGTAACAAATTATGGAAGCAAGCCGGTCATTTAATTTACAAAATCCATACTCCCCCCAAATGGGCTCTTAATATTTTCACAATAAAATTAGCTTGTTCAACATTATTTCAGTATATGGAGGGTGTCGGTAAGATGATTAATAAGTTCAGGGCTTTCACAGTATCGGTTCTAAGCATAGCCATCCTTTTTCAGGGTCTTCCGGTCGCGGTTGCAGCCAAAGATGCAGAAGACAATCAGACAAATCCGGGAGGCAGATGGATGAAGGGGGAATATCATGCCCATACCACTCAGTCCGATGACGCCGAGGGATCACAGAGCCTTGAGAGCTTGCTAAATAACGCATTTGATAAATATGGTATGGATTGGATGGGAATTTCCGACCACTTGAGGATGTCTTCAAGGGATGCTGAGGGAAATTTGATTCCAGGCGGGCCGATACCGCTATCTCAGGGAATCATACAATATCAAGCCCCGAAAATGGAGCAACTGCAAAAAGAGGGCAAATTTAAAAATAAAGTCATCTTTTCAGGCTTCGAATGGGATATGCCCACATACGAGCATGTCGGTATAGGAATTCTGGGAGATCAGCCGGGCTCACCGAAAAGTCTGAAAGCTGGCAATCAGTTCGAATATCTGTTCACCAACCAGGATGAAAAGATGTTTGATCCTAAGGATGTAGCCGTCTGGAAAGCACAGGATCAAAGAGCCAATAAGACATCCGAAGATGCTCGAACAGCATTGGCATGGCTCGAGAAAAATTATAAGAATACAAGTTATGCCATATTGAACCACCCATCAAGAAAGAGGGTGTACAACATATCTGATTTTCGCGACTTCAACAATATCGCCCCGGATGTCATGTTCGGATTTGAAGGTATGCCAGGTAACCAGATGGAGCCAGATAGAGGCGGTCTAAATCTGACAACACCGGAAAACCGGACCTATGGCGGTTCCGATTTCATGCTTGCTAAGGTAGGCGGTGCATGGGATGCGCTTCTTGGGGAAGGTCGTAAGTTCTGGAATTTTTCCAATTCGGACTCCCATTTTGAAATCAGTGAAAACCGCCTATACTCCAGCGGCTACTGGCCAGGTGAATATTCCAAGAATTATACATGGGTAAATGGCACATCAATGCAATCCGTCCTTGATGGCATGCGATCAGGGAAATCCTTCTCCGTTTTTGGTGACTTGATCGATGCCCTTGATTTCCAAGCTAAAAACGGAAACAACACGGTTGATATGGGCGGGGATCTTAAAGTGAAGGAAGGACAGATGGTCAAGATCACCATCCGATTTAAGAGCCCCCAAAAGAACAATAACGGGGACCCCGTCAAGGTGGATCACGTGGATCTAATTTCCGGTGAAGTAACCGGGAAAGCAGTGCCTGGAACACCCGCTTATAATAAAGCCACCAATGATACGACAAAAGTGGTTAAACGCTTTACAAGTAAAGACTGGAAAACCGATCGCGATGGTTTTCATACCATCACTTACAAAGTCAAAGCAAATAAGGATCAATATTTCCGTTTGCGTGGCACGAATCTAGGGGAAAATGTCGCTGGAGAAACGATGGACGGTGAACCGCTGATCGATGCAAAGACTGAAATCGAGGATAACGAAACACGCTTTTCAGAAATAAACAAACGTAACTATAAAGACCTTTGGTTCTATTCGAACCCTATCTTCGTCAGTGTAGAGGATAAAAATCATAAAAAACGTTAAGTTAAAAAGAATCCCGAAATAGTTCTGGACAGTCCAAAAAGCTCCTCTTCCACTTAGCTAATAGTTGACGTGGATAAGGGGCTTTTTGTCTCCTTAGAATGGATATCGGTTCAGTTCCTTCCCTGGATGACGATACACCTTTCTTTTAGTTTTATTTTCACTTCAATGCGTGAAAAACCGTATAATTCACCAAGTTTCATTAACACTAATGATATAAGTTATTTTCATTGACTTTTTCCCTTTTCTTGTATAGTATCACAGAGTATCAATCCCTATCAGATTACTAGGAGGTTTACCCAAATGAAAAAAATGGTTGCACTTTTATCGCTATTGTTAGCTTTCACGGTTGTACTTACCGCTTGTGGTACCGATACAAAAAATGAGGCAAACGATACCGGCAATAAATCTTCTTCACAAGAAAGTCTATATGATAAAGTTAAAAAAGATGGCGTATTAACTGTTGGAACAGAAGGTACATATCCTCCTTTCACATTCCACGATGATTCAGATAAACTAACGGGGTTTGATGTTGAAATTGCTAAAGAAGTGGCAAAACGCCTTGGAGTGAAAGCTGAATTCAAGGAAACACAATGGGACGGCATGTTTGCAGGCTTGGATGCAAAACGTTTTGATATGATCGCAAACCAAGTGGGCATCGATGAAGACCGTCAAAAGAAATATGATTTCTCTGACCCATATATTCAATCAGGAGCCGTATTACTGGTACACAAAGATAATTCGGATATTAAATCCTTCGATGATTTGAAAGGCAAGACCTCTGCACAATCTTTAACGAGTAACTATAATGATCTAGCCAAATCACATGGTGCTGAAGTTACAGGTATTGAAGGATTTTCTCAATCCGTACAGCTTATTGGTTCTAAACGTGTAGATGCCACGATCAATGACAAATTATCGTACCTTGATTATAAAAAGCAACACCCGGATGCACCTATCAAAGTCGCTGATGAGGAAGAAAGCGGAGTCGCCAGTGGTTTAATGTTCAGAAAAGACAGCGGCAAATTAGTGGAAGAAGTAAACAAAGCATTAAAAGCTATGAAAGACGACGGCACGTACGCAAAAATCTCGGATAAATGGTTCGGTGAAGATGTTTCTCCTAAGTAATATTTTCACCGACCCCGAGCGTATGGACCAGCTTGTTTCCATCGCTCAAACCTCCCTCTATCCGATGATAGAGGGAGCTATTCAATATACGATTCCACTAACGCTAATTTCATTTGTTCTCGGCCTTATTCTCGCTGTACTCACAGCATTGGCTAGATTATCTTCCATTAGAATCCTTCAAATAATTGCGCGAGTATATGTGTCAATCATCCGCGGGACACCTTTACTTGTGCAATTATTTATCATTTTCTATGGACTTCCAAATTTAGGTGTCACCATCAGTCCTTTTATATCGGCTATAATCGGATTCTCACTAAGTGTTGGAGCATACGCCTCGGAAATTATAAGAGCGGCCATTTTATCGATACCAAAAGGGCAATGGGAAGCGGGCTATTCGATCGGGATGTCATATACCCAAGCTTTAAAGCGGATCGTCTTGCCGCAAGCAGCACGTGTATCCGTTCCCCCATTATCCAACACGTTCATTAGCCTTTTAAAAGATACATCGCTTGCATCACTCATTCTTGTAACGGAATTATTCCGTAAAGCTCAAGAGATCGCTGCAAAAAACTATGAATTTCTACTACTTTACATGGAAGCGGCTGCTTTATATTGGATTTTATGTACCATTTTATCTTTCATACAAGGAAGTTTAGAAGACAGACTTAATCGTTATGTAGCAAAATAAGAACCGCAGTAGTTAAAGGAGATTTTAAAATGATCAACATTAAGAATCTTCATAAATCGTTTGGTGACCTTGAAGTTTTAAAGGGCATCGATTTGGAAGTGGAGCAAGGTAAAGTCATTGTATTGATCGGTCCTTCGGGTTCAGGCAAAACAACCTTTCTTCGGTGTTTGAATCTCCTTGAGGTGCCAACGGATGGGACGATTGAAATCGATGAAACGGTAATGGACTTCAAAAAACCCGTTAGAAAAAAATCGATTACATCTTTTCGCAGTTTGACAGGGATGGTTTTCCAAAGCTATAACCTCTTCCCCCACAAAACAGCATTGGAAAATGTAATGGAAGGACCCATCATTGTAAAAAACATAGCCAAACAGCAAGCGAAAGAAACGGCTGCTGCCCTGCTTACAAAAGTGGGCTTAGGTGAAAAAATCGATTTTTATCCGTTTCAATTGTCCGGCGGACAGCAGCAACGAGTCGGAATTGCAAGGGCCCTGGCCATGGAGCCTAAGGTCATGCTATTCGATGAACCCACTTCCGCTTTAGATCCTGAACTAGTTGGAGACGTGTTACAGGTCATGAAAGACCTGGCGAAAGAAGAAGGCATGACAATGATCGTGGTAACCCATGAAATGCGTTTCGCCCGTGAAGTCGCCGACGAAGTCATTTTTATGGATGAAGGAAAAATAATGGAGCGGGGAACACCCGAGCAGATTTTCACAAACCCTAAAGAAGCGCGTACACGTAAATTCCTCAATATGATTCAATAAAAAAAACGGTGCTATTCAAGCACCGCTCGCGGCCCCCCCCCCATTTTTAGAAATGGGGGGGTTTTTGCCCATCATTATATTAATGAGATGCTTGGACCTGTTTAGTCTGTGTCCGTGCATGGTATAACTGAAAAAGAATCAAAGCAAAAACGGAAAGGATAGCTCCCGATATAAATGGTAAATCAATCGAAATTGAAAATAACCAACCGCCTATCGGAGGACCTGCAATCCTGCCGAACGAGTCGAAGGAAGATAACAGTCCAGTGACACTGCCATGGCCCGTCATGGAACTTTTGGTCAGCAGCGCCGAAATTGCCGGACGGATGAACCCATTTCCCACTCCGAAAATCGTCAGGAAGACCGCCGATGTCCAAAAACCGGAAGAAAACAGGATGAGTATGAACCCAGCTGCCGAGACGATGATTCCCATTCGGATGACCGCGCCTTCTCCATATTTCTTTGTCATCCTACCTACTAATCCACCTTGAACGATCGCACTGCCAACCCCCATGATCATAAAGATATAGCCTAATTGGACAAGACTTATATCAGCCTTTTTGGCTGCAAAATAAGCAAAAGTCGTTTCGAGTCCTGCCATTGAAAGAGTGACGATCAGTTGCAGAAAGAACATGGTTTTAAGAGGCCCTCTAAAGGCTTTCCACATGGACTCTTTATTTTTTGACTGCTGGGCCCTCTTTTCAACTGTATGTGATTCCTTCAGTATCGCAATCACTAAGAATAAAGTAATTAAAGAGGTAATTCCAGCAATGTAAAAAGGTAAATTCAAACTTGATTTGGAGAATACCCCGCCAATCGCCGGACCAAAGATGAAACCAAGCCCTGTAGCGGCCCCGATGATCCCCATCCCTTTTCCGCGATCTTCCGGCGTCGTGATGTCAGCCACATACGCCATTGCGGTTGGCATGTTTGCCGATGACAAAATCCCGCCAATGATCCTTGCTACAAATAATACCCATAAGGAATCTGCCGAGGCCGTGATAAAAAACGAAAGAGCCAAGCCAGCAATCCCGATTATCATGACAGGCTTACGTCCTATCCGGTCAGATATACGGCCCCACACCGGGGCAAAAAATAATTGCATTAATGAATAAACAGCCATTAAAAGTCCAAGCTCAGTAGGACTGCCACCAACCTTTTCTGCAAGAAACGGAATGACGGGAATAATGATCCCAAATCCGACCATGACTAAAAACATCACTAAAAAAAGAACGGGTAACACCTTTTTTGTTTCCATTATTTTTTTCTCCTTTTACTCTTCCACATTCGCTGCATACGGTAATGAATTCCTGAATCATATTACTCAGCATAATCTTCCTAACAATACTTTAAACAGTTTATCATACAACCTTTACCAAATCAGTATGAAGCACAATCTTCTTACCCAAACCACCTTAACTAAATACAGAACAGACAACAGGATTCCTGATCTCAACATTAATTTTTCATGTAATGGCACTTTCGTGAAAATAATGGATGAGTTCGTTAAAAAACTTACCCTCCCCTTATTTTTTGTTAAGGGGTACTCTATACTGTAGGGTATGATTGATGTTTAGGAGGTAAAAGAATGTCTAATGATCAGTGGATTTTAATTATTGACGATGAAGAAGATTTGGCACGTCTCATGGAGACGGTTTTACATAAAGAAGGTATCCCGAATATTGTTACGGCGGGGACGATTGCGGATGGGTGGGCAAAGTTTCAGAAGTTCGATCCATCACTAGTCTTGCTAGATATTATGCTGCCAGATGGTGAAGGCTATGATTTATGCAAGCAAATTCGGGAAGTGTCGAATGTGCCCATTTTATTTTTGTCGGCAAAGGATGAGGAAATTGATAAGCTTTTAGGGTTGGCGATTGGCGGGGATGATTATATTACCAAGAAATTCAGTCCGAAGGAAGTTGCATATCGGGTAAAGGCGCAGCTGAGGCGTGCGGGCTTTTCAGAGGAAAAAGCTGCTCCGAAAAAATTTCAAGTTGGTCCTTTTGAGCTTAGTGCAAATGAAGTGAAAAAGGATGGCAAAACGCTAGAGCTCACAGCTAAAGAAATCGGACTGATGAGCTGTTTTATGCATCACCCAAATCAGATTTTGAGCAAGGAAACTTTATTTGAACATGTGTGGGGCGATGATTACTTCCCCTTCTTTTTGCAATGATTTAAATTGATCATTCGATACAACCACTGCAATGCCTGCTGTTTTGGCATTTAAAACTGTTTGTGTTTTAAAGCTTTGAAATGTTATCGCTGTGTTGTTTTCTGTCCTGATCGTCTTGTCCTTGTATTCAGGTGAGAATCTTTTGTCATATCCAATATCTAAAATGACTGCTTTGCCATTATTCACAAGCAATGCTTCCTTACCTTGTACTTCTGCTAATTTGTTATATGTTCTTTCATCGATTATCGTGTAAATCCTTTTATCAGAGCTATCGAATGCTGATCCCTTGCTAAGTTCTTTCGTATTAAATGTGATAGATAGTGCTTCGACATTTCCATCATACTTTGTATCTGGCAATACAGCGCTGACTTGCTGATCGCTTTTTGCATCCGTTTGCTGATACATGAAGGTGTTCGGATCAACGGTCATAACTTGGTCATTCGCGTTATAATAAAGGCCATAAACCGCACCGCCAGCCGTTACCGTTGTAGCACTTAACACTGCAATTACGGTCAATGTCCGTGCATTACCCCGTATACGATGTAGCAGTTGCGAGATCGTCATCAGATGCAGGCCTTTCCATAGCCATTTTTCATTTTTCTTACTCACCGCTAACACATAGCCTGTCACGCTATGAAACAATAAAAACGTACCTGCAATAACAGTTGTCAAAATGATGAGTGCCGTCATCAAAAAGCCGACTTTTTCCCATACTTTAGAAGTAAAAAGATCTTGCATCGCCAACCAATAACCCATGACAATCAGAAAAATTCCCAGAAAGGCTACAAACATCGATGGCTTCGGAGCCGCTTCCCCTTTTTTCGTAGCATGGAAGAGATCGATTAGTTTAAATTGATAAATCAAACGATAGCCCTGGAATGATGTCACCAAGAAAATTATCAGAAATACGATTGAGGTGTTCAAAGCTGCAGATTCCGAAAATGTAAATGGCGCGAGGACATCATAGCCCATTAAATAGATCAAAATCGTCATGAACCCTTTTGAACAAAGAAATCCAAGTAAAATCCCCACAACCAATGAAACCAAACCTAGCAATAGGTTTTCAAAGAAGAGCATAAAACCGATCTGACGATTATGTACGCCAAGCAATGCATATAATGCCACTTCTTTTTTACGTTTTTTCATGAAGAATGAATTGGAATAGGCAATAAAAATGGCAACGAAGAAAATCAGGATGACCGCCGCACCACTCATTAATGAATCCAATTTCTGTGATGAAGCCGTTTGTTCTGCAACTGTGTCGCTATATTTTAATGTTACAAATGTAAAATAGATGATAATGCTAAATACCATGGATGCGATATATAAAAAATATTGGGAGAGGTTTCGAGCAATATTCTTTCTCGCCAGACTAAATAACGTCATCTACCTCACCTCCAATTGTTGCAAGGACATCCATAATTTCTTGGAAGAAAGCTTTACGTGATTGGCCACGACGATAAATTTCTGTTGAAAGCGTACCATCCTTGATGAAAATGATCCGCCGGCAGAAGCTTGCGGC
Source organism: Bacillus sp. CFBP9009 (assembly GCF_036541465.1). Lineage (NCBI taxonomy): Bacteria > Bacillati > Bacillota > Bacilli > Caryophanales > Bacillaceae > Bacillus > Bacillus sp. CFBP9009. Next base: position 93,528 of record NZ_JAZHFU010000009.1, on the reverse strand, counting down.
ATATGCATCATGTGTCACCAATATGATGGTGGAATTATTATTTTTATTTAGGTCACTTAAGCTTTCCAGCAGACCTGTTGCTGATTTTGAATCAAGTGCACCTGTGGGCTCATCTGCCAGGATCAATGCAGGCTCTGTCACAAGCGCTCTGGCTGCAGCTGTTCTTTGCTTTTGCCCACCGGAGATTTGGTATGGATATTTAGCTAATAAACCTTCAATCCCGAATACTTTAGCAATACGATTCACCAAGGCAGTAATTTCTTTCGCTGGAATTTTTGCAATCGCCAGTGGTAATAATATATTTTCCTTCACAGTCAATGAGTCTAGCAAATTATAATCCTGGAAGATGAAACCAAGATTATCACGTCTGAAATCCGTTAAGTCAGCCCCTTTCATATCGTGAATGCTCGTATCATTCATAAAAATTTTCCCTTCAGTCGGCGAGTCAATGGTTGCTAACAAATTGAGCAACGTCGATTTCCCCGCTCCAGAAGGTCCCATGATCCCTACAAACTCCCCTTCATGAATGTCAAAAGATATATTTTCTAACGCTGTGTAGGCAGCGCTTGATTTACCATATGTTTTTTTTATATTTTCCACTTTTAATAATGATTCCATTTGTTTCACCTCTTCAGTATTGTTGATACGTATACTTTACATGCCCATTCTTACAGCATCTTTGTGCCAACCTTACAGCAAGCTTAAATCCATAAAAAAAACGCCTGCCATTTAAATAGGAAGACGTTTTTTTATGGATTTTTTAAAAGTAAAAGTACTTAACTTTGCTTCAGAAGCCTGCGATCGATTACAAAATTACCAAATGGAATGAATGAAACGATGAAAATCATCGCCATTTTTAAAAAGGACCATTTTGATATGATGCTCACATAAAGTAATAAAAGCCCAAATACGACAAATAAGAAACCATGGATGCTGCCTAAAATGAGTGTTGCTTCCCCAATATCCAATATGTACTTAATGGGCATACCAATGGCAAGCAATAAAACATATGAGATTCCCTCAATTATTGTAATAAACCGAAACCAACCAATAGCTGTCGAAAACATTCGCTCATCCCCTTATTCATTGTACAAGTACGGCACACAAATCCAACTTCTTGTCCCCAATCCAAAATCTGTTACTTTATCATATTATATTACTCTGACATCCACTAATAAATAGTACCAGGTTTGCCTAAAAATAGAACAACAAAAGCCCAATCCACGGATTGGGCCTGTTAACAACGCAAGGTTCGAATTTACTTAAAGACGTTCAATTTCGAAACCAATTCGCTCCCTCATCCATATGCACGAAGGGAATATCCGTATCAATTACACCTTTGATTCGTTTTAACTCAACATCTTCCCCTTCCAGCCATTTCGCAAAATCTATTGAAGTCGGCTCCTGGTTCCCTCCCAAGGCAATCCAAGCTTTCATCTCCTTAGGTAAATAAGCGGATGTATGAATCGTTCCTGCCCAGCTGCTATATAAATCCGAGAAGACACCTTGATTGGTATCATTAAACAACCTATAAGCATCGTAGGCAGATGAAAGTTTCCCTTCCTGATCTTGGATGATCTCCAATCGGCGTTTTGAATCGATAAGATGGTTACGGTTTTCATTTTTCATGATTTCAAAGTGATTTGTACAGGCATTTGACGTGCGCACCTCTACATTTCTCGGGGAGGTTTCCACAATATAGGTACTTCCGCTTTTATCATAGACGACGTAAGTGAACGAATGACGATGCGGTATTTCCTTCAACATCGCGACAGCTTCCTGAACGTTCGCACAAGATTCAACAATCAGTCTGCCAATCATGCAGCAGATGAAACCATCACCAGGGTCCTTGCGATTCATGAAGTTATAGCCTATCACCAAACCTTTTTCATTCATTCCATCCATCCGACCAGTCCCTCGCTGACTAGGGCCGATGCTTGAATACCCTTGATCGGTTGGCTGGAATAAGACATAGCGTCCTTCATAGGTCTTTGGGTGGTAATCATAATTGCGAATGAGATAATCATCGCCTGTCATGATGGAACAGCCCGACCGAACATAATCCAATCGGTATCCACCAAACTCTTGCAGCACGCGGTCAATTGGCCATTTCAGCGCTTCTTGCAACCCCAGTAATTCTTCCCAAACTCCAGGGGCGAATTGTGTAATTGCTTTCTTGACCTCTTCTTCTTCAACCGTAAACCGAGGCTGCCTGATCTTCCACTGATCTTCACGATTTTTTACCGTTAGTGAATCTTTTAATTCCTCCCCTTGCATGTATCCAAACTCATAATGTGTACCCCGAAATTGTATGATATCACTATATATTTGCTTCACGGCTTATCCCTCATTTACAGTAGTTGCTATTCAAGTTAAGAATACTTGAAGTATTGTTGAAAATAAAGAAGATAAGCCTTTAAAATTCATGAAACAACTCACCACCCCGTACCTCCCTCATAATCTGTAACTAGGCATATTTATGAGGGGGACGGATCATGGAGATGGAATTAACGGCACTCCATTGGATTTATGTTGTATTCATTGCATTGATAATCGGGTTTATGGTAAAACGTCGTGATACTACCCTCATCTGCATAGTTGGTATTTTCCTTTTGGCTTTAGTGGCTACAGGCAGTTTAGCATCCTCCATAAGTGGGATATTCAACAGCTTCATTTTCGCAATCACGGAATTAATGTCCACGATTTTAATCATTTCAATCATCGTTGCCATGAGCACGGTATTAACGAAGTCGGGCATTAATGATGTCATGATTGCACCGTTTGCGAAATTCATTAAAAATCCTACACTTGCCTTTTGGGTAATTGGAATCGTCATGATGATGATATCCTGGTTTTTCTGGCCATCACCTGCCGTTGCCTTATTGGGTGCCGTTCTGCTCCCCGTTGCTTTACGGGCTGGTTTACCAGCCCTTGGCGTGGCAATGGCGATGAACCTTTTTGGTCACGGAATAGCATTATCAGGGGATTTCATCATTCAGGCTGCCCCTAAACTAACGGGTGATGCGGCTTCCATACCAGTCGGTGATGTCATCGCTGCGAGCATCCCCCTTGTCATTACAATGGGGGTCGTCACCACCATCTCCGCCTTTATCCTTTTAAAGCGGGATATGAAGCTGGGAAAAATCAAGGTGGCGGATAATGAGGGGATCGTCCAAGATCAGACAATCAGTGAAGATTTGCTCACGCTGGGACAAAAGAAGTTTTTTGCCATTTTCATTCCGATCGCCTTTCTGTTGGATGTTGTGGCATTGTCGATTTTGAAGTTGCAAGGCGGAGATGCAACAGCATTGGTTGGGGGTACTGCCGTTTTCATTTTGCTGATTTTATCCCTTGTAGCACATAAACAACAAGGACTTGAAAAATCAACGGCCTATTTGATTCAGGGTTTTCAATTTGGCTTTAAAGTATTCGGACCCGTCATTCCGATCGCCGCATTCTTCTATCTAGGTGATTCTGGATTCAATCAGATCATCGGTGACTACTTACCAAAAACATCCCTCGGCATCGTCAATGACCTCGGTGCCGCCTTAGCGGCCTCCGTTCCTTTAACTAAAGAAATAGCCGCCGTCACATTAACGGGCATCGGTGCCATCACTGGCTTGGATGGATCGGGCTTCTCAGGCATTTCTTTAGCGGGATCTGTCGCCAAACTTTTTGGCACGGCAATCGGAAGCGGAACCGCAACCTTAACCGCACTCGGGCAAATAACCGCGATTTGGGTTGGCGGAGGTACCCTGATTCCATGGGCACTGATACCAGCAGCTGCCATATGTAACGTCAGTCCCTTTGAACTCGCCCGCCGGAATCTGCTTCCGGTAACCATTGGTTTAGCAGTGACTACGATAGTCGCGATGTTTCTCATTTAATCGATCTGCGCTGATTTAAGTGGAAATTGAAACACGGAACGGCGTCTCAATTTCCATTTTCATATTTAAAAAAGGACTGAGTAAAAAATCAGTCCTTTTTCATTTCAATCGTCGATATATTCCTATTTTCGGAGATATAACTATAGATTTCGCCGATATATTCCTATTTTCGGAGATATAACTGTAGATTTCGTCGATATATTTTTATTTTCGAAGATATAACTGTAGATTTCGTCGATATTTTTCCTTCATACCTAACTTATTCGTTATTGAATTTCTTTTTGGAAATCCATATGCTCGTTACCAATATCGCTACTGCCGTCAACTCAAGTGCCGCTAATGCACCCCAAATCGCTTGTGAATTGACTGTGCCTAAAATCAGTACTTCCATGGCATGTTTACTCATGCTTGCTGGATTAACATTGTCTATTACGGGACTTAATCCAACTATTATTCTACAGCCGAGGAGAAATACTATCGAAATTAATGCAATAATACCCTGACTATTAAAAATGGTACTGATCATCGTCGTGAATGAAACGATAAATAGGATCCACAGCAGATAGAACAGTAAAGCCACTATTAAATCCGCAAAATCAATACTCGTAAACAAAAAAACTGCATACAGATATGAAACTAAATACCCCAATGCTACACTGAAGGCAACAAACAGATAATTGGAAATGATCTTCCCGCTTATGTAAGATCCAACCGTCACGGGCCTTGTAAGAATGAAAGCCAGCATACCATTTGCTTTATCGGATTGTACGACTCCCATCATGGAAACGATGATGATCATGACCCCTAGCTGATCAAATTGAGACCCTAAGGTACTAGCGAGAACTTCGCCGCCTTTTTGGGCTGCCATGCTTGGATCAATGGTGATCCCTTGGCTCCCGCCCAGTGCCTCTAAAATTGAAGGTAAATAATAACTTACGACTGGTTGAGTTATTCCTAAAAATATAAATACAAGAGGCAGCCAAATCACTTTATATTCACGTACCATCTGAACAAATTCCTTTTTAGCTAAAACGGCAAATTCACTCATTTCTCCACCACCAATTTTAAGAAAATCTCTTCCAATGTATCGTTATCTATTTCGAACCTTATAAGATCAACATTATGCTCCAGAGCATTCGCAAGTAAAATATTCTTGTTTGAATCAATATTTTCCACTTCTATCTTCAATTTATTTCCCATTACCTCTACACCTTTGACAAAGTTCAAGCTTTTAACATGTTCAATCCATTTTTGACTTCTTGAGGTTATGTCGACATTGATTTTATTTACGCTATTCCTGGTTAATAATTCAGACATTGTAGTGTCCTCAATTTTTTCACCACTTTTTATAATGACAAACCTCTCACATATCTCTTCTGCATCGCTTAATATATGCGTCGATAATAAAATGGTCGTATCTTTCTTTATCTCTTTTATGATATTTAACACTTCTCTCCGGCCGATCGGATCTAGTGCCGAAACCGGTTCATCCATGACAATCAAAGCTGGTTTATGTAACAGTGCCTGTGCAATTCCAAGCCTTTGTTTCATTCCGCCTGAAAAAGTCCGCACCTTTGAATTCTCTTCCCCGCTCAACCCTACTTTCGACAATATCTCTGGAATGCCGCTTAATAACTCTTCCTTTTTGATACCCGAGAGCTGCCCCATGAATGTAAGGGTTTCTTTGGCAGTCATCCATTGAAAGAAGTTAGGGTATTGTGGTAAGTAGCCTATTTCCTTTTTCATTTTTGAAATTTTCTTACCATCAAGCAATACTTCTCCCAAAGTTGGATCAATAATATCTGCAATGACTTTTATTAGTGTCGACTTACCAGCCCCATTTGGCCCTATCAATCCAACACATTCCCCAGATTGCAGTTTCATTGAAAAATTATTGACCGCTGTTTTTTCTTTGAATTTTTTTGTGACATTATTAATCTCTAATTTCATATTCTGTCACTGTCCTTTCTACCAATAACGAAGTACAGAATTGGACCGACTGTATTTGCAAAAATAATGATGAGTGTCCACAATAATACATTTTTCCGCGTCTTTCGATTTCTGTATAAATCAATTAATGCAATAAGGATTAAAATCATCCCAATAGCAATTACCGGTAAAATAATCGGCAGAATAGGCATGAAATCAATATCTTTCAATTCGTTCCATCCATAATGCAATTTCATATATACCACTCCTTAATAACAAATTTTATTATCATTATCAGTAATGATAACATTTGAATTGGGATTTTTCACCTATTTTTTTCTTGATAAAATATTGTTTGAGGTTTTATTGTTATTTATAATGATAATATTATCATTATAAATAACAATAAAAATATAATCCTATTTATTAAGCTTTATTGCATGAAGACATTAATTATTTACAAATGAAATTATTTAATTTCCAATGTGAGGAGAATAAGATGATTAATAAAGCCGAAATTTTAATGCATCCTGTAAGAATGAAGATTACCCAAGCTTTAATGAGAAACAGGGAAAATGGTTTAACACCATTAGAAATGTTAAAAATCATTAAGGATGTACCCCAAGCAACATTATATAGACATATACAGGTTCTATTTGATTCAGGGGTCATCCGCATTGTAAAAGAGAAAAAAGTGAGATCCGTTTCCGAAAAATACTATGTTTTAAATGAAGAAGAAGCGCGACTTAGCGGGGAAGAATGGAAAAAATATTCTAATGAGAAAAAGGTGAACTACTTTTCTTATTATCAATTATCCCTTATGACTCAATATCAAAACTATCTTACTAAATTAGAAGAAAGAGATTGCACTGAAGATGGTTCAACCTTTTCCCTTTTAGAACTAAAGCTTGATGATGAAAGCTTTATTAACTTTCAAAATGAATTGAACGATTTAATGGTAAAATACTACAACGCTACGAATCAGAGCGCTAAACAAGATTCTCCTATTCGAACAATCGGCGTTACAATCATTCCGGAATCATAAGTAAATGAAAAGGCTGTTCCCAAACCTTGGACTAAAAGAACCATGAATACTATAGATTCACCAACCAAAATGGTTGTAGTCTCCGTTTTGAAACAGCCCTTCATTATGGAAGAAACTCCAAGGTTAAAAAGGGATATCCCCGCTGTCAGCAGCTTCCCAATGCTTCCTTGATACTGCTGTATACTTCATCCCACAGGTGTTTTTCTTCAGCAAAAGCCGCAGTTATCTTTTTGATGACTGCTTTTTGCGCTGCATCGAAACGTTCATCATCCTTAGCCGGCAGGTCTGACCTTAACTCCATTACATACTCTTGTACCTTTGGTGCACGTGGTCCCCAAACAGCTTTTTCTTCACCATTCTTATCAATGAATATAAAAATGGGAATTGAACGCGCTGTTCCATTCGTTAAGTATTGATCCATTAGTTCAAGATTTTGATCTCGTAAAACCATTCGAGTTTCAATATTTGCCGCTTCAGCTATATTCATCAGTATTGGAATGTTCATCATTGCGTCTCCGCACCAGTCTTCAGTAATGACAATGGCCCGAAGTTCCTTCGTCTTTAATTCATCGAAAAAACCTTGGTCCTCTGCAGAAACGGAAAAATCCTCCTGAATCGATTGTAAGTTTTCTTTATGAACCTTCATCGAAGATACAAATTCTTTAGCGGGAATCCCCTTTTCAAACCATTCATTCAGTGTCGTCATACTATTTCTCCTAACTGTTTTTAAGTTAAAAGTACCATAAACCCCTTATTTTTTCATTGTTTCCACCCTGAAAAATAAAATTCCAAATTGGTAAATTAAAACCATGTTTTCTTTCCCGTGTAAAGGGAAAACTCTAAATACATTCAATAGCTTACTAACTAACTATTTTATATTCATTAGAACATTGTTTTCTAGTTTAGGAGATGAAATTTGTGGAAGGTTTTCTCTTTGCGCTACTCCCTGCATTGACATGGGGCAGCTTAGTGCTTGTTTCCGAAAAACTCGGAGGCAACTCTTATAATCAAACACTTGGCATTACAATCGGTTCATTACTGTTCGCCATCATGATGTCTTTCATCAATCCGCCGGAATGGAGCAGTACAGTGTGGATTGTCGGTATCATTTCCGGGATAGGCTGGGCATTCGGGCAGTTATTTCAATTCAACAGCGTCAAGGAAATCGGGGTATCGAAAACCGTTCCAATCTCAACAGGACTGCAAATTCTAGGAAATACATTTTTTGCAGTTATCATTTTCAGGGAATGGAATGACAGGATGACAATCATCATCGGCATAGTTGCAATAATCTGTTTGATTACAGGTGTCTTGCTGACGAGCTACGGCGATGGTGATAACAAAAAAGCAGGAAGCATGAAAAAAGGGGTTTTTTATCTTGCCATTTCAACGGTGGGTTATGTTACATATGTCATTGTCGTCAGATGGAATGAAGTTGACGGATGGTCGGCGATCCTGCCGCAAGCAATTGGCATGTTCCTGGCTGCCCTGCTCCTATCCATCAAACATAAACCGTTTAATAAATATGCCGGAAGAAATATTCTAACCGGAATGATGTGGGCAGTCGGTAATATCGGCCTCCTGCTCGCTAATCCAAAAGTGGGCGTTGCCATAGCATTCTCATTTTCCCAAATGGGGATCGTTATTTCCACTTTAGGCGGCATCTTTCTTTTAGGAGAGAAAAAATCCAAAAAGCAAATGGTCTTCGTCATCACCGGGTGTGTACTCGTAATTGCTGGCGGAATCATGATCGGCTTTACAAAAGAATAGTCAAAGGAGCGATAAATGATGTATGACGATTTAGAGAAAAAAGTGGTAGTGATCACTGGGGCGGCAAAAGGGTTAGGAAAAGCCATGGCCGAAAGGTTCGGTAAAGAAAAAGCACATGTCGTATTAAATTATCACACTGAAAATGGCGATCATAAGGAAATCATCAAAACGATTGAAGCGGCAGGCGGGAAAGCCGCAGCCATTCAAGGCGACGTTTCAAAGGAGGCGGATGTGAAGAAATTGCTTTCATTCGCTGTCGACACCTTTGGCACAATCGACATCATGATCAACAATGCTGGTATTGAAAATGAAGTGCCCAGCGAAAAATTGACTCTTGAAGATTGGCAGAAAGTCATCGATGTAAATCTAACCGGGATGTTCCTGGCAAGCAGGGAAGCAATCAGTTATATGCTCGATCATGACATTAAGGGGAATATCATTAACATGTCTTCCGTTCATGACCGGATCCCTTGGCCTCATTTTGTCCACTATGCAGCAAGTAAGGGCGGAGTGAAGATGATGACAGAAACCCTTGCACTTGAATATGCTCCTAAAGGGATTCGCATTAATAATATTTCACCTGGGGCAATCGACACACCCATCAATACCGAAAAATTCAATGATCCAAAAGCTAAACAAGAAGTCATCGACCTGATACCGATGGGATACATCGGAAAACCGGAACAAATTGCGGCTTGTGCCGCTTGGCTAGCTTCCGCCGAATCGAGCTACGTAACGGGAATGACCTTATATGCTGATGGCGGAATGACCAAGTATCCAGGATTCCAGGCAGGAAAAGGCTGAACTTAATTAATGAAAAGAACCATTTCAATGACTAAAACGAATATAACCAATAAGAAAACCATTGGTGAAATTGAAATAAGAGAATATGAAAAAAAAGAGCATCCTTTATAGGATTGCTCTTTTTTCTGGTTGTAAGAACCTTTTCCATTATTGGGTCAAACGGTCTTCTGAAATTCCACTGATCACTTTTGGAATCTATCAATTTGAAACTTAGTTTATTATGGATTACTAATGACAGCTGTTAATGTAAAAAAGGGATGGATACTCAGCTAAGGAGGAGGAAATGAAAAAATGGATTGTCCTTAGGTATTCTATTTTCGTTTTATTTCATTTTAGGATATTGTATTTTCTTTATCACGGATATCGGGCCCATTCCCAAGATTATTTTGTTTTTTATCTTAGTGTTCACTGTGGATCATATTAAAAGAATTTAAAGGATTGAATAACGACCGCGAATAAAAATCGATTACAATTCAAGGACGAAATAAAAAAAGATGATCCCGTTTAATCTGAGATCATCTTTCTTTTACTGCTGGCTAAGTGTTAGCGAATGCCTTTCATGTAGCCTTGAATCTTTGGTGATAAGGCCATCAGGACAAGTCCAAGGACCATTGAGGCAACACCGATCACTCCAAAATAAGCCATTTCGGTTTGAGGTGTGTAGAATCTGACGATTTGTGCGTTCAGTGCTTGTGCTGCTGCACTTGCCAGGAACCACAGGCTCATCGTTTGTGCCGAGAATGCGGCCGGAGCCAATTTTGTAGTAGCTGAAAGTCCTACAGGAGATAAACAAAGTTCTCCAAGTACTACAAGGAAATAGCTAAGTACAAGCCATAGCGGATTGACTAATGCGTCTGATCCACCGAAATAAACAGGAAGCAGGATCACCAGGAATGATAAACCGGCGAACAGTAAACCGATTGAGAATTTTTGAGGAATGGTCGGCTGACGCTTTCCTAGTTTAATCCATAACCATGCGAATACTGGTGCAAGGGTTATGATGAACAAAGGGTTCAAAGATTGGAACCATGCCGGGTTTATTTCTATTCCAGCAAAATTCAACTGTGTCCGTTTGTCTGCATAGCTTGCTAATATAGTTGCACCTTGCTCTTGAATCGCCCAGAACATGACGGCTGCTATAAACAAAGGAATATAGGCAATCAATCGTGAACGTTCAACAGAAGTTGTTTTAGGGCTGCGATACATGAAAATGAAATAAAGGGTTGGAATAACGATCCCTAGGATACCTACAAGATTAATGAAGGTTTCAATCGTTAAGATGCCTGCAGAAGCCGTGATGCCGATGATGGCAGCTATGATTAGTGCAGCTATCCCCAATTTAGTGAATACTTTTTTCTTTTCATTCTGTGATAATGGGTTAGCAGGAAGAGTTCCAGCAAGGCCCAGGTTCTTTTTCTTTGTTGTAACAAAGACGATGAGTCCAATTAACATACCAATTGCCGCAAGTCCAAAACCAAGATGGAAGCTATAGTCCATTCCGACTGTACCGACAACAAACGGTGAAAGGAATGCACCCATGTTGATACCCATATAGAATATGCTGAAACCTGAATCCCTGCGTTCGTCATTTTCCGCGTAAATTTCACCGACAATGCTGGAAACATTCGGTTTTAATAAACCAGTACCCAGAACAATAAGTACCATGGAAACAAAGAACATGGAGAGACTGCCTGGTACAGCAAGGACAATATGCCCGAGCATGATCAAGATACCACCGTAAAATACGGCTTTTGAAGTCCCGAAAATCCTATCGGCGAGCCATCCGCCAATTATACCTGACATATATACTAAAGATCCGTATATGGATACAAGGGCAAGGGCTGTGGGTTCATCAAGACCTAGTCCCCCTTTAGAAACTTCGTAATACATATAGTAAACAAGAATGGCCTTCATGCCATAATAGGAGAAACGCTCCCAGAACTCAGTAAAGAAAAGGGTGAATAGTCCTTTAGGGTTTCCAAAAAAACCTTTTTGAGGTACACTATCCACAATTTTCTGTTTATTTATCGTTGCCATACCTAGCCCTCCTTTTATTATTGTATAATAACTTTTATTTTCTCTGTTGTAAACAAATATTTAGTATATTTAAATAATTAATTTCAAAATAAATAGAAGTGGCTTTCCACCATACAAGCCAAAGTCCGGATTTTGCACTAAAAAACAGTCCATATAATCTAATATAAAGCGGCCATCAATGATATATTGCCCTAATTTCACTAATGGTATTACTTTGGTAGCCATGCACATATTAATGAGAATCAAAATGGGAAATTTTGAAAAACCAAACCACAACCGTTATATACACCGTATAATAGATATAAAAAATGAGGAGGCACATAATGTTCGGGATCATAACCGTCGTGATGATTTTTTCCATCCCTATACTCGGAATACTGACAACCCATTTCGAAAAACAGTCAAAAACCAAACACAATATGCTACAAGTTGAATTGGAACTTGAAAAACTTAAACATGAAAACTTTCTGATGGAGACGGAAAAAATGAGGCTGGAACTGGATCAGATGAAATTCGAACAAAAAAGAGACGAGCCAAGGTTACTGTAATCAAGTAACGTTGGTTCGTCTTTTTTAATGAGTATTGTACCGTTTTAAAAACCTTCCGCCGTCATAAGAATTACAATAGAGCCGTTTTAATGGATATATTGATCGCCAACAAGAAGGTCTGACAGCACCTTTGTCGGGATGATGAACTCGACGGCCCCCATATATCCCGGCGCAGCTTCGTAGCTGTTAAAGGCAATGACTAGCTTGCCATCTTCGTTAATATAAAAGTTTTGGTTTTCATCGATGCCTTTAAATGCAGTAAGGTCATCTTCTTCGACCCAATATATCTTTTCCGGATCTTCAGCCATCTGCCGCTTCATCTGTTCCTTGATGTTTTCGCTGATCACCTGAAGATAACGATCATCTTTAAATAAGCTATTTAACGTTAAAAGCACTTCGTTTTTCTTGTCGACTGTATCGAATTGACTTTCCGTGGAACTGGAGGCCTGAATCGTATCCGTATAACGCTGTACCGATAATATCGTTTCATTATCCGTCAATATCACATATCCGCTTTCCACCGAGATATTGCCCTTTTCCCCTTCCTTCAGTTTTTCCATGGACTCCGTAAATTCTTTATAAAGCTGCTTGCTTTCCGCTAAATATTTATCATTCAAGCTATTTTCGAGCTGTTTATTCTCCAGGCCGGATATAGCAGGCGTTTTGATTACTGCCGAGGAATTATTCGCTTCTTCTTTCCATTCGACGAAGGTAATCACTTTGATGACCTTATCAACTATCGGAATATCACTCATGGCTTTAGCCGCTGCCGGACTGATGTTTACGGAAGTTGTCACAATCAGAAGCGCCGCTGCCGCTGACACGAGGATATTCCTGCCAACCCTTTGCTTCTTCCTGGACTTTTCATTCAAGGCTGCTTGAACGACATCATTCAATTCCTTTGGTATCGGTGTTTTTAGATACTCTTCCCGCAGATCTTTTAATTTTTTTTCCATCTTTTCGTTTCCTCCCGTTCAGTCATGTTGATCCGCAATAGTTGCAGCGCTTTATATAATCTCGTTTTAATCGTGCTTACGTTCTCTTCCAGCACTTCCGCTATCTCGTCCAACTTCAGGTCCTCAAAGAAACGGAGGACGACTACCGTTTTGTACTTGACTGAAAGTCCTTCTAAGGCCTTTTGCAAATCCAGGTCAGGATAGTGATCTTCCTCACCGCTGCGTAAGTATTCTATTGTTTCGTCATCGGCGACGGTCAGTTTCTTTTTCTTCCGCAAAACATCCAGTGCCGTTCGGACGATGATCTTATATAACCAACTATCTATAGAAGCAGCGTCTTTGATTTTGCTGCTGGAGGCTAGCGCTTTCCTGATCGATTCCTGCACGATATCAAGGGCATCATCTTGGGTTTTGACATAGTAAAAAGCAAGTCTGTACAAATTATCTTGCCGTTCGGTTATCCGGGCCGCGATTAATTGATTCATATCTGGATTTTTCATTGCATGATAGAGCTCCTTACATTTAAATTCCGTATCCTAGGTACATAGAATAGACGTTGGCGGAGCCATAAAAGTTTGAAAATGAGCAAGGAAATATATAAATATAAAAAAATGAAATTTTTTACAAACTTTTAAGACTTTTGGCGTGTCTATATAGTAGAATGATTATCGAGGTGGAGTGCATCATGAGGAAATTAAATTATAAAAAAGTCTTTATTTTTCTATTTTGTCTAACAGCTGCTGTGGGAACATTGGGGTTAGCCATCAAAAGCCTTGCTTTTGATAAGAAAAGAACCGTTTCGGCCTATACAACCGATAAAAATTACCCAGATGCCGATATTCAAACGTATGTGAAAGATAATACGAAAGGCGGATATTCAGCCAGCAGGCCCGTTCTGCATTTAGAAAATATCGACAAGCAGCTAGAAGCCTACATAAAGAAAGAAATTAAGGATTATGAAAAGAAATGGAAAGCATCCGACGGAAAAGCTTCCGAGCTTAACCTCACCTATACGATCCTCCATTTCAGCAAACAGACCATTACGATTTCCTTCGATAAATATGAGCAAGTGGAAGGAAAGAAGCAGTCTGGAACCCAGATCTTCACTTATGATATTCCATCTCAGCAAAAGCTCTCCATAGAAGACATCTTTGCCACGGATACTGATTATTTATCCGTTTTATCCGATATTGTTTTTGAAGAGTTAACGGAGAAGGAAGAAGAAGGCATTTCAAACAGTCTCATTAAAAAGGAAAACAAACTGAAGGCAGCCAACTTCAATTCTTTTTCAGTCTTGAAAAATACGCTTGTATTCTATGTTAAGACTGATGATTCAACTAAGACCCATACAATAGCCATCAAGAAGGAACTTTTTAAAGATAGTTTGCTAGATTCATATCAAAGTCAAGATTTGAATGAGGATCGTGTAAAGGAATGGCAGCCGAAACATATCGTCGCCAAACTGCCCGTGCAAAATGAATGGATCGACCCTTCAAAAAAGGTCATTGCCTTGACGTTCGATGACGGGCCGCATCCAAGTCATACCATGTCCATTCTTGAAAACCTGAACAAGTATGATGGTCACGCGACGTTTTTCGTGCTTGGAAGCCGCGTTCAGCACTATCCGGAAGTTCTTCAAAAAATGCTGCAGCAAGGAAATGAGATCGGCAACCATTCATGGGATCATCCGCAGCTGACGCGCTTAAGCAAGAACAAAATCGAAGATCAAATCGAAAAGACCCAAGACGCTGTAGAAAAAGCTACAGGTGCTGAGCCAAATCTCGTCCGTCCCCCATATGGAGCGATTAACAATAATGTGCGTGAATACATGGAGGATATGAAAGTCACACTTTGGGATGTCGATCCCGAAGATTGGAAAGAACGGAATGAAAAGAAAATCGTAAACAAAGTGATGAGCAAAGCCAAAGATGGCCGTATCATATTAATGCATGATATCTACCAAACTAGCGCCCAGGCTGCAGGAAAAATCATCAAACAACTGCATGACCAAGGTTATCAACTGGTCACAATTTCGGAATTGGAAAAGGTACAGAAAGACCGTGAACTTTCCGGAATCACCATAAATGAATAATCAAAAGGAAAGAGCCTGTTTCGTGATTCGGAACAGGCTCTTTCCTTTCAAATAAAATAAGCAGGCCTTTGATCATATAGCAAAGGTCTGCTTGTTATTTCATTCACCAAGATCTACATTATGATAAACTTGTTGAACATCTTCCAAATCTTCCAATGCATCAATCATTTTTTCGAATTGTGCTTGTGCATCTTCTGGTAGGGTTAGGTCATTTTGTGCAAGCATCGTCAGCTCGGCCACTGTAAAATCGCTGATTCCTGCATCCTTGAATGCTTGTTGTACAGCATGGAATTGTTCAGGTTCGGCATAAACGATGACACTTTCTTCTTCTTCAATGATGTCACGTACATCAACATCCGCTTCCATTAACAGTTCAAGAACATCATCAGCCGTTTTACCTTCAATCCCGATGACTGCCGTTGCATCGAACATATAAGCAACAGATCCGCTGACACCCATATTCCCGCCATTTTTCCCAAATGCGGCACGTACATCAGATGCCGTCCGGTTCACGTTGTTTGTCAATGCATCCACGATGACCATTGAACCATTTGGACCGAACCCTTCATAACGAAGTTCGTCATAGTTTTCTTCCGAACCGCCTTTGGCTTTTTCAATCGCACGGTCAATGATTGCTCTTGGAACATTGTACGTTTTCGCACGCTCAAGCACGACCCTTAATGCCTGATTGGATTCTGGATCTGGTTCACCTTGTTTTGCCACCACATATATTTCCCGTCCGAACTTAGCATAAATCCGACTAGTATTAGCATCTTTTGACGCTTTTTTTTCTTTAATGTTATTCCACTTACGACCCATTATATTCCACTCTCTTTCATCATTGATATATACGAATAGATTATTAAGATACGGCCCTATGAGAAAACCCTAAGGGGAATTCCTATGAAGATAGGCTATACGTTTACTAGATTATATTATACATCAATTGTATAATTTTGAAAAAGTCCTGCACATCCCTCACTGGCATTTATCGGTGCTTGGCACTATTTTTTTTGAAATACTATGGAAAACATCAGCAGTGGTATAGTATGAAGTGATCGGAAAGGAGAGATGATCCATGAAGGACAACCAAATCATCATCGGGATACCCGGTAAATGGAAGGACCGGACAGAATTGATTCAAACGGTCGCTTCCAAAAGCGAAGGGTATCTGTTAGCCGGGAATGTTTTTCATAACAGTGATAAAAACATTACTTTTCAGGCGGAGATCCATGATTATGAACCCACTTTAAAGGAGAGCTTTTCTTACGCCAGTAAAGACGCCTTTTCAGAGAATGCATTAGAGGAAATCAATGACCATACCTTTACCGTTTATATAATAGCCGATGTATCCGATACCGGAACTGTTATCGATTTGATCGATGCCGGGGCAGCGATCCTTAGGGCAGGCGGAATGGCAGTGAAGATAGAAACCGCTGGAATTGCCCATTCAAAGGAAGATTGGCAGCATCTACATCATAGCCCGGATATTCTCTTGGTATATGCCCATTTTGTCACGATCATCGGAGAGGAAGACTATTATTGTTCATTCGGAATGAAAGCCTTTGGTCTTCCGGATGCCGTGACACTTAACACAATGAGTCCGAAAGAGGCGGCTGCTCTGCTTAACACATTTAATTATTACCATGTTGGTGAACGGCCTCTCTTTAAGAATGGCGAAACCTTTAGCATTCAGCAAGATGCACCCGACTTTATATTGACGGGCCTTCAGGACTTTAGATATGAAGAAGACCATCCCTTCTACAACCCGTTTGGATTATGGAATTTAGGGACAAGTAAATAGAGGAGCGATTCGCTCCCCCCAGACTGCAGGCAAATTCTAATAAATCGAGTTTGTCTGCAGTTTTTTATTTAAAAACGTACCTGCTGATTTAGAAATCCGCTCCCTTTCCGCCGACTGTCTGCCAAGCCTCCTCGACGCAAGCGTCTGTGGGGTATCGGCTAGCCAGTTATTCGGCAGGAGTGTCGCATATTTCTTCAATCCAATAAGGGATTACAGTAAAAAACATTAAGGATATTCTAGTCTTGTTTTAAAATCATTGGTTCGGGATGAGACACTACCGAACCCCCTTTATCGACAAACTGAGAGGAGCGATTCGCTCCTCCATTTTTATTTTTTCAACCGAGTTTTTCACGCTTTTCTTCTTCATGTTCCTTTTTCACGAGGGACATGCCGCTCGCTTGGTATTTGAGGATCTTTTGAATGACCGTGCCAAGATGTGCCCCAGCTTCAACCGGGGGAATCCCTCCTTTATGAATGTTGGAAATGACCATCCTTTCTGCTTCAATGGTGCCCAAACGCGGTTTATAGCATATATAAGCACTCAATGATTCAGCACTGACTAGACCAGGCCGTTCACCGATCAGCAGGACAATGACCTCAGGTCCAAGGATTTCACCGATATCATCCATCACGGCAACCCGGCCCTTTTCAATATAAAAGGGTGTACCCGTATCCAGACCTGCCACCACCAAAGATTGTTTGAAAGATAAATAGACGTCCTCCACATTTTCTTCGATTGCCTTGGCACTTAAGCCATCGGAAATGATGATTTGAACCGTTGGGGCCTTTATGCATTTGGCTTCTATCAACCGCTTTGCTTCATCCGAAAGCTTCCTGCCATAATCCGGACGCCGTAAATAGACTTCCTTATCATCAGCCTTCGTTTTCACCTTGAATAAATCCAAGCGTTTCAAAAGAATATCACTGACTTCACCATATACAGCATCGACTGCCGCCGCATGGTCAAAACGGAATTTCAGCCAAGAATCCGTTTTCGGCCGGGTCCCTGACCTGCCTACACCTATCCGCGCAGGGGTTTTCGCTATCAAGGCATCCAAATCTTCCTTATTATTCATACCCATATCATCCACTCCTAACGGTTAAATATAGTTGGATCACCGGCACGCTTCGTTAATTTTCCGTTCTCCATAATCTCCATCTTCTCCAGCCAAGCTTCATATAATGGGGCAGGCCGCTTATCCATCGTTTGCCTCAAAGTCGCTATATCGTGGTAACTCAAAGACTGATAGTTTAACATGCAGTCATCCCCCATCGGAGTTGCGATGATGAAATTCACACCAGCCGCCGTTAAAAGTACACCCAAGTCCTCGATATCATTTTGATCAGCCTTCATATGATTCGTATAGCAAATATCCACACCCATCGGCAGTCCATGCATTTTCCCCATGAAATGATCTTCTAACCCGGCTCGGATGACCTGCTTGCTGTTATATAGATATTCAGGTCCGATGAATCCGACGACCGTATTGACAATGTACGGATCAAAATAGCGGGCAAATCCATAGTTCCTGGCTTCAAGCGTCACCTGATCGATTCCAAAATGCGCTTCAGCCGATAACTCGGAGCCTTGCCCCGTTTCAAAATAAAGATGCTGCGGGCCTGTGCCGGTCCCATAGGCCTTCGCGATCTCATTAGCTTCTTCGAGCAATTGTACGTTAATTCCAAAAGAGCGATTAGCCGTTTCCGTTCCAGCTATGCTTTGAAAGATCATATCAGCAGGCGCACCTTGCTGTACGGCCTTCATTTGCGTGGTCACATGCGCAAGCACACAATTTTGGGTCGGAATGTTCCATTTCTGGATGACATCCTGTGTCGCATGAAGCAGCCGCTTTACGCTTTCGACCGAATCATCGACAGGGTTGATTCCAATGAGTGCATCCCCGATTCCATAGGAGAGGCCTTCTTTTAAAGAAGCCAGCATGCCATCCACATTGTCAGTCGGGTGGTTAGGCTGAAGGCGCGAAGCAAGCGTTCCTTTGTATCCGATCGTGCTATTATTCTTGGTGAGCACTTCGATTTTATCGGCTGCATGGATAAGGTCGAGGTTCGACATTAATTTGGCTGCCGCAGCAATCATTTCACTATTCAATCCCCTGCTTAATCGCTTTAAATCCTCGCCGGTCGTGTCGTCACTTAAAATATATTCTCGCAGCTCGGCAACGCTCCAATTCTTCACAGATTGATAGATGGTTCCATTGATGAGACCATCTATGATCCGCGACACCTCATCCTCTTCCGGGGAGAGCAGGGGATAGTTCCTAATGTCCGCCAAAGTCAATTCGCTAAGCACCGCTTTCGCCGCAATCCGTTCTTGAACAGAATCTGCTGCAATTCCCGCAAGCCTATCTCCTGATTTCTCTTCATTAGCTTTGGCCATTACTTCTTTCAACGATTTGAATTGATGGATTTCCCCAAAGTATTGAGTGGATAATTTCATCGTTTAATCCTCCTTTTCCTAACTGTGAAAGGTTAGCGTTTTTACTACAACCGGAACGACCCCTGTCCGCAGCAGCCTTCCTATATCTAAATAATCACCATGTTCCACTTCTGTCTGATCAATGCAGATGACCGGCAGATCCGGTTGGTTCGCTAGAATGGTTTGACCAAGTGCCTTCCCATAATCACTATCCATGACAATAATCAGAGGCTGCTGCCGATTCGGTTTTTGCTTCAGTGCCTCGGTAAAAGCGACTGCGAGCCGGTGAATGTCCCGAAATGATTGATAAGGTAAATTCGTTAAATAAAAGGCAAAATTCAGCCCCTCCTGCAAGGGATCGTATATTGTGATCGCATCCTGAACAGCTTGTGCCATTCTCGCGGTTACATCATCAAGCACGCCATGAAAATCGACCCGATAGACTGGGATATTACGAACTGGCAGATGAGAATCATTCACCTCGATGGTTGCTCCGCTGATTTCAGTTGTATGTGCGCCTGCTCCAAGTACAGTCGCCCGAACCGTTTCAACGGGCTGTTCCCACTCCCATGCAGCCAATACTTCATTTTCCTTTATAGAGGCGGCAAGCATCATGCCGATATCCCGGAAGCTTTTGTCCTCCCGTTCTTCATGATAGATGCAATCACTGACACCACCCGAGAACATCAACACATCTATTCTTCCTGTCCAAGATGGCTCCTTCCCCACTAATAGAAGTTCATCTTCTTTTGTGAATGAACCAGCCAAAAACCTCGAAAGCACCTTCGCCATTTCATTTGCGATGATTGCCCCATCACCATTCAAAGGAGAGTGCCCTTTTGATTTCAGCCATTTTCCTATTGAAGGAGCAACATTCACCTTCGCCCCCTCCCACTCCACCAAACGGCCTCCTATATGCAGTGTGCAAGTTCCGCAAAGCATGCCAGAACGGTATACGGCAATATTCGCCGTTCCCCCGCCAATGTCTATGTTCGCTACAGTCTTTCTTGTCTTGATGGAATGTTGATAGGCGCCGGATCCCTTGGCGGCAATGATTCCCTCCAAATCCGGACCGGCTGCCGCTACAAGGAATTCCCCTGCCGCTTTAGATAATCGGTATACCATTTCTTCTGCATTTTGTTTGGTTGCCGTTTCCCCCGTGATGATTACAGCCCCTGTTTGTATGTTATCGAACGTGATTCCGGCATTTTGGTATTCACTTTCCACCATTCTTTGAACAGCAGGTATATCAATTACCGTCTCGGATAAAAGCGGGGTCCTGAAAATGGGACTTCGATACAGAATTTCCTTATCGGTAATTTCGATTTTTGGCACTTGTCCGCCCCCCGCCACATTCCTAAGCGAAAGCTCGCTGATAACAAGTTTCGTCGTACTGGTGCCAATATCAATTCCTGCACTGATGATTCGTTCCACCTGTTCATTCATTAAAATCACACCCCAGTTTTACACCACTTGGATTTCATTGCTGTCTTCTTCCTCGTTTTTCGTTTTATATTCATTAATGCCAATAACTCCTGCTGCACGATCCTTTTCCTCTAATTCCAAAGCTTTCGGAACGGACAGCCAGTAAGCAAGACCGATTCCAATCACTCCGGCAGATAGCTTTCCGACAATGATCGGTAATATCAAGGAGGGCTGAAAGTTGGCTGTGAATGATAAATGATCGCCTAATAGGAAGGCCGCACATACAGCGAAGGAAATGTTTATGACCTTATCCTTCGGCGGCATTTCTTTAACAAGCTTGAACATTGCTAATATATTGGCTACCGTGGCTAATATCCCTGCACTCCCAGCTTTGCTCAACCCAATTTTCCCGCCCAACGCTTCCAATGGCTTGCCTGCATATTTTTGAATCAGGTAAATCATTGGAAATGCACCTGCCAGCATTATCCCGATATACCCCGCCGTTTCCAGGGCACGGAACTGGTCTGCCTTATCAGCCATGATCGGATGGAAACCCCAAGCACCAAATACATTGGAAAAAAGTCCGGTGAAAATTTCCACGATCGAAAACACGAGTACAAGTTTAATTGCGGCATCCAATATTTTTCCAAACCACATGAAACCTTTGATCATCAAATCCGGCAGGAAATAAAGACCTAAAGCGAGCAAGACTACAAAAATAAGAAGAGGAGAAAGATTCATGGCAATTTTCAAATAGCTCAACGCGAATTCGTATGTAGAATCCGCATTCGTGGAAATCACTTCACGGATTTTCGAATTCGTTGCCACCACCAGCACGCTTGAGATAAAAGCGCCAATCGGAATCGTCAGGATTCCTGACATGACACCAAGTGCCATGTATTTATGATCACGCTTCTCCAGCATCGCAAGCCCCATTGGTATCGAGAATACAATCGTTGCCCCAGACATAAAGCCGACAATCATCGCCATGATCCAGCCTTCATATGATTCCTTCAGCTCGGCCGCTAATTGGTAACCCCCCATATCCGTCGCCAAAATCGTTGTTGCGGCGAGGGCTGGATCTGCACCGATCGCAGCGAAAACCGGGCCGCATACTGTATTGATGAACCATGATAAATAAGGGATCGAGGCCATGATTCCAGCTGCCGGAATAAATATATGGCCAACGGTATGCAAACCTTCCATGAACTGTTTCCCCAAGCCTTGCTCACTGTCTTTAATCGATGCAATAGCACCGACAACGGCACACACCATAATGATATAAATAACGAATTTACCTACCATCTCCATACATATTCCCCCTGAATTCCGATTTGATTTGGCCTATCGACTTTAAAAAAGGGTATAAAAAAGACGCCTCTTATAGCCCAAACTTAGGTTTTTAGGCAGAAAAGCCTACAACCAATTTGGTCCATCAAAGCGCCATTGCTTCATCTATTTACTTGTTTTTGATCATTTGCAATGATTCGACGTGCCACCGTCTCCATGGAAAGCTGCTTATCCATACTAAGCCTTCTCAGCTTATTGTAAGCGATTTCTTCTGTTACATTCTTCCTTTTCATGATAATACCTTTTGCCTTTTCAATGACTTTACGATTTGTGAGCGTTTCATCCAATTGAGCATTTCGTTCCTGATACTTCTTTGTATTGGCTGCTTGCAGCAATGCTATCTCCACTGCCGGAATCAAATTCGCCTCCGTAATTGGCTTAACAAGATATCCGACGATATTCGCCCGCTTCGCCTCGTCGATATATTCACGCTGGCTGAATGCAGTTAAAAGCAGGACCGGAATCTGAAAGGTATTGGATATCACATCGCTAGCCTTAAGCCCATTCATTTTAGGCATTTTAATATCCATCAAAACGAGATCCGGCTGTAGTGCATGTGCCATTTCAATCGCCTTCTCGCCATTACGGGCATGTCCAACCACATCGAAGCCTGCATCCTTGAGCATGATCGTTATATCAAGCAGAAGTATCGATTCATCCTCCACGACCAAAATCCTCTTGACCACTTCTCCCACCTACCTCTTGTATGGAAATCTTACAGAAGCCAGGGTACCTTCTTTAATCCGATGAATCGAAAACTCCCCATCCAAATCATTTTCCACCGTCATGCGGATGATATCCAGCCCCAAAGAAGGTTTCATTGCAGGTGAATATCCAATGCCATCATCTCTTACTTGAATTTCCAATTCAGGACCATCCTTTACAAAGCATACGGTAATCTTCCCTTCCGTCCCTTCCTTGAAAGCATGCTTCACACAATTATGAATGAGCTCATTCACCACCAGCGCGACCGAAATGCCAATGTCGGAATCAATGGAATGAAGCCCACCACTATATTCGATGCTTAAGCATTGACGGGATTGATCCTCCGTATGAACAATCATATCGCCTATTTTTCTAATAAGCTCCAGCAGATCCACATGTTCGACCTCACTGCTTGCCAAAATGATTTCATAAACCGACGAGATGCTTAACACCCGGTTCAGACTGACCAATAAATGGGGCTTGATTTCTTCAGGGGCCCCTATCCTCATTTGCAGACGAAGTAAACTGGCCACTGTCTGCAAATTATTTTTCACCCTATGATGAATTTCACTAATGGCTACTGCTTTGCTAATCAGCTCTCTCTCTTTATCCCGCAGTTCAGTCAGGTCCCGGATGATGATGAACGTTTCATTGGAATTCTTGTTGCCCAAATGGAATTTCTTTATTTGGAAATTCTTTTTACCAATGTTCATTTCCTTCATTAAAATGTCCTCTTTTGAAGCAAGAACATCGGCAAAGTCAGGAAAATATTCGAAAATGAATTCACCTAAGACACATTCCGTCATGCATATTTCCGATACTAAATTAATGGCAGAAGGATTCGTATAGACAAGTCGGTTTTGATTATTAATCAGGAAAATGGACTCCTCGATAAATTCAGGAACTAAGGAATTTTGCTGATCTTGCCTATCAAACTGATTTGAAGTTTCAGATTCATCATCTATCACCTTTTCCATGATCAAAACGGCGATGACCCGATTGCATTCCCCCTTGATTGGAACTACACTTTGCTGGACCATTGCTCCCTCTTGAGTCAATGCCCGATTCACAAACATGTCCTTTCCGGTGCGCAATACATAAAATACGGCCGGTTCAAAAGCCTCATAGGCAAATTTCCCGACAACCGGATGATCATAAACCGAATTCACGGAATGTCCGCATGCCTCTGCCACGACAATGGCATGCTTCCCTTCACGCACCGGACAATCAATAAACACATTCGCTTTATTCAAATTGGCTATCAACGATAAATTCGTTGATAGGTTTTCAAGAATTTGAATATCACTGTCCAGTAAATGAGTATGCAACTCACATAAATCTCGGACAGTCATTGTCCGTTCCATAGGCAAAACTCCAATAAACGTTTATTCATGGATATTATTATTGATTATTATAGATATCGCCCCTATTTTTGTCAATATTCAAAATATTCGAATGTGATGTATTCTTACATTAGATAGCGTTATTTAAATAGTATTCCCCTATAAAAAATCATCCCTACAATAGCCCTTTTCTATTTTGCATTTTTGTTCAACGAACTATTTTTCCATCTCTTTATATTTCGAATTATCCATATCATCTAATTTGTCCAATTGTTTTTAGTGAATATGAACAATGACAATCCATTATCATTAAATTACTATGTAATAAATAGATACATTCAATGTTATTTAACATAACACCTGCAAGAACATGCTAATAAACTAAAGATGAAGGGGGAAAAATAATGGCATTAGAAAATGATTCGAAAAAAATTGTAAGTATCGATGAAGTGACTAAATTCAAAAAAAAGAAGTTTAATATGCCGCATATTTATGTCATTTTATTCGTATTTATCTTCCTTGCAGCACTCGCAACTTATTTCGTTCCTGCTGGTGTTTATGAGCGAATTCCAGGTCCTGAGGATCGATTGACGATTGATCCAAATTCCTATCGACTCGTTGAACAAACACCTATTACTCCAGTAGACTTCATGACAGCTATACCAAAAGGCTTGGTAGCTGCAGGGGAGATCGTTTTTTTCACATTCATCATCGGAGGAATATTTTCATTACTACGGAAAACAGGACTTATTGAAATAGGAGTGGATAGATTAGCAAGGCGATTTTCGACAAAAAGTATGATGTTAATCCCTATCCTCACAGTAGTATTTGCTATTATTTGCAGCTTGATTGGAACACAGGAATTAAGTTTAGTGTATGTACCTGTCATCCTCCCCCTAATGATTGCCTTAGGATTTGATTCTATGGTTGCCGTCTCTGTAGCTTTAGTCGCAACTACTGCTGGATTCATGACAGGCTTTCTTAACCCCATTAACACTGGGTTAGGTCAAAAAATCGCAGGTCTTCCCCTATATTCCGGTATCGAGCTAAGGATTATCGCTTTTATCATTTTTGTTACTGCAGGGATGGCTTACATTATGCGGTATGCTAAAAAGGTTAAAAATGATCCAAAGTGTAGTTTCGTATTTGATGAGGATCAAGCCAAACGGACGCTATACTTAAATAAGCCTAGATCTGAAATATATAAGGTGAATAAAAAACAGAAAATTGCATTAATTTTAACGTTCGGTTTCTTGTTTCTACTCGTATATGGCGTTTTAGCGAAAGGCTGGTTTATGTTGGAAATGGCAGGTCTCTTCATTATCATGGGAATCGTTGTCGGTTTAGTTGCCGGGTTAAACTTATCGGAAATTTGCGAAGGATTTAATGACGGATTTCGAGAAGTTTTGGTAGGTGCCATGATTGTGGGTGTTGCAAGAGCTGTCGCTGTTGTTATGGAGGATGGTCAAGTAATGGACACGATCGTTCATAGTCTCGGTAATCTTGTCGGCGACTTCCCCGCTGTATTTAGCGCTCTTGGCATGTTTATTGTACAAATGTTATGTAGTCTTTTAATCCCCTCCGGGAGCGGTCAGGCTTTAGTTACCATGCCCATCATGGCTCCATTGGCCGACATCATCGGTGTTACAAGACAAACAGCCGTGTTAGCCTATCAGCTGGCAGACGGAATCGGTAATATATTATATCCAACATCTGGATATTTTATGGCTACCCTTGCTTTAGCAGGAGTCGCCTGGCAAAAATGGGTTCGCTTTTACCTGCCCTTGTTTTTTATCTGGTTCCTCTTATCTGGGGCTTTCTTGATCATCGCTCAAATAATTCACTGGAATGGTTAAATTCAAATTAAAGATATTACAAAATACTAAAGCAACGTTGGAATTATTACGTTGCTTTAGTTGAATTACAAGCAATTAAATGAATCCACCATTTACCCTAATCGTCTGACCCGTAACCCACTGGGCTTGTTCACTCACCAAAAACGATACCACATTGGCAATGTCTTCCGTTTCACCTAAACGCCCGAAGGCATTCATTTTTTTCATTCCTTCGATTTGCTGCTCCGATTTCCCTACATTAAACAACTCTGTGTTAACCGGTCCTGGAGCAATTGCATTGATCGTAATCCCTTTTGGGCCGAACTCTTTGGACAGATGTCTTGTGAATTGTTCAACCGCCCCCTTTGTACCTGCATACATGCTATATGAAGGAAACATCTGGCCTATTACAGAGGTTGAGATATTGACGATCCTGCCATCGGCCTCCATATATTTCAGGGCTTTGGCAAGCGAAGAATGTCCCCTTCACATTCACTGCAAATTGTTTATCAAAGTCTTCTTCCATTGCTTCGGAAAGTGGTTTATTTATCATCAGCCCCGCATTGTTCACTAAAATATCGATTTTCCCAAACGTATTGACCGTTTCCTCGAAAATATTTTCAATATGGGAAACCTGGCTGATATCGGCTTGGATAGCGACAGCTTCCCCGCCCTTTTCCTTAATGCACTCAACAACTTCATCTGCTTTATGTACACTGCCTGAATAGTTGATCACCACTTTCGCACCCAAATCTGCAAGCTGTTCTGCTATGGCGCGACCGATCCATCTTGATGAACCTGTGACCAATGCAACTTTTCCATCCAACCGATTTTCCATTCATTTCCCTTCTTTCTTTTCTGGTTTCATTTCATAAAAAAAGATTTTCACCCCATATATTACCATCTTTCCTTTTTACAAGGTAGTAAGATCCCTGGCATACTCATGAATTTCACCACTTCTGGTTATAGTAAAGAAGAAAATATCGGAGGAGGTACATTCCATGAAAAGTTCAAAGGAATTCGTTGAAAGCATTCAAGAGCAGCAGAAAAAGGAAGAAGGTAATAAGCACCGTCAAGGCAACGGGAATCCCGCTCAGAAATTACCGAATAAAAAACATTAATGAGGCCCATCTTCAAAAGATCCCAGCCTTAATATAGGCTGGGATCCTCTCACTCCGATGCACTTTTTTTCTTCTTCATCACTTCGATTTCTTTTGAGAATGTTTCTTCTATCTCTTTTTTATTTCCATATAAAAAGAGGTTATCCCCTAATTTAATTTTATACTCATATAACTCTTTCCTGATCTTCACTTCTCCGCTTTCAATAAATAAAATATTGATGTCAGCTCCATCTGAAATGACATCAAAGGCTTTGACATCGATGAATTGGGAATCCTCATAAATATCGATCTCCATGACCACGTCGTCATCTTCTAAAAATAGGACCTCTTCTATCGGGTGTTCCCATAATTCATAATGATTGTACATTTCACTTTTCATCTTATTCGATAATCTATTATTCAGGAATGGAGCTTTCACTAAAACGACCAGTACCACCAGTATACCTATAATGATGCTTAACTCCATCAAGCGTAAATCATCTGTAAGCAATGTACTAATCGATGAAATGATGACAGCAAGTGAGAATGCACCAAATAAAATTAAGAACATGCTTATTTTCCTTCGAACGGGATGATCAATAATCGATTTTGACTCGTCAGTTGTAAAACCAGTACCCGTCAGCATGGAGATAACCTGAAATCTTGCCACTGTACTTTTTAATCCAGTCAATTTCATCAAGGTAACCGATATTTCAATAACAAGAATAATGATTATAAGATAAAGCAACATAAAAAGTAAATTCATCAACATGATCACTTCCTCATTTATGGTTTACCCCAATCCCGCCAAAAGAAATCTCATTTGTTTGCTCTTTTCAAGTAAGTTTCCCATCAATAGCTGACAAAGAAAACAAAAAAAAACACAGTAAGATCCAACTTGAATCCTACTGTGTTATATTCCTTTATTCTAATCAGGATTCCTTTTTCCGTTCTAATCTTGCTTTTCGTAGGAAACTTGATTTCTCAAATGGTCTTCAGCAGCAGCTTTTTTAACAGCGGTGTAAATTGCTCTGGCAAGTCCGCTACACTTGGAATCATTAGGCGTTCTTTGCCATAAATGTTTTTCATCGTAATTTCTTCACTTTCCTCGATGCCTCCATCTGCTAAAAACAGGCCGATGACTTCTATGCCTTTTTTCCTAGCTTCCGAAACAGCAAGATGTGTATCGACAATGCCATTTTGATCATAATCGGCAGCTGCCGGCTCACCATCGGAAAACACGAGCAAGAAACGGTTTTTTTCGCGTCTTTTTTCCAATTCCATTGCGGCAACCCTGATACTGTATCCGTCCCGGTTGTCTTCCTCAGGTTCAAGCTGCATGATTTTAGCTCCTGAGTTTAGATAAAGAGAATCGGAATGGGATTGGATCACATGGAAGTAGTTTGGCTGATATCCTTCTCTCACTTCATTTGCATCTTCCCAAAATCCCACGATCGAGTGGGGGATCCTTAATTTCTTCAGTACTTCATGAAACAGGACCACCCCTCGTTTCGTTTCATCCATCTTGTTATGCATGGAAGCCGAGCAATCGATAAGCAATGTGAATACGGCATCCATTTCATTTGAATCCTGGTTCTTTTTATAAAAAACCCGAGGATTCTCTTCAAATACAAGCGGCAGTAATTTCTTTGATAAACGGCCAAAAACCAAATCTTTTCTTGGTGCGTTCTTTTTATTTTCCAGTGTTTTTTCAATTGTACTGGAGAGTTTTCTCTTAAACGGTTCGATATCCGCAACAAACTCACGGTAGCGCTTCTCTTCCGTTTGTGTTGGAATTTTTGCTTCCTTGATCACTTGGACGACGTCTTTATTTTCTTCACCAAATGGATGTTCACCGCTTTTGCCCATATTGGTTTGTTTCTTCTCCAGCGTTTCCTGCTGATTGTATTCCTTTTGTTGACTTTCCCCTGATGAACCCTGGATTGAAGCCAGTGCTTGGTCGGCATCTTCCGCTTCCCGGGCACCGCCGCCCATCAGACTTGTTTTCGTTCCCTGCTCCAATTCAAATTGAAGAAATGTCGAATTACTCTCGCCGTTCTTATTCTCCCGGTGCCAAGTCGAGAATTTTTCATCAATGAACTCACTTTTTTCTTCGTCTGCATCTTCTGTATCATCGTTCAACAGTTCATCATTTCTAGTCAGTTCATCAAATAAGGTATTTGCCTTATACTTTTCCACATTTGCAATGGGGAAGATGAAATACTCATTCATCGTATCCTCGTATCCATCGTTCACACGGAAAACGATTTGCTCGCAAATCCTCGTGATATCACTGGTTTTAGTGGCTTCAAAGACGGAATGAGTGAACGGTTTGAGTTTCTCCAATTCTTCAAGCTGCCTTACATTGGCTCTTGGAAAAATCGGATCCGGCCTGTCAGATTGAAGCAGTAAATATATGAGGCAGTATAATTCATCCAGTGCAAAACTTCTTGTGACATTCGTCGCCAATTGGCTTTCAAAATATTGTTTAAGGTAAGCTCCCCTTACCGAAAACCATTTTTTCGTGCCTGGCCTTTCTTTCTTCACCAATTCTTCCAATCTTAAATCTTCCAGTAAAGCGAATAATTGGGCTGCAAACTTCGGAAGTGAACTTTCCCCGATGCTATCCTGGTACTCCTTCATGCTCGGGATTGTGGTATGATGCAGCGTACCTATCGTTCTAAGGAGCACGTCCGTTTTCAGTCCCGCTTCCTTCACTTCCTTATTTCCATTTTCCCAAAAATGGCTGGCTGTGACCTTATTCTCGATCAAATCAATGAAGGAGCCATAATTGTATTCGAATTCCAGCTCAGGAATGCCGGATAAAACAGTCGAGAGATCCTGCAACTGTAAAAAAAGAGCCGTATCTATTATTGAATCATTGAACCGAATATACTTCATGAGGCATTCTCCTAGTTAGAATAATGTGTCAGCCAAGTTCTTTACAAACTCACGCTCACGCTCCTCGTCCAACTTATCCACAATGGAACGAAGAATCGCCCGTTTTGGAGGGATCAACACACTCAGATCGCAAGCATCAAGCAAAGCCCTGATTGATGCCGCATCTTCAGCCACCTTCCCTTGATTCACGGCATTTATCAAATCACTCGACAGTTTAACGAACAAATTGATACTTCTTGGGTCCTTCAACTTTGTATTGGATTCTATCAATTGCTTTAGCTGATCCCCTTCGATATAAGGAACTTCAATTACGACAAACCTATTTTTTAACGCTTCATTCAGCGGCACTGTACCGACATACCCTTCGTTGATTGCAGCAATCACATTAAAGCCTTCTTTTGCCGTTAAAACTTCATTCGTGAACGGATTCGTTATCGTCCTTCTGTAATCAAGCACACCATTGATAAGCGGCAGAGTTTCCGGTTTTGCCATGTTGATTTCATCTATATATAGGAAGTGACCGTGATTCATCGAATTGGTCACAGGTCCAGGTACGAATTCTATCACCTGTTTTTCCTCTTTGTAAGCCAACGTCTTGAAGCCCAGTAAGCTCTCGGCATCCAAGTCGACTGAACAGTTGACACTGAACATCGGCTGGTTAAATAAATTCGATAATGTCTCGGCAAACTTTGTCTTTCCAGCCCCGGTCGGACCCTTCAAAAGGATATTCTTCCCCATGCTTAAGGCCGTGATGGCATCCACCATCAACTCCATCTCGGGAGGCAGATACCCGCCACTCCTGATCAATTCCTCAAATTGAGTTGGATTCTTTTTGCTTGCTTGTAATATATTTGCGATTTTTATTGGTAATTCATTGTTCATTGTATTCCTACACCCCTTTCTGAACATTTTAAGGCTCTTTCCCATTAAAAACAAACACTAAGAAAAGGAGCTGTCATCAAGACAGCTCCCAGCCTGTAGTAAACTTGAAGTAAAGCGAGTTTGCCTGCAGTTTTTTTATTCAAAAGACGTTCCAGTTGATTTCAGAAATCCGCTCCCTTTCCGCCGACTGTTAAGGATAATCTAGTCTTGTTTAAAACCATGGTTCCGGATGAGAGTATTCCGAACCCACTTTTGTAGACAAAATAAGGAGCTGTCATCAAGACAGCTCCTTTCAAGATTCGATGTATAGTGAATGGTATCCTTTAATAGGCTTCCTTAGGGTCGCCTTTCAATAGGTATATCATATAGCCCAATACACCGCCGATGATGGCAGGAATCACCCAGCCTACCCCTACACTATATAGTGGAAGGTATTGAGTGAAGAGGTCCGAAACAGCTTCCATTTTAATGCCTGATGCCACTATTCCATCCATTATGCTGATGATGGACGTTAATAATAAGCTTCCTAAATATACCTCCGATTTCCCTTTGAATAAGGAATGGAAGAACGTAAGAACAATCAAAACGATCGCCACGGGATAAAGCGCCGTTAACACAGGCACTGTAATGGAAATAAGCTTGGTCAAACCTACATTGGCAACAGCCGCACTAAAAACTGAGAAGATGACGACATATGATTTATACGATACAGCAGGCAGTATTTTATTGAAATACGTAGCACAAGCCGTTATCAAACCGATGCTTGTCGTCAGGCAAGCAGCGATCACAATCAACCCTAACAACACGGCACCAGCCGGTCCGAAAAAATGATTCGAGGCTTGAGCCAAAACGTCTCCGCCATTACCCAGTTGACCGAGTTTTTCCACACTTGTTGCCCCGACATAAGTTATGGACGCATAAACGATCACCAACAAGGTGGCAGCTATTAAGCCGGCTTTCATACAGAAGCCTAACACTTCTTTTCTTGATGTTATCCCTTTATCTTTGATCGCGTTGATGACTATGATCCCAAATGCAAATCCGGCCAGCGTATCCATGGTCAAATATCCTTCTTTAAATCCCTTGAAGAAAGAATTATCTGAATAATCTGCCGTTGGTGACTGGATTTCACCCATTGGGTTAATAATGGCTACCACAATGAGAATCCCGATGAAAATCAATAATAGAGGTGTTAATATTTTTCCGACGATATCCAGCATTTTTGATGGATTGATGGATAACAAACAGGCAATTCCAAAGTATATGATCGTGAATATCAGCAATGGTAAAAAACCGACATCATTAGATAGGAAAGGTTTAATCCCTATTTCGTAGGATACACTCCCCGTTCTTGGAAGCGCGAAAAGCGGTCCCAAAGATAAATAAAGAACGACTGTGAAAATGATGCCGAATAACGGGTGTGCCCTGCTTGCAAGTGATTGAACATCATTTTTTCCCGAAAAACCAAATGCCAATATTGTAATGAATGGCAGTCCAACACCAGTAATGATGAATCCTAAACTGGCCGACCATAAATTGGTTCCCGCGGATTGACCGAGCATGGCAGGGAAAATTAAGTTTCCTGCACCAAAAAATAAAGCAAAAAGCATTAATCCTGTTACAATGACAAAAGACAGCGGTGCTTTCTGTGACATATAGAGCCCTCCATTGTTTTGTAATTATCTTAACGAAGAAAAGAGTTGTCCATCAATTTCCGGTAAAAAAAGTGACATGAAATTCGAACCATTCTACTTATCTGTTAAAATGGGCCTTCATGAAACTATGAATCATCCATAACTCTTCTTACTATAAAATCCGGCGGAACGTTTGTCAAAGCTATTTCATTAATTATTCGGAAAAATCTTTCTTTTCTTACTTCTTTTCATGAAAACGAGAGAGGCATTTAGATTCAACAGAAAAGTTGAGTAAAAAGTACTGCAATTTATTTTGCAGGAAAAACATTTTAATATTTAACCAAACTATAAAAAACAAGAATATAGGAGGTAAACATGAATACTGAAAAGGAAAAGATGGTGAGCGGGAAACCTTACATGGCCGCTGATCCGGAATTAATCAGAGATAGGGAAAATGCCAGAAAGTTGACCCGGTTATACAATCAGACAACGGAAAGTGAAGGGGACGAACGAACTGCACTGCTGAAACGGCTTTTAGGTTCCACTGGGCTAAATGTATATATTGAACCCACTTTCCGTTGTGACTATGGATACAACATTTCTGTCGGGGAAAACTTTTATGCTAATTTTGATTGTGTCATTTTGGATGTTTGTGAAGTGAAAATTGGCAGGGACTGCATGTTGGCTCCCGGAGTGCATATCTATACAGCCACACATCCGCTGGATCCCTTTGAACGCAGTTCTGGAGTGGAATACGGAAAACCGGTTACGATAGGGGATCATGTATGGATTGGCGGAGGGGCCATCATCAATCCGGGTGTAACTATAGGGAATCATTCCGTCGTCGCTTCAGGGGCCGTCGTAACAAAGGATGTTCCTGAAGGCGTTGTTGTCGGTGGAAACCCAGCGAAGGTCATCAAGCATATTGAAGGAATTAAATAAGCAGAGCCCACTCCCCCTGAGTGGCTCTGCCTCCTTTTTTTCGTTAAATTTTCCTCAATGCGTCCGCGATTGCAGTATCGCCAGATATTAAATCAAATGAACGCTTATAGGTATTTTCTTCGGTCAATGACGCAAGAATCGTTCGAGCCACATCTTCACGGGCAATCGAACCTCTTTCCAATTCCTCGGCGGCTGTCACTTTTCCCGTTCCCGGTTCATTCACCAGACCGCCAGGCCGAATGATCGTATAATTTAAATCGCTTTGTAACAATGCCCTATCCGCATAGTGCTTGGCCACATAATACGGTTTGATGGCTTCATTCCAGTTTTCGCGATTATTGGCCTGAAAAGCACTCACCATGATGAATCGGTCGATTCCCAAGTTTTCTGCCGCTTCAATCGTTTTAACTGCACCATCCAGATCAATCAACAGCGTTTGATCAGCACCGGTGCTCCCTCCGGATCCTGCTGTAAACACGATGGCATCACAGCCTTTAGCCGCATTCGCAATCTCATCCACTGATCCGGTTAAACTGACGACTGCGGATTCAATTCCATTTTTCTCCAAATGCTTACTTTGTTCTTCTTTGCGAACCATTGCCCGTACACTATGATCCAGGCTATCTTTTAATGAATCTACAAGATGTTTACCGATCTGCCCATTTGCCCCAACTACGAATACTTTCATAAAGTCAGCTCCCATAATGGTTAGTTTGGTTTCCATTCAAATTATTTCATGGACTCAGAGCATTATCAAACAATCAGCCCGCCGATTCTGCTTTAACATTGGAAAAAGTTTGGCAACCACTCTTATATATTTTATAATAAGAACAATACGTGTTCTTCAGAAACACAAAGGGGAGGTGTAAAGATGGCAATAAGAATGTTAATGCCACCTTCTGCAGCGTCTCATGCAAAGCCTAGTATTGGAGGCGATACTTTGCATGGGGTTGAATTAAGCTAAACTTAATCGCCCACCTTATCATTTCTAATATTCGGCTTTGCACCTTATTTCATTCTTAATAAAGAATAAGGGGCTGGCAGAAATGAAATATGTAAAAGCGAAGGCCGTTTTGCCTGAAAAGCTGATCGTTGAAATTCAAAAATATGTTCAAGGTGAAACCATATATATCCCTAAACCTGAAAAGGCCCATCACAAATGGGGAACCCGTTCGGGATCAAGGGAATTGATCGATGACCGAAATGCCTCTATAAAATATGCATTTAAATCCGGGCATACCATCCATCAATTAGCCGAGGAATATTTTCTCTCCGCGGAAACCATCAAGAAAATCGTTTATTCTAAATAGGATTGCAGGAGTAGCACTGATAATGATATCAGTGCTATTCGTATGCCGAGTATGTTTCTTACTCATTTTCTCCCTTTTAAAGCAGATGCGATTTCTGTAAAGTAAATAGAAACGGTATGGCAAGTATCGAGCAACAGAAACAGGAGTGAAGAAAATGGAACCTTTTATCAGGAGCGAGCAGTATAACTTCATAAAATCCCAAACGCAGATTCTCATAAATGGACACGCGACTGCCAACGATAAGGATGTGATCAACACCCTGAAAACAGTCGCCAAAGAACGAGTATTAAGCTTATTCAGTGACTTGAGCGAAGAGCAAAAACAACTGCTGGATCCAGTAGATACCATCAAGGATCCAGCACAAGCCGAAGTCTTTCTCTTACAGGTAAAGCCATTTGTGATCCCATTTAAAGAAGTAACCGAAAAAACGATAAAAAAATTATTTCCTAAAGCAAAGAAATTGAAAGCCCCTTTGTTGGAAAACATCGATTTGAGAGAGATTACCTACTTGGGATGGGATGATGTCGGATCCGGAAAGAAATACATCATCGCACCCCATCATAATAAACTCACCGGATTGCATGGAACCATTAAACCTGCCAACAAAAAAGGGATCTGTGCCATATGCAGCCGCTTTGAAGAAGTAGGGATGTTCATGTCTGAAACAAAAGGAACCGTCCAAGGGACATTCATTAAAAAAGGGAATTATATTTGTCTGGACAGTATGAAATGCAACCAGAACATAACCAATTTGGATAAAATGACCGACCTAATCGAGCGGCTGAAATAATACGGAAAAGCAATCCTTCAATCAATGGCGAAGGATTGCTTTTTGTCCTGCCTATGGAATTCTAGTATAATTGAAGCGATACATGAAAGAAGGATTGATATATTGAAAAGCAAAATGAATCAGTTGTTTGAAGATCAAAAAAACGTTCATGTGCTGTATTCCTATAACGAAATGGAAAAT
Source organism: Bacillus sp. CFBP9009 (assembly GCF_036541465.1). Taxonomy (NCBI): domain Bacteria; kingdom Bacillati; phylum Bacillota; class Bacilli; order Caryophanales; family Bacillaceae; genus Bacillus; species Bacillus sp. CFBP9009. Next base: position 57,822 of record NZ_JAZHFU010000009.1, on the reverse strand, counting down.
TACATTAACCAGGTTTTAAGTTATATCCAAGATGGCATCGCGGCGGGAGATTATGTCATTCTTGTTGAAAATGACCGTATTTACCCCATTATTCATAAAGAGCTGAGCACTCGATTAACGGAAGATCAAATGGAGTTCCTTCACTTTGTGAACAACTTCGATTTCTATTGTTCTAGCGGCAGTTATCATCCTCCAGCAATCGAAGAATACTTTAATAAAACGGTACAACCCTATGTGGAAAATAAAATCTCTTTCCGATCATGGGCACATGTGGAATGGGCAACCCTGGAAGAGCCGCTGCACATCATAGAAGAATTTGAGAGAACAGTAGATGAAGCTGTAAATCAGCTTTCTTTCCCATTAATTTGTGCGTACAAAAGTGAGAGAATGCCAGACTATCTCAAAACCATATTGTTGGAAACACATCCTTATGTCCTAAAAGACGATGATATCATCATCTGTGAACAATACTTGCCACCTAGTTTGAAATAATAATGAACAACACGCTTAGGAATCCTCCTAAGCGTGTTGTTTTCCGTTACATTATTGAAAATTTTTGGGTTAGTTACTCTTTGAGTTTTGTGCTTTACTTGTGAGTTTCGGCGTTTTACTCGTGAGTTTTGAGCATTTACTCGTGAGTTTCGGCGTTTTACTCGTGAGTTTCCACCATTTACTCGTGAAATTTAACGTTTTACTCGTGAGTACACATTTCACATCACACAAAAAAAGAAGCACCATAATGGCACTTCCTTTTTTTGCAATTAAGGCAATACCGATGCGCCCATCAAGTAGCGGTCCACTTCTCGCGCTACTTCACGGCCTTCATTGATTGCCCAAACGATGAGGCTTTGCCCTCTCCTTGCATCTCCGGCAGCGAAAACTCCTTCGACATTGGTTCTGTAATCGCCATAAACGGCATCAATTTTTTGATTTACTGTCTCTACGCCAAATTGAGCTAATAGCGGCATTTCCGTTCCTTCAAATCCGATTGCGATGAAAACGAATTGTGCAGGCCATACTTTTTCAGTTCCTGGAACTTCCCTGAAAATGTACATTCCGTCATCGCCTTTGATTTTTTCCATTGAGATTGTGTGCAATTCTTTAACGTTGCCATTTTCATCGGCTACAATCTTCTTTGTTTGGATTGAGTATTGACGCGGATCTGCACCGAATTTCGCTTCCGCTTCTTCATATGCATAATCAAGGGAAAACACATTCGGGTAGGCTGGCCACATATTATCAGATGTACGGGCCGTCGGAAGGATTGGATGCTTCCCGAATTGTACGACGCTCTTACATTCCTGACGAAGGGCAGTTGCAACACAGTCAGCTCCTGTATCCCCGCCGCCGATGACGATGACGTCCTTCCCCTTTGTGTCTATGAACTTGCCGTCTTCAAAATTGGAGTCCAACAGGCTTTTAGTCGAAGTCGTCAAGTAATCCATTGCAAGGTGAATGCCTTCTGCCCTGCGGCCTTCAATTACCAGGTCACGCTGCTTTTGGGCACCTGTGCAAAGGATGACTGCATCATATTGATCTTGCAGTTCTTCGGCTGTTATATCTTTGCCCACTTCTGTATTGGTAATGAAATCGATGCCTTCCTGGGTCAATAATTTGATTCGGCGTGCAACGACATCTTTTTCAAGTTTCATGTTCGGGATACCGTATGTCAACAGCCCGCCTGCACGGTCTGAGCGCTCATAAACCGTGACCGAATGACCTGCTTGATTCAACTGGTCTGCACTCGCCAATCCTGCCGGGCCTGAACCGATGATAGCAATTTTCTTGCCGGTCCTGCTTTCAGGGATGCGAGGCGTTATCCAGCCATTTTCAAATCCTTTATCGATGATGGTCCGTTCAATGTTTTTGATGGTAACGGCAGGATCGCTTATCGCCACCGTACAAGACCCTTCACAAGGAGCCGGGCAGACGCGCCCGGTGAATTCAGGGAAATTATTCGTTTTCGATAAACGGTCCAATGCTTCTTTCCATCTGCCGCGGTACACCAAATCATTCCACTCCGGAATCAGATTATGAATCGGACAGCCCGTTGTGACTCGGTTCAATTCCATGCCCATATGGCAGAAAGGGGTGGCGCAGTCCATACACCGCGCTCCCTGTGTACTTAACTTTTCATCAGAGAAAGGAGCTGTATACTCTCTCCAGTCGTTTAAACGAGTGAGAGGATTCCGGTCTTTTGGTTTTTCTCGCGGATAATCCATAAATCCTGTTGCTTTTCCCATCTTTCTCTCCCCTTCCTTACTGCATCACAGCTTGTTTAGTGATTTTTTTATCTTGAACGGCATTTGCTTGAAATGCACTCATGATCGCTTCTTCATCCGTCAGCCCTGCACGCTTCTGCTCATTGATGCTTTTGATCATCCGTTTGTAATCTTTCGGAATGACTTTTACAAATTTCTTAGCGAAATCCTCCCAGTTCTCCAGTACATACGATGCTTTGGCACTTTCTGTATAATGAAGGTGGCTGTAAAGCATTTCTTTTACCTCGTTTGCATCATCCATATTATCAAGCGTCTCGAATTCTATCATTTCACCATTGCATAATGCCTTGAATCCTTCCGCATCATCAGCAAGTACATAAGCGATGCCGCCTGACATGCCTGCCGCAAAGTTTTTGCCGACGTCGCCCAGAATGACCACGCGTCCGCCTGTCATATACTCACAGCCATGGTCTCCAATTCCTTCAACGACGACATTGACTCCACTGTTCCGTACAGCAAATCGTTCTCCCGCACGGCCATTAATGTAGGCCTCACCGCTTGTTGCACCGTATAAGGCGATATTTCCGGCAATTACATTGTCCCCGGCCTCGATTTGATTGTCAGAAGGTGCCGTGACAATGATTTTTCCGCCAGATAAGCCTTTCCCAACATAGTCATTGACATCACCTGTCAAATACATCGACATCCCTTTTGGAATGAACGCACCGAAGCTCTGGCCCGCCGATCCTGTAAAACGAAGTGTGATCGTATCTTCAGGCAACCCTTCTTCACCATAGCGTTTGGATACTTCACTGCCGACAATCGTTCCGACCACACGGTTCACGTTTGTAATCGGGAAGCTGGCATCCACCTGGGTTTGATCATTTAAAGCAGGCTCCACAACAGGTAAAATCTCACAGATATCCAAGGATTCTTCTATTTTATGGTTTTGAGGAAGTTGATACGTACGTATCCCCTCCGGTTGGAAAAGTAGTGTCGTCAAGTCCAGATGTTTCGCTTTCCAATGGTTTTGTGCCCGCTCGCTCACTTGTAAAACGTCAGTGCGGCCGACCATTTCTTCCAGTGTTCTAAAACCAAGCTCAGCCATCGTTTCCCGAACTTCCTCAGCGATGAAGCGCATGAAATTAACGACATGATCCGGATCTCCAGTGAATTTGCTGCGAAGCTCAGGGTTTTGAGTAGCTACCCCGACAGGACATGTATCCAAATGGCAAGCACGCATCATCACACAGCCAAGGACCACAAGCGGTGCTGTAGCAAAGCCGAATTCTTCCGCTCCAAGGATAGCTGCCATGACCACATCGCGTCCCGTCATTAATTTTCCATCCGTTTCAAGGACTACACGGCTGCGCAGGCCATTCAGCATCAATGTTTGGTGTGCTTCGGCAAGTCCCAGCTCCCAAGGAAGACCAGTATGTTTGATACTCGTTTTTGGTGATGCACCCGTACCGCCATCATACCCGCTGATAACGATGACATCTGCGGCTCCTTTGGCCACACCGGCTGCAATCGTGCCTACGCCTGCTTTTGACACAAGCTTGACGCTGATTCTGGCATCACGGTTCGCATTTTTCAAATCATGGATCAGCTGTGCCAGATCTTCAATCGAATAGATATCATGATGCGGAGGCGGTGAAATCAGGCCGACACCCGGTGTGGAACCACGGACCTCTGCGACCCAAGGGTATACTTTGTTTCCAGGCAGCTGGCCGCCTTCACCCGGCTTTGCACCTTGCGCCATTTTGATTTGAAGTTCATCGGCATTAACAAGGTAATGGCTTTTCACTCCAAAACGACCGGACGCAATTTGTTTAATACCGCTGCGGCGGTCATCGCCGTTTTCATCCAGTTGGTAACGGCTAGGGTGTTCCCCGCCTTCACCGCTATTGCTTTTTCCGCCTAAACGGTTCATCGCAATCGCTAATGTTTCATGTGCTTCCTGACTCAAAGAACCGAATGACATCGCACCGGTTTTGAATCGGCTGACGATGGATTCCACGGATTCCACTTCATCTATTGAAATGCTTTGGCGTTTTTGATCGAACGAGAATAAATTCCGTAAAAACCCGAGTCTCTCTTCATTCGCCAAGTTGGAATATTGCTTAAATAAATTATAATCGCCTTTCCGGCAGGCCCATTGCAGTGTATGGATCGTTTTCGGATTGAAAGCATGATGTTCCCCTGTTTTTCTCCATTGAAAATCACTTCCGCTTTCAAGAGTTTGGTCAAGTGAATCGGCAGCAGCTTTTCTATGACGAATCAACGCTTCATCTGCGATTGTTTTCAAATCGATCCCACTAAGCTGCGATGCCGTACCGCTGAAATAGCGTTCAATCACATCAGCACCGATTCCGACCGCTTCGAAAATTTGCGCTCCGCGATAACTTTGAATCGTTGAAATCCCCATTTTCGACATCACTTTTACGATGCCTTCCGTCAACGAGCGTACATATTTCCTCACCGTTTCTTCGTAGCTGATGGGCAAACTGCCTTCCAATACCGCCTGCTTATATGTTTCATAAGCAAGGTACGGGTAAATCGCATCCACTCCATACCCGATCAGGGACGCATAATGATGGACTTCCCTTGCTTCTCCCGATTCAACGATAATGCTCACTTTCGTACGGTTCCCATGACGAATCAGCTCTTGATGAAGGGCGCTCGCAGCCAGCAGGGAAGGAATCGCAGCCTTTTCCTTACTCATATCCTTGTCAGATAAAATCAAAAGGCTGATACCATCAGCGATTGCTTGTTCCGCTTCACGGCAGATGCGATCAAGTTCGCTCTCTAAATCTTCTGAAAATAAAGTGTGAATGACTTTGCTCCTGAATTCAGGATAGGCGTTTTCTTTCAACTGCTGCATTTGACCTGGCGTCAAAACAGGTGAATCCAATTGAATGCGGCGGCTGTTCGTTTCATCCGGTTTCAGCAAATCTCCTTCCGCACCGAGGAATGTCATCGTTGACGTGACGATCTGTTCACGAAGCGAATCGATTGGCGGGTTGGTTACCTGTGCAAAGGATTGCTTGAAATAGTTGAATAGCGATTGCGGGCGATCTGATAAGACCGCTAACGGAATGTCATTCCCCATGCTGCCCAGTGGATCTTTTCCTTCGTTAATGACCGGCAGTAAATACTTTTGGACATCTTCATACGTGTATCCAAACGCTTTTTGCCTGAATAACAAATCACTCAATGGCTCCCCTTCGAGCACAGGTTCTTCGTCACTTAATTGTACAAGCTGTTCGTCCAGCCATTGCTGGTATGGATTTTCCTGAGCCATTTCCGACTTGATCTCTTCATCGGAAACAATACGGCCTTCCTCTAAATCTATTAAAAGCATTCTGCCAGGGCTTAAACGATCTTTATATAATACATTCTCCGGCTCCACATCGATCACGCCGACTTCAGAGGAGAAAATGATGTAATCATCTTTTGTCACATAATACCTTGCCGGCCTTAAACCATTTCGATCCAGGATGGCACCGATTTGCTTGCCATTCGTAAAGGATATGGCCGTCGGACCATCCCATGGCTCCATGAGCATGCTATGATATTCGTAAAATGCCTTCTTTTCTTTCGTCATATGCGGATTTTCCGTCCACGGTTCGGGGATGAGCATCATCGCCGCATGTGCCGGTTTACGCCCGGCAAGCACGAAGAATTCAAGTGCATTATCAAGAATCGAGGAATCACTGCCGTCTATATCCAGAATAGGCAGTACCTTTTGCAGGTCATCCCCGAATGCTTCCGAAACAAACTGCTGCTCACGCGCTTTCATCCAATTCACATTACCTCTAAGCGTATTGATTTCGCCATTATGGATCAGGTAACGGTTTGGATGTGCCCGTTCCCAACTAGGAAAAGTATTCGTGCTGAAGCGGGAATGCACTAAAGCGAAAGCCGAAACGAAGGACTCCTGTTGAAGGTCAAGATAAAAAGCATCCACCTGCTCAGGCGTCAACAATCCTTTGTAAACGATCGTAGCACTTGAAAGGCTGGCAAAATAAAAACGATTGCCGCGTTCACGAGCCCAGTTTTCAGCTTGTTTTCTGATAATGAACAATTTACGCTCAAAAGCTAAATCATCAGTCATCCCTTCGCTTGCCCCGATGAATACTTGGCGAATCGTCGGACATGTCTCCTTGCCGACCTCCCCGATTTTCGTTGCATCAACAGGAACCGTTCTCCAGCCTAATAACGTTTGGCCTTCTTGTTCGATAAATGCATTCAAACGAGCTTCGATTTCATTCCGTTCATCATCATTGTTAGAGAAAAAGAGCATGCCTACACCATAGCGTCCTTTTGCCGGCAAGTTCATTTCCGGGCATGCCAGCCTGAAATATTCATCAGGAATCTGTACCATTAATCCTGCGCCATCTCCTGTAAGGGGATCGCTGCCTTGTCCGCCGCGATGATCTAATTGGCACAGCATATTCAGTCCTTGTTTGACGATGTCATGTGTAGCAAGCCCTTTTAAATGAGCGTATAAACCGATCCCACATGCATCATGTTCAAATTCAGGATGGTAGAGCCCTTGTGCTTTTGGTATTTGATTGTATGTCATATTAATCGCCCCCATCGTATTCTTACACCGTTATGTCACTTACATTTATTCTAGGTTTTCAAATCGATATAAACAATATATAATTCTAGTAGAATCCATCTCAATTTGAGATGAATGGCAGGAGGATGAATAAATGGAACTACGACAATTACGTTATTTTGTTGAAGTCGCCGAGAGAGAACACGTCTCAGAAGCCGCAGAGCACCTGCATATCGCACAATCAGCAATCAGCCGGCAAATATCCAGATTGGAAGATGAACTTGGCGTTCTTTTGTTCGAGAAAATCGGCCGGAATATCCAATTAACTCCAATTGGTAAAATTTTCTTGATTCATGCCAAAACGGCGATACAGGCGATTGAATATGCCAAATATCAAATTGAGGAGTTTTTGGACCCTGAACACGGAAGCATTAAAATCGGGTTCCCGACCAGCCTTTCCACCCATTTACTGCCTACCGTCATTTCCGCTTTTAAAGATGAGCAGCCAAATATCGGCTTCCACTTAAGACAGGGATCTTATTCCTCTTTAAAGGAAGCTGTCAAAAATCGCGAAATCGGATTAGCCTTCCTTGGACCGATTCCGACAAACGATCCAGATATCGAAGGTCATATCCTGTTCACGGAAAACATATCCGCTTTACTGCCAATAACTCACCCATTGGCTGAAAGAAAGAGTCTGCGCCTAAGTGATTTACGAAATGATCCCTTCGTCTTGTTTCCCAAAGGATACATCTTTCACACTATCGCACTCGAAGCGTGCAAAGCAGCCGGTTTCGCACCGAATATCGCCTCGGAAGGTGAAGACATGGATTCCATAAAAGGGCTCGTTTCTGCCGGAATCGGAGTCAGTCTGCTCCCTGACAGTACTTTTTATGAAGTCATTCCAAGACTGACTGTCAAGATCCCGATCGATACACCCGAAGTCAAACGGACTGTCGGCATCATCACTCCTAAAAACAGGGACTTGGCTCCATCAGAAAAACTTTTTTACCAATTTGCCAAAAAGTTCTTCTCTGTTCTCGAGCAATATCAATAAAACATGGCCTTCTAAACTGTTAATGTGAATCGTAGATGGGACAGCTCTTCCCATAAGTATTTCACTAAACAACTTGCCTATAGCCCACTGAACGAATAATGTATCAAGATTATTCGTTCAGGAGGAATTTAAATGCAACCCACCCATTCACATCTTGCTTGGCATGAAACACTCGAGCTTCATGAGTTGGTCGCCGCCCAGTCCAATGCCCTTATGAAATTTAAAAAAGCTTATCCAAAAATAAAAGACCCAATTCTAAAAACGATTTATAAGCAAACGATCCATACCCTTACCCAAAACATTATGGAGCTGCTGCAATTTTACCCATTGACGCCTAAAACGCACCGAGATGACGATGTATCAAGGGATGACGCATCGGCAGCTGCTGCCGGGGAATTGCTGGGCTTTGCCAAATCATCGATCAAAAATTACGCACTGGCGATTACGGAAACAGCCACCCCTTCCCTTCGAAAAGTATTTAAGAAACATTTAAATGGAGCCATAGATACCCATGCCAAGATTTTCAACTACCTTTATGAAAGAAGCCTCTATCCTGCTTACGACTTGAACCAATTGCTGCAAAATGACGTCGATGTTGCCAATAAGGAACTTTCCCAGCCATTCTAAATGCAAAAAAAGGCAAGCATACCGATTGCTTGCCTTTTTGCCTCGTTCCGATTCCGTTTTTTATTATAATGTTATAATATATAAGAATTGGTTTAAATTAGGTGAATATTATTCAAGAGGTGAAATTCATGAAAAAGACCTTTTTATCCATCATCCTTTCCCTGCTCTCATTTTCTTTAGTTGCCTGTAAGGCTGATGATTCAAAATCCGAGAATAACCTTTCAGTTCCTGAGCTGACAGCAAGGGAAAAGGCCATCCTCGAGAATTCAAGTGAACATTCCTTTCTTATCGATTTCAATGTTGATGATACATACAAGGAGATGTCCGTCTGGGTCGAAAAATATAAATTTGGTAAACTTGTCGAATCTGAAATGGGACGCATGACAACTGGGGTTGAAAAGAATGGGACGATCATCTTCACCACATCCAAAACGGATGATGATCAAAAACAATCGATGTTCAACATCAGCATTCAAAACGATAATGGTACGGATACAGTTACTTATCCTGAAACCATTGATGAAATGGATTCCAGCGTATGGGGCAGTGCTGGCAAACTCAAAATAAACAGCACAAACAAGCTTGCATTGGCGAGTATATGTTACTCAAGCGGAAATGAAGGCATACGTTCACTTTCCACTGATTTTTATGGTGATAGTGATGGCCATATGGACGAGTTGAAGGAATACGATGTTGTCTACCTCCTGAGAAGTGAATTCACTAAATGAGCTGACAAATGCAGAGGCAGGTTGAACCGAACTTGCCCCTGCATAGTTTGTTTTAGCACTCCTACAAAATTCTATGATTTCATGAGGCATTTGAAGATTCAAATAAGGGTTGGCGATCAAATTGATGAAGTGAAATTCCCAAGCAATGATTTTCTCATTGGATATATGAGCAAGTCCAAAATATGGGGTATGGAAAGTTTTAATGAAGTAAATTTTTCTACATTTTAAAAAGGGGTTGAAGGAAGAGGTATTTGGGTGTAATCTTTAAAAATAATAAAACGGAAAGAAGATCATTAATTTGAAGAAAATCATCCTCCTCTTTGCAGCAGTAGTCATTGCGAGCTCTCTCGGACATCAAATAACCGGCGGATATATGGACCCTCGAAAATCCCGCCCTCGGTATATACATTTGAAATAAGGAATCAGTTATAAAAGATTGATTCTTATAATGCATAAAACAGTTAATGTTAACATTTATAGCACATAGTAAGAGATTTGGATTTAAGTAGGAAGTTTCCCCAAACGATCATACCCAACCTCAACTGAAAGCGTTCCTAAACCAATTAAGCAAGCTAACATTGCACCTAATGTTATCACTCTTCCTTTTTTCATTTATTTCCTCCTGAATTTAGGTATTACTGCACTTTAACTTTTATTCTCTCTCTTCTCCTTTTCTCTAATAAAGATTTATAGTACAAGAAAAAGGCGAAGGTTTTATTTCAGAATTAAAACGCGAAACTCCATATCTGACATCATGCAATGACAACGCACAGGTGAATACTCTTAAATAAAGCTTGCCAAAAGACATGCTCATAGCAAAAACACCGGGCATCATCGAGCGGTGTTTTCATTCGTTTCCACACAAAAAAAGGCCGTTTAACATGTAGTTAAACGGCCTTCACCTACTATTTATTTAGATTTTTTAACGGTTACTTTTGCTGCTTTTCCTGTATTGCCCGCTTTGTCTTTTGCTGAGACATATAATGCGGACCCTGCTTTTTTCTTGCTGATTTTGATGGAGAAGTTCCCCTTACCATCAGCTTTTGCCGTTCCGATGTTTTTATTGCTGTACTTCACGGTAACGGTTGAACCGATTTCCGCTTTACCTGTTACTTTTGTTGCTTTATCGTTTACTTCATTCACTTTCGGTGCACCTGGAGCCGTTTTATCTTTAACCGTTACTTTTGCTGCTTTTCCTGTATTGCCCGCTTTGTCTTTTGCTGAGACGTATAATGCGGAGCCTGCTTTTTTCTTGCTGATTTTAATGGAGAAGTTCCCCTTACTATCAGCGGTTGCTGTTCCGATGTTTTTATTGCTGTGCTTCACGGTAACGGTTGAACCGATTTCCGCTTTACCAGTTACTGAAGTAGCTTTGTCGCTTACTTCATTCACTTTCGGTGCATCTGGAGCGGTTTTATCGAGAACAGTCACGGTTGCCGCCTTGCTTTCACGTTTTGCTAAGTCTGTAGCTGTGACTGAAAGTTTAGTGCCGGCCTTTTGCTTGCTGATTTTCACTTTGAAATTCCCTTTGCTGTCCGTGTTACCTGAACCAATCACTTTTTTTGCGCTATTTTTGATCGAGATTTTCATGTCTGCTTGCGATTGACCCGTTACATACGTATCTTTGTCACTTAAAGCTTTAACAGTTGGCTTGTTAGGGGTTGCACCCTTATTCACGAATACTTTGATTGAAGATACTGCTAGTTTTGAAGAATCAGAGATATTCACAGTAAGCTGCTGCGCAGCTTTTTGAACCGGAATAGTAACGGTGAACGTTCCGTTAGCTGCCGCCGTTCCTTTACCGAGCGTTTTGTTTCCGCTTTTCACTTCGATTACTGATCCTTTTTTAGCTGAACCAGTAAGTTTTGTTTGCGTATCCATCACAAGATTGACTTTAGCTTGTAAATCCACTGCACTAAGTGCACTGTACGCATTCAATCTTCCGTATCCTGATACTAAATCTTTTCCGACAGGAAGTTCTTCTTCCGGTATGATGATTTCTCCATCCTCCGGTTCATAGTCCTCATAAGGGTCTACATTATCTTCTTCTTCAAAAGTGACATATTCCGATGTCTCATGAAGGATTTCCCTTACTTCATTCACTTTCAACCCAGGGTTTCCGGATAATAATAAAGCTGTAGCTGCCGCAACATGGGGAGCTGCCATTGATGTACCATCCATATAAGTAACATTCCCATTAGGCACAAGGCTCGGGATGGCTGTTCCTGGAGCGACCATGTCTAACTTCGATCCATAATTGGAATAATCGGATACTAAATCAAGGGCATTGGTTGCACCGACTGATATAGCGTATTTTGATGATGCAGGATAAGAAAGACCTTCCATCCCATCATTACCGCTTGCTACGACAACCATTACATTCTTGGCAGCGGCATGTTTCAAGGCATATTCAATCGTCCTGCTATATTCTCCGCCCAAGCTAAGGTTTATGACCTTTGCACCATGATCCACGGCATATTTAATGCCTAGTGCAATCTTCTCATTGTCTCCAAACCCTGAAGAGTCCAAGACCTTCACAGGCATGATTTTAGCTACTGGATTGATTCCTTGCATAGAATAACCATTATCGGCTTTGGCAGCGATGATTCCGGATACATGTGTACCATGGCCATTGTCATCGATTGCTTTTTCTTTCTTATCGATGAAATTCTTACCTGACTCCATTTCAACGACACTCTGTAGATCCGCCAGTGAATCATCGACACCTGTGTCGATAACCGCTACCAACGTATCCTTTAAATTACGTTTCTTAATAAGGTTCTGCAGTTTTTCGTTATCGATGTCCGCTCCCTTAATGCCTTCTTCCCCGCCGGCGTTATCTAAAGACCATTGATACGGAGATTGAATGTCGGCAGAAAGTGCTTTGTACGTTTTTACCGCTTCGATATATTCCACTTCCGGAAGCTTTTCGATACCGGATAGAGCTGCTGTACTCATTTTAGATTGGTTCTTTAACTCTAAAACATACATATCATCATACAGAACCTCTTGTTGCTTAGGTGCTGATAATGTTCCATATCCTTTTCCGCTTATCTTTGATTGGACAGCGCTTAATGACTTCCCAGGTTTAAGTTTGACGATATATTTGTTCTTTACATTTTTCGAAGCAGGAAGTTCGATTCCCGCTTTGCTTGCGATATCGATGATTCTCTCACCTGCAAGCTTATCAAGATTGATTTTCTTTGCAATGGCGTCCATATCCTTTTTCAATCCGGCCGGAGCGACGTCTGCCGACTTATTGAATAAGGCCTTAATCGCCTCTTGCTGCTTGTTGCTAATGACTGCCGTACTGCTTGCTCCATTTTCATTAAGATCCTCAATAAGGGGCTTAATCTCCACTAAGTGATTATAAACGGCTTCCCTTGCCGTTTTATTACCAGCAAGATGAAGAGCCAGGAATGGCGAAGCTTTATAGTATAAAGAGGAAAGGGTGCGTCCCTCAGACGACTTCGTGAGAACTTCATCTCTAAACACGCGGAGTGTTTTCAACATGGATTCTCCCGTTTTCTTATCTTTTACACTCAGTTCAACCGGGCAAGATTCAAGCTCTTCCCCTTCGTCCCCGGCAGATGGCGGCAATGTCACTGAATGAGCATTGATGGAGTATTCAGCTACATTTTCCGCATCCGGGATGGGATTTCCCTCATCATCCGTATCGCCGAAATATTCAACTTTAACATAATATGTTCCTTCCCAAGCATATGGGAAATCGACTACAGCTTTTTCATCAGGATAAGAAGAGACAATATAATTGCTCTCATCCTTTTCTGCTTTTTCTTTATCTTGATATACGGAGATATTCAAGATTTTGTCCGAATTGACTTCGAACTCAATATGGGAGAACTTTTGTACTTCTTCTGTTGTGGGACTGATTTGGTACCATTGGACATCCGGTTTTTCAAACTTTCCGTCCAGAGTGTCCCCATTTTTAATCGTTTTTACATTTTCAATAGGCGTTGCAGCTGCAGCTTGAGAATTTAGCGGAACCATCAAGCTGAATATCAGTGCAAAAATAAGTACACACGCCGTAATTCGACTCACATTCTTAAATTTCACGGTTTTCCCTCCAATAATTGGTTAAAAAATAACAGTACTATACCAAACTATCACACTGTAAAATTTTATCAACCAATTTTTTCCCTTTTTTATGTCAAATGCTTGATTTATTTGGCCATAGAGCTGAAAAAATGATTCTCATGAACCAATTAAGCAAGATATTTGCGTTCCGATGGTCCTCTCATGACGATAGTAGCCTAATTGGTAGATTGATCGCTAATAGATTTAAATCGGTGAGAATCCTAACATGACCTAATCCCTATGTTCTGCCTGCCCACGAAAAAAAAGCTGCCCCAGCAGTAAAAATATGCGGGACAGCTTCCAATCGATTTATTTAGTTTGCGACGATATTGACTAATTTGCCTGGTACGGCAATCACTTTACGAATGGTTTTTCCATCGATTTGTTCTTTGATGGAATCATCACCCATCGCGATTTCTTCCAGTTTTTCTCTCGTAGTGTCAGTCGGCACCATTAATTTCGCTTTGACTTTTCCGTTGATTTGGATGACGATTTCGACTTCGTTATCCACTAACTTAGCTTCGTCGAACGCCGGCCATGTACCGTACGTGATGCTCTCGGAATGGCCCAGTTTAGACCAAAGTTCCTCAGCAATGTGAGGCGCAACTGGTGCAAGCAGCTTTACGAAGCCTTCGATATATACTTTAGGAAGCGAATCCGCTTTATAAGCATCATTAATGAATACCATCAATTGTGATATCGCCGTATTGAATTTCAATTCCTCATAGTTCTCGGTCACTTTTTTAACCGTTTGATGATAGACTTTTTCAAGCTTGCCCGTGTCATCCGTTTCGGTCATCTTATCTGTGATCGTACCGTCATCGCTGACTAATAAACGCCAGATACGGTCAAGGAATCGGCGGGAACCGTCCAATCCGTTTGTGGACCAGGCAATCGAAGCATCCAATGGCCCCATGAACATTTCGTACATACGAAGTGTATCGGCACCATGGCTTTCAACGATATCATCCGGGTTCACGACATTCCCTTTTGATTTACTCATTTTTTCATTATTCTCGCCAAGGATCATTCCTTGGTTAAATAGGTTTTGGAATGGCTCCTTCGTTGGCACGACACCGATATCGTACAGGAATTTATGCCAGAAACGAGCGTAAAGCAAGTGAAGCACCGCATGCTCAGCGCCGCCAATATAAATGTCGACCGGCATCCATTCTTTTAATTTTTCAGGATCTGCAAGTGCTTCCTTGTTGTCCGGATCGATATAACGAAGGAAGTACCAGCTGCTGCCTGCCCATTGTGGCATCGTGTTTGTCTCACGGCGCCCTTTTCTTCCATTTTCATCCGTTACATTCACCCATTCCGATATGTTTGCAAGTGGTGATTCGCCTGTACCTGAAGGCTTGATGTCCGTAGCTTTCGGTAAAATCAATGGAAGATCTTCTTCCTTCACTGCAGACATCGTGCCATCTTCCCAATGAATGATTGGAATCGGTTCACCCCAGTAACGCTGACGGCTGAATAACCAGTCGCGAAGACGGTATGTTATTTTCTTCGTACCGATTTCTTTTTCTTCCAGCCATTTGATCATGGTTGAAATGCCTTCTTCTTTATTCAATCCATCAAGGAATTCCGAATTCACATGAAGACCATCGCCTGTATATGCTTCACTTGTCACATCTCCGCCAGCTACCACTTCCTTGATCGGCAAGTTGAACTTGACTGCAAATTCATAATCACGCTCATCATGGGCAGGAACGGCCATGATCGCACCTGTTCCATAGCTGATCAACACGTAATCGGCAATCCAGATCGGCATTTTTTCGCCATTTACCGGGTTAATGGCATAAGCCCCTGTGAATACGCCTGATTTATCCTTGGCCAAGTCTGTTCTTTCCAAGTCGCTTTTATGTTTCACCTCATCTAAATAGGCTTCAACCGCCGCTCTTTGATCAGTCGACGTAATCTTATCGACAAACTGATGTTCAGGTGCCAATACGGCATATGTTGCACCGAATAACGTATCCGGACGAGTCGTGAACACCGTGAATGTTTCTTCAAAGCCATCGATATTGAATGTAACCTCCGCTCCCTCGGAACGGCCAATCCAGTTACGCTGCATATCCTTGATGTTTTCCGGCCAATCCACATCGTTCAAATCGTCGATCAAGCGGTCTGCATACGCAGTGATACGAAGCATCCACTGTTTCATCGGGCGGCGCTCAACCGGATGGCCCCCACGCTCACTTTTCCCATCGATGACTTCTTCATTAGCCAATACCGTGCCAAGTGCCGGACACCAGTTAACGGCAACTTCATCAATATATGCAAGGCCCTTTTCATATAATTTCAAGAAGATCCACTGCGTCCATTTGTAATAGTCGGGATCTGTCGTGTTTATTTCGCGATCCCAGTCATAAGAAAAACCTAGGGCTTTGATTTGGCGGCGGAACGTGTTGATGTTGTGCTCCGTGAATTCGGCTGGATCATTTCCCGTATCGATCGCATATTGCTCTGCCGGAAGTCCAAAAGCGTCCCAGCCGATCGGATGCAATACATTATACCCCTGCGCCCGTTTCATCCGTGCCAGGATATCGCTTGCCGTATAACCTTCCGGGTGCCCCACATGAAGACCTGCCCCTGAAGGATATGGGAACATATCCAGCGCGTAGAATTTGCGTTTGCCGCTTTCTTCACCCGTCTTGAATGTCTTATTGCCTTCCCAATACTTTTGCCATTTCGTTTCTATGCTCCTATGGTCAAAACTCATATGATTTCCTCCTAATTTCCGTATAAAAAAACAATAAAAAACCCCTCATCCCAAAATAGGGACGAGAGGATTATGTATATCTTCCCGCGGTACCACCCACATTGGCGATAGCTAAAATCCGCCCAGCTTAAAATATCCGTAACATGGATTAAAACGCCAGGCATTACTTTTCACCTTCACACCCGGGACTCCAAGGCGAGTTCACGACCATCCCAGGTTGACTTGCACCACCCGTCAACTCTCTTTACTGGTTTAAACCGCTACTATTCCTCATCATAGTCTTTATGAGAATATTGGATTTTATTACATTCTAGTCAATTTCAACGATAATTGCAATAGCCGTACATAAACATTATCGACAGGTTTTTCATTATATATGCGAATTCAAGAAAAATCGTGCAAAAAAGGGAGCTATTCATTCATAGCTCCCTTGCTTCCATTTAATGTCGCAGTAAAGTCATTTCATTCCTCAATTGATTCAACTGCTGCTTCATCCGCGAAAGCATTTCCCGTTGCTGGTCATTCGAACTGGCATACAATCGTTCCATATCCGTCAAAGCCTCTTCGATATACCTTTGCGAATTTTGAAATTGTTCATCATCATAATGCTCCTGCCGTGAGGCCTCGTTAAATTCAAACTCTGCAAAATGGAGAGCACCTTCACATTGCTCTAAAAAATGATCGACGGATTGTCTGGTTGCCATTCAAACCCTCTCCTTCGCATCTCATTTGGATGATTCGGAATCATCTTGTCTAGTTTGAGCAAATAACGGGTGGATTATCATTTTTTTTGAGCAATCAACCTTTATCCCAAAACTTCTCACCTTGATGGGAAATGAATTGCTCGATCCATTCGGCAAAACCCATGTGGAGTTTCTCGCCTTCTTCAAAATCATCGATATGGCCTTTTACCATTAAATACTCCTTATCACCTTTGGCGACAGCTTCCCCATCGATGACGATATTATCTTGATAAATGCAGGCCACTTTATAGCATCCCTCGTAGGAATTTTCATATGTGTAATTAATAATATCATCCAGGCTGTATAAATCATTTTCCCCGCCCGATTCCACATTATCGAACAGACGGCATCCATTGGTTATTTTTAAAAACTCCTTATAATCCTCGGGCAGAAGCAGTCCGGTTTTCTTTTCAAAGGAATGAATTTGTTCATCCGAAGCAGGTGAATTGAAGGTGCAAGTGGCTTTGTATATGAATCCATCTTCATTTACTTCGATCACCTGATTATTTTCGGCTAATTTCTTTTTCATTTGATTAATCGCTTCTTCAACTTGACCGGTCATGTCCATCAGCTCCCGATTGGATATAGTCATTCAAAGATATACTGGAAATAGCAGCAAAATGTTTAGCCCTCAAGTATACAGTATACGCTTATTTTTCAAAAAAAGACCTAGCTGCGAGAATGTTGTATAATATATGTTGCGATTTAATTTATTTAGGAGGTTGCTGATTTGAATCAGGCAAACCCGTTTATATATGCAACGGATAACAAACGATATCATACATGGAATTACCACCTGAGGGAACATTTTGGACATAAGGTTTTTAAAGTTGCCCTGGATGGCGGTTTTGACTGCCCGAACCGTGATGGCACCGTCGCGCATGGCGGCTGTACCTTCTGCAGTGCCTCAGGCTCTGGTGACTTTGCGGGCAGCAGGGTTGAACCCCTCGACGTTCAGTTTAAGAAAATCAGCGAACGGATGCATCATAAATGGAAAGATGGAAAATATATGGCCTATTTCCAAGCGTTCACGAATACGCATGCCCCAGTGGAAGAACTTCGCGAGAAATATGAAAGTGTATTGACCCAGGAGGGTGTCGTCGGGCTCTCCATTGCGACACGTCCGGATTGCCTTCCAGATGATGTAGTCGAGTATTTAGCGGAATTGAACGAACGGACCTACCTTTGGGTGGAGTTGGGTCTCCAGACGGTTCATGAAAAGACCGCGACGATGATCAACCGTGCCCATGACTTCGATTGCTACAAAGAAGGCGTCGATAAACTGCGGAAACACGGCATCCGCATATGCTCCCATATCATCAATGGCCTTCCTCAGGAAGATTACGGTATGATGCTGGAAACAGCCCGGGAAGTTGCCAAACTCGATGTGCAGGGGATAAAGATCCATTTACTTCATTTATTAAAAGGGACACCGATGGTCAAACAATACGAAAAAGGCCTGCTCGAGTTTCTTGACCGTGACGATTATGTCAGCCTGGTATGTGACCAGCTGGAAATAATCCCTCCAGAAATGATCGTTCACCGCATTACGGGCGACGGTCCCATCGATTTGATGATCGGTCCAATGTGGAGCGTCAATAAATGGGATGTCTTGAATGCCATTGATGCCGAATTGAAACGCCGTAACAGCTGGCAAGGAAAAAATCATCATACAGA
Organism: Bacillus sp. CFBP9009; assembly: GCF_036541465.1. Classification (NCBI taxonomy): domain Bacteria; kingdom Bacillati; phylum Bacillota; class Bacilli; order Caryophanales; family Bacillaceae; genus Bacillus; species Bacillus sp. CFBP9009. The sequence goes on along the minus strand of NZ_JAZHFU010000009.1, from coordinate 39,375 downwards.
GGTACAATCATGAAGCTTGACCGAATTTTGCCATTCGCCAGGATTCTGCTGGAAAAAGCGGTCCATCCCGGGGATATAACCATTGATTGCACGATGGGCAACGGTTTTGATACGGTCTTTCTTGCAGGACTTACAGGTGAAAATGGGCATGTCTATAGTTTTGATATTCAGAAAGAAGCGATCCAAACCACAGCGGCGAAACTAAAGGCCGAGAATTTACAAGAGTGCTGCACCCTTATTCACGATGGGCATCAACATTTGAGCAAATACATCAGGAAAGAGCATTCCGGAAAGGTCACGGGTGCCATATTCAACCTAGGCTACCTTCCTGGCGGTGACAAATCAATTATCACCCAAGCCGATACGACGATATCAGCCATTGAACAGCTATTCGAACTGCTGGCACCTGAAGGCATCATCATCCTCGTCATTTACCATGGTCATCCAGGGGGATCGGCAGAACGGGATGCATTGATGGATTATGTACAGAACTTCCCTCAACAGAAAGCCCATATCCTAAAATACGGGTTCATAAACCAATCAAACAATCCGCCATTCATTGTCGCGATTGAGAAGAGATGATGACTTTTGACACCGTTCGATACGAACGGTGTTTTTTCAATCCCAACTCGCAGAAGCAGAATTACCAATCACAACATTTTGAATTTTTCGTCTATAATGATTATAATGATAGAAAATAGATAAGAGGGTGCAGAAAATGGAACATTTGCCTACTTCATTACTGACGGATATATTGACTGAAAAAATCAAAAGGGATTCAAGTGAACAATACGGGGAGTTTGTCTGCTCGCTTAACTCGTTGACAGAAAACCAAAAAACCATGGAGGACCTCAAACAATTCGATCACCATTTTGATAGGTTCCTGCCACAGCTCGATTTAATGATTTCCACTCAAAACCATGAAGCGATCATGAATATGAAAGCGACGCTTTTGGACCTATTCGCCAATGACTTAACCTTCAAATCCATTTATCTTCTATCCACCGCATTATCCAATAAAAAAGAACTTACACACTTGAACCAATTTATGTACCCGGTTACTTTCTGGGCACCGGTGATCAAGTCAAACAAGTTGCTTAAAAACGCAGGCTGATTCAAATTAAAAAACTGCCGAAGGTCTAACCTCGGCAGTTTTTTATTTATCCTGAAGTATGTACTGATCAAACGACATACCCTAATATTTTTAAACGGTTTTCAACAAAACTCAGCGCATATTGAAATACATCATCACGTTCTGGTTCATTGAAGATTTCATGATATAGCTTCGGCCATTCCTTATATTGCTTTTCACTGGCCAAGTTATAATTAAACCACTCACGAACCGCCTTCTTGTTTACGACTCGGTCATCTCCGCCCTGCATGACCAAAAGCGGCACATCCTGAAATTCAGGAATCTCTTCAAAAGCATCCTTCATAGCCTGTGCAAGCTCGCGATACCAGCGAACCGAAACCTTTGTGATATATAATGTATCGTTTCTATCGGATTCACGGATTTCCGCACTTCTCGTCGCCATTTCAGGTGTCAATCCAGATTCAACCCTGAACTTAGGCATCACGATGTTCAAACCATGCGAGATGGTTGTCAGGAACTTCGGCGGCTTCGTCACGAGGCCCAAGCATGGAGAGGAAAGAATAACCCCTGCAATGTCCCATTCCTCTTCCTGAAGAAGGCGTATCGAAATCAAACCGCCCATGCTGTGTCCAAGTAAAAAGACCGGCAACGAATATTCGTAAGCCTCTTCTATCCAGCTTTTCACTTCGTCCAAATACTCATCAAAGGAATCGATATGTCCCCGGTAGGCGCGAGTTGTCATACCCTGCCCAGGAAGGTCGCCCATGACGACATGGTATCCAGCTGAAAGCCACATTTGTGTTACCCACTTATAACGCCCGTGATGTTCCATTGCCCCATGAATGATGACAATGACGCCCTTTGCGTCTCCTTCTGTCTCCCATTTCCACATTCGAAATCCCCCTTTCACTTTTCACTTGTTGTGTACGATCCATGATAGTTAAAATAATATATATAAATTATAACCATATTTGTGATTTTCGACAAAAAAGAAATCTAACAAGTTGTACATTGCTATTATAAATAGCCAAGTGTATTTGCATACGGTATATTAAAATAATACATAAAAACATTCTCTTCGGAAAGGAAATGATTGAAAATGATTATTTATCCGTATAAAGGCAAAGAACCTGAAATCGCCGAAAGCGCTTATATTGCTGAGAATGCTGTCGTGACAGGTGATGTCAAAATTGGCGACGAAACATCAATTTGGTTCAATTCCGTTATTCGCGGTGATGTATCCCCAACCATCATCGGGAAAAAAGTCAGTATACAAGATAACAGCGTCCTGCACCAAAGCCCAAATAATCCATTGATCATCGAGGATGAAGTAACCATTGGCCATCAGGTCATTTTACATAGCTGTAAAATCCGTAAAGGAGCTCTGATCGGCATGGGATCGATTGTACTTGATGAAGCCGAAATCGGCGAAGGAGCCTTCATCGGTGCCGGCAGTCTCGTTCCCCAAGGTAAAGTCATTCCACCGAACATGCTGGCATTCGGACGCCCAGCTAAAGTCATTCGCGAAATCAACGAAGAAGATCGCCAGGATATGGAACGCATCGTTCGCGAATATGCCGAAAAAGGACAATACTATAAAACGGCGGAACGAATAAAGTGAATTGAATGAAAGTTACGAGTATTGTACTCAAACTCACTAGTATTTGCTACAAATTCACGAGTATTTACTACAAACTCACGAGTAAACACTCTAAATTCACGAGTATTTGTTACAAATTCACGAGTAAACGCTTTAAACTCTCGAGTAAACGCTCTAAATTCACGAGTATTTGCTACAAATTCATGAGTAACCGCTCTAAACTCATGAGTAAAAGCTCTAAACTCATGAGTAAAAGCTCTAAACTCTCGAGTAAACGTTCCAAATTCACGAGTAACGCTTCAACCTCACGAGTTGATGACCCAAACAAACTTGTAAACGACTTTAACTCACGAGTTTTGCACGTATTTTATATTTCTTTGGGATTTCTTGAATTATTCCCGCTGACGGCAAAATTAATTCACAAAAAAAAGGTGCCCCGCAAATTGCGGGACACCTTTTTTATATGATTTACACTTGTGCTTTTAATGTTTCTGCTTTGTCCGTGCGTTCCCATGGAAGATCGACATCTGTACGGCCAAAGTGTCCGTAGGCAGCTGTTTGTTTGTAGATCGGGCGACGAAGGTCAAGCATTTTGATGATGCCCGCTGGACGAAGGTCGAAGTTGGCGCGAACTAGGTCAACAAGGACTTCTTCGCTAACTGTACCAGTTCCGAACGTATCAATTGAAATCGATACAGGCTCTGCCACACCAATTGCATATGCCAATTGAACTTCCGCTTTGTCGGCAAGGCCTGCTGCCACGATGTTTTTCGCAACGTAACGAGCAGCGTATGCAGCAGAACGGTCAACTTTAGTAGCATCCTTACCAGAGAATGCACCGCCGCCATGACGAGCGTATCCGCCGTAAGTATCAACGATGATTTTACGTCCAGTAAGTCCAGCATCCCCTTGAGGTCCGCCAATTACGAAACGGCCAGTAGGGTTGATGAAGTATTTAGTTTGAGCATCGATCAATTCAGCTGGAACGACTGCTTTGATCACATGTTCTTTTAGATCGGCTTGAATTTGTTCAAGTGTAATTTCTGCATCATGCTGTGTAGAGATTACGATCGTATCTACACGTACAGGACGGTTATTCTCATCATATTCCACTGTTACCTGTGTTTTACCATCAGGGCGTAGGTAAGCAAGAGTTTCATCTTTACGAACTTGAGCCAAGCGGAATGAAAGTTTATGCGCCAATGAAATCGGAAGCGGCATAAGCTCTTCTGTTTCATTACAAGCAAATCCGAACATAAGACCTTGGTCCCCTGCACCGATTGCATCGATTTCTTCCTCTGACATGTTTCCTTCACGAGCTTCCAATGCTTTATCGACTCCAGCTGCGATATCGGCAGACTGCTCATCAATGGAACTCAACACGGCACAAGTTTCAGCATCGAAACCGTATTTCGCACGTGTGTAGCCAATTCCTTTAATCGTATCACGAACGATACGCGGAATATCCACGTAAGCGGACGTTGTAATTTCACCAGCAACAAGTACAAGACCTGTTGTTACACTAGTTTCACACGCAACACGTGCATTTGCATCCTTAGCAAGGATAGCATCTAAAATGGAATCTGAAATCTGATCACAAATTTTGTCCGGATGGCCCTCTGTAACAGATTCAGAAGTAAATAGACGTTTCTTTGACATCATATTTCCTCCTTGGAAGTTAGTATGTTGTAGGCATAAGCCTGATTTTTACGGAACTCGTTTCCCTCATTAGTTTCAACTATAGACACAGAATTACTTATGAAAAACACAAAAACCTTCCCTGGCAAATGAGGAAAGGTTTAAAATTCTGTCTTCTATCCTTTCACTCTTATCGTTCAAGGGTTTTTTACCTTGCTCAGGTTAGCACCATCACCACTATTCCTTGAAGACCTTCGCTTTATTTTCGGCGATCGATCTTGGAGTCAAGTTCAATATGGCAGGTTGCTGGGTTTCAAAGGGCCTGTCCCTCCACCAACTCGGGATAAGAGAATCCGTACAATTTAAGATAATATCGTATCTGGTTGGAATTTGTCAATGCTTTTCTAAAAAGAACATTTCCGCCTAGTATGGCATTCCTTTGAAAAAAGTGTTGATACAGCGTCTTAGAAGGGTTTACAATGCAAAATACGAATAGAAATGTTGGAAATTGCCATTAATAATAAGTATTAAGCATACGAAAAACGACTTCACCATTGGAAATATATTGCTTACTTACTTCCTATAAAAATAAAATTTACTTCATTAAAGTATATGTGATAATCCTGACTCGGTTCCTGCCGGAATAAAATGATTAACGCAACCAGCTGAAAATAATCACAAATTAGAAGAAATAGTATAGACTATTTAAATGAATGTGTTATACTAATTGTAATATAAAAACTTAAACAAAGGAAGGTACCTCATATATGAATTCTGTAGATGTTTCTAATGAGTTACACCAGTTATTAACAGGAAACAATGTGCAAACTCAACTTTCAGTTCCTCAATTGGTCGAAAAAGTATTAAGCAGAAATGAAGGCGTTTTAACATCAACCGGCGCAGTAAAAGCTGAAACTGGCAAATATACTGGTCGTTCACCTAAAGATAAATTTATCGTGGAAGAAGCATCCGTTAAAGATAAAATCGATTGGGGTTCAGTGAACCAGCCAATTTCCGAAGATGTGTTCAATAAACTATATAATAAAGTAGTTGACTACCTAAAAGCAAAAGAAGAGATTTTTGTTTTTAAAGGTTTCGCTGGTGCAGACGAATCATCTCGTCTTCCAATCCGTGTTGTTAATGAATATGCGTGGCATAACCTTTTCGCCCATACTTTGTTCATCCGTCCAAATGAAGAGGAACTAAGAGGTCACGAAGCTGAATTCACAATCCTTTCTGCCCCTAACTTCAAAGCAGACCCAGAAGTGGACGGAACCACTTCCGAAACTTTCATCATCGTTTCATTTGAACGCCGTACCATCCTGATCGGCGGAACGGAATATGCTGGAGAAATGAAAAAATCGATCTTCTCGATCATGAACTACTTACTTCCAGAGGCTGGAATCCTTCCAATGCATTGCTCTGCTAACGTAGGACGTGAAGGGGACGTCGCTTTATTCTTCGGACTGTCCGGTACAGGCAAAACAACTTTATCAGCAGACACTAGCCGTAAACTGATTGGCGATGACGAGCACGGCTGGTCTTCTAACGGCGTATTCAACATCGAAGGCGGCTGCTATGCGAAAACGATCAATCTTTCACGTGAAAAAGAACCACAAATTTTCGATGCAATCCGTTTCGGTGCCGTATTAGAAAATGTTGTTGTTGATCCGGATACACGTGAAGCGAACTATGATGACAGTTCATTGACTGAAAACACTCGTGCTGCTTACCAAATGCAAGCGATCGATAACATCGTGAACCCAAGTATTGCAGGACATCCAAATACAATCATTTTCTTAACAGCTGATGCTTCAGGCGTTCTGCCTCCAATCAGCAAGCTTTCCAAAGAACAGGCAATGTTCCACTTCCTAAGCGGATACACTAGTAAATTGGCTGGTACTGAAAGAGGCGTAACTTCACCGGAAGCTACATTCTCCACTTGCTTCGGATCACCATTCTTACCGCTTCCAGCTCAACGCTATGCTGAGATGCTTGGTGATAAAATTGACGAGCACAATGCAAAGGTATACCTTGTCAACACTGGATGGACTGGCGGAGCATACGGAACTGGAAGCCGTATGAAACTTGCTTACACTCGTGCAATGGTACAAGCGGCACTTGAAGGTGAATTAGCGAACATCGAAACGATCAAAGATGATATCTTCGGCTTGGATATCCCGCTTCATGTTCCTGGTGTTCCTGATGAAGTGCTTCAACCAATCAAGACTTGGGCAGATCCTGCCGCTTATAAAGAAGCAGCAACGGACCTTGCCGCACAATTCCGTGCTAACTTCAAGAAATTCGGCAGCGTTCCAAGTGAAATCGAAGAACTTGGCGGACCGACAGCTTAATAAATTGTACACAAAAGGACCAAGCTCTTGCTTGGTCCTTTCAGTTTGTCGACAAGAAATGTCTCATCCCGAACCATGATTTTAAAAAAATTAGGTTATCCTTCATGGTTTACTTTTTGAATGGAATCCTCAGAAATTTGCTACACTCCTGCCACTGGCTATCCAAGACCCCGCTAGATATATAAGCGAGAGTCTTGGCAGACAGTCGGCGGAAATGATGAAGCGGATTTAATGCGTGGACCTTAAAAATAAATACTTCGGAGTCCGAATAGTGAGGTGTAGATCGAATAACGGCGGGGAACGGTCGAATATAGTGCCCTGTACGTCGAATAACTGCGTCTTAGGTCAATATGTGCGGTCTAGGTCGAATAACTGCGACAACGGCCTAATATATGGCTAGCCAAGCCCCCGCCAGATTGTTTTACGGGGACTTGGCAGAAAGGGAGCGGATTTCTGAGACCAACTGAAACGTTTCCACAGTTTCTGAAAGGACCAAGCTCTCGCTTGGTCCTTTTCTTCATTGATTTTCTGCCCTCCGTTCCTCCGCCAGATTATGATATTCAAAAAGGGCACTGTCATAGTCAGCGCCCCCTGAATTCTTATTCCAATATCGATGTTTGTCCAAGTTTTTAGATGATCGCTTTATTCCTGGCTTTTTTCATGGACATCGTTTTGTATTGATATATATTGCCCAGGTTGGCCACCGGGACATCTGTTTTAGTTGCATCAATGCAATTGCGTGTATCCAAAATCAATTTATTTCTCATGAGATTTGATAGATTATCATAATCCATTTGTTTAAATTCATCATGGTCGGTCAGGACAAGTATCAAGTCGGCATCATTTACAGCGTCTTCCACTGATACGACTGGCATCTTTCCAGATTGGACATGCGGGTCATGCAAGGATACATCCATGTTTTCCATCCCCATCAAGATATTGACGACATCAATGGCTGGACTTTCACGAATATCATCTACATTTCCTTTGTATGCAAGACCAAAAACAGCTACTTTTGGCTTCCGGATCCCCTCTAGCATCATCCTTACGGAATTAACGATATAATAAGGCATCGATACGTTGGTATCGCGGGCCAATTTAATGATTCTCGCTTGCTCTGGTGCCTTTGCAACGACAAAATACGGATCGACCGCTAAACAATGGCCGCCAACTCCTGGTCCTGGTTGGTGAATATTTACACGAGGGTGTTTGTTTGCCATCGATATGACATCCAAAACATTGATATCCAGCTCGAAACAGATTTTCGTCAGCTCATTCGCAAGGGCGATATTGACATCCCTGAAGGTGTTTTCCATCAGTTTGGACATTTCAGCCGTTTTCGCATCCGTCTGAATGATCTCTCCTTGAACGAAGGTTTTATAAACAAGACTTCCTTTATATGAGCATGTTTCCGTGATACCCCCGACTATACGGTTATTATGAACCAACTCTTCAAGAATCCTTCCAGGTAAAACACGTTCCGGACAATGAACTAGGAAAATGTCTTTTCCGATGGTAAGGCCCGTCCTCTCGATCATCGGTCTAATATGATCATCCATGCTTCTTGGCGCAATCGTCGATTCAATAATGATGACATTCCCTTTTTTGATAAAAGGAAGAATGTTTGAGGTTGCATCCATGACATGAGTTAAATCACATGATTGATGCATGTCCTTTTTATTTGGAGTAGGAACTGCGATAATGAAAACATCCGCATGTTCCGGGCTTAACGCAGCTCGGAACTTATTGGAAGTAAGCACTTCTTGCAATACCTCCTCCAATCCAGGTTCTTCGATATGGAGCCTGCCGCTATTCAAATTGGAAATAATCTCAGGATGGATATCCACGCCGACAACATCGACACCGTGTTTCGCAAACATTAAAGAAGTCGGAAGTCCTATATAACCAAGTCCGATTGTACAAAGTTTCATATAAACCACTCCTATCTATTTTTCTGCTACACTCAAATTTGTTAGGCTGTTTGATAGATTTCGATAAAGATTTCCTTCTCTTGTTTCCAATTGTATTTTTGCCGCGCCTTCAGGCAGTTATTGCTCATTTCCGCCCTTTTTTCAGGATGTTTCAATAAGTAATTGACGCCTTCGGCAATTGATTTTGGATCATGTGAATCGACACACACACCGATTTTTTCCGTATCAACAACCTTTTGAATTTCAGGAAAGCTGCAGGCAACCACAGGCACACCGCTCATCATGTATTCAAACAATTTATTTGAAGAAGCGGAGTAGTGATTAAAGCAGACATTATTCAATATCTGAAAACCTAAATACGCATTTTTTGTATAATGAAGCAGCTCGTCGACCGGAACCTTCGGCAGGAACTTCACACGATGCTCCAGATTCATGTCGCTTACTTTTTTCATTAAATCATCTTTGATTCTTCCATCTCCGATAAAAACTACCGTCCCGCCCTCGATCATCGGTACAGCATCAACCAATTGCTCTAACCCTCTTCCCATTTGAACGCCGCCTTGGTATAACAAAATCGGTTCATTCTCTGGCAAATCGAGCAGCTCATGCAAATTCACGGCCGTACTTTCCTCCGGATTGGTTGGAATCGGGTAGTTATGGACCACCTTGGGATACAGACCATATAAGTCTTCGTTATACTTAGCTCTCGTATGGTTTTCGGCAATCATTTCATCCACGAACATTAATAGGAATTTCTCCATCACCCCATAAATTCGGCTATTATATCCCGTTCTGCTCGTTTGTACTTCATGCGAGTCATAAATTAGCTTTTTCCTTCTCAACCATTTACTGCTGATTGCTCCCTGCAAGAGCGTATTCAAGTCATTTGAATGATAAAAATCATATTTCCTTTTCCGGCCATGATAGATCATTTGACCAAAAATGTAGCTCCTCGTTAATAGTGTCGGCAGCTTCGATTTAGTGATCATCAGGGTACCCATCGCAAGGAGTGCAAATGTACCGAACAGTATTCCCGATCCCAACCAGCCGTTGATCAAGTTCAAGTTCCACAACGTATTCCAGACCAATAAGGCCAGTAGAACGATTTCAAACTTCTTTTTCTTCAATTTGCCTACGATCCTGAGAATCCTATGAAGCGCCTCCCAGCGGTTATTCACCCTGGTGACAGAAAAACCATTTTGGTGTTTCTCCTTTTTGGGCAAACCCTCGATTTTCCAGTTATGAATGGCAATTAAATCGACTTCATAACCCGCTTCAGTAAGTGCTGTGCATTCTCTTAGAACCCTTGCATCGTTTGTAAAGTGATTCCACACGAACATACATACTTTCTTTGCCATGTTGTCCTCCACTTCCGGATTTTTCAGCCTGACGCTTCCATCACATTGATGAGACCTTTAATATTTTTAGACCATTGAAAATGTTGTTTAGCATACCGATGACCGTTTTCCCCCAGTTCTTCACGAAGGGCTGGATCTGAGGCCATGGTCAAGATATGCTGACAGATTTCATCAACATTTCTGCTCTCTGCCACCAACCCGCATTTCGCCTCTGATAGCATCTTCTTGGCCCTGCCGTCCACATCACCGACAATGGGTATTCCGACACACATATAATCGATGATCTTACCAGGCAGCACCTTATTGAAGACTTCTTTTTCAACCAAGCTCACATAGGCAATATGGGACGTTGAAACTTCATGAAGAGTCACTCTTCGATTCATCGCATTAATCATCTTAATATTGGTCAGCCCTCTTGAGCTTATCTCCTTCTCCACTTCGGATATCCGATATCCATATCCAATCATCGAGAACTCGATTTGTTTATGTTCCCTTAGCTTTTCAGCTACGGCTATCAGTTTTTTCAAGTCCTGGGCCAGTCCGATATTCCCCGCATAAACGACTCTGATTACCTTTTCCGATACGGGTGTAAGCAAATTCTTTAACGTCAGCTCATCCGCAGTAAGCGAATTAGGAATGTATTGGATGGCCTCTTCCTTGACTCCTTTTGCAACGATATAATCCCTGAAACCAGGACTATTGATGATAATGAAATCTGAATGCCGATATAGCTTCCTTTCCAGGAAGAAAGCGATTTTCAAAACCCACTTATTATTAAATACTCCTACTCCTATCAACGATTCCGGCCATAAATCCCTGACATCCGTAATGAGTTTCGCCTTCATCTTTTTCTTGGCGATCAACGCCGCCAATGTCGGGAAGATCGGCGGAGTCGTGGCAAACACGTAATCATATTTTTTTTCGAGACGGATGATTGTATAAATGAAAAGCCACATCGCTTCAAGATAATGAAGCAACCGCTTCCCCATATTGCTTGTATACCTCTTCACTTTGTCCGGTTTAATCCTGATGACATCTTCTTCAATGCTTTCTTCATCCCAAAACTTTATATCTTGATATAAACTTTGATTAGGATAACTCGGCTTCAATGTGATGACCGTTACCTCAAATCCGTTTCTTTTCAAATGGAGATATATATTTTTCATTCTATTTCCCGCACTTCCGATTTCCGGATAAAAGTTTTGCACGATCATCAGGACGCTTTTCATATTCGCCTATCACCTCTATTCTGCTTTGCTTACTTCCTGCTTTATATTGTAAATGCCAGATATTAACTGGAGGTTAAAGAAATATAAAGTCCCTATTAACATTGTAAAAATTCTGTTAATTATTGTTTCATTTTTATATTTCCCATGAACTTCCCGTTATAATGGGGGAGACATTCAGAAGGGGAGGAAATGAGCATGCCTAAACAACGTATTAAGGTCATGACCGTATTTGGTACAAGACCAGAGGCTATCAAAATGGCACCAGTCGTTTTGGAACTGAAAAAGCATCCAGAAGAAATAGAAACCATCGTGGTGGTCACCGCCCAGCATAGGGAAATGCTCGACCAAGTCTTGCAATGTTTTAAAATAAAGCCAGATCACGATTTGGATATGATGAAGGATAGACAAACATTAGAAGAGATTACAACTCGAGGGCTTGAAAAATTGAGTTCGCTCATGAAAGATATAAAACCGGATATCGTCCTCGTACATGGGGATACAACGACAACTTTCATCGCAAGCTTGGCAGCTTTCTATAATAAGATACAGATTGGTCACGTTGAAGCTGGTCTCCGGACTGGTAATAAGTATTCTCCATATCCTGAAGAAATGAATAGGCAGCTGACAGGCGTCCTGGCTGATTTGCACTTTGCTCCTACAAATCAGGCGGCAGAGAATCTAATTTTGGAAAATAAAAAAAGTGATTGTATCCATATTACTGGCAATACGGCAATCGATGCGTTGAAAACAACAGTACGGAAAGATTATAAACATCCGATTCTATCTGGTTTGAATGGAGATCGTATGTTATTGATGACAGCGCACAGACGAGAAAATATCGGAAAACCAATGGAAGAAATATTCCGTTCCGTCAAACGGCTGCTTGAAGAGCACAAGGATATCCAAGTTGTTTTCCCGCTTCATAAAAACCCAGTAGTCCGTGAAATTGCTTACCGGATATTTGGTGAAACGGAAAGACTTCACTTAATAGAGCCGCTTGAGGTGCTTGATTTTCATAATTTTGCGGCGCACGCCCATCTAATATTGACAGATTCCGGAGGCGTGCAAGAAGAAGCTCCCTCACTTGGTGTTCCTGTCCTTGTGTTACGCGATACAACAGAACGTCCGGAAGGAATCGATGCTGGTACCCTTTTATTGGCTGGAATTGAGGAAGAACGAATTTATCAATTAGCCACAAACTTACTTACAAATGAAGAAACCTATAAAAAAATGGCGACAGCCTCCAACCCATATGGAGATGGATTCGCTTCACAACGCATAGTTGAAATCCTATTGAAGCATTGCGGAATGAAATCCCCCCTTCCATTATGAAATAAAAATATAATAATGAAAAAAGCCTGTCACGTAAGCGGCAGGCTTTTTTCATTAAAAGGTGAATTCGCGCCAGATTTAAGCAAAGAGTACCTAACTAATACTAATTTGAATTTGAAAATGTTAAATACATATGTGATAGCTTGGGTAGATCAAAGTTTCATTGAAGTCAATCACATTAGATTGGAAACTTTACATTGCTTGGAGGTGTTTAAATGTTCGGGAAAGAAATTAAGGGGGACGAAGTCGTTCTTGTGAAAATACGTTATCCGAAGCGTAAAGGGATGACTGAAATAAAAGCATATTTAAAAAATGAAGGAAGTTTCATCTGCGAAGCTTGTTTTCATAAGAAAATTTGATTTTAATTTTTTGGATGGGGAAATGAACATGATTCACAATCGAAAATGCAGCTAAGCCCTCATGAATATAAAGGAGGATAAGATCTCCCTGTCGAATTGATAGCCATGACACGAAACAGGAGGATTAGTATGAAGAATCAAGTTACCCCCTATTTAATCTTCGATGGCCAAGCAAAAGACGCATTAGCCTTTTATGCAGAGGTATTTCAAGCAGAGATTACCGATATGCAAACCTACGGGGAAGCTGATTTCCCAACACCTGAAGAAGCGAATGAACTTGTTCTGCATGCCAAAATCAAAAAAGGCGATATGTTGATTATGGTATCCGATACGTTTCCAGGCAATCCCTTTGAAGCCGGGAATAATGTGGCGTTGGTCCTCGAATGTGAAAGCGACTCGGAAATCAAGCATTTATATGAGGTTATGTGTGAACAAGGATTATCCTTAATGGAACTGCAAGATACCTTTTGGGGAGCTAAGTATGGTAAGGTCAAGGATAAATTTGGCATTCACTGGGACTTGAATTTCACAAAATGAATGTAAAAATGGCCGAAAATACGATTTGTATCCCCGGCCATTTTTAATAGGAAACCACCCATCAAAACACATGAAAATAATTAAGGATATTTTTAATAGGAAACCACCCATCAAAACACATGAAAATAATTAAGGATATTTTTCCCAATCAATAAAATCGTGACGCAAATGAATAATATACGTACATAGGAAGCACCTTTTTTAATTGCGAAGTTCGTTCCTACCAGTGCTCCTGCGACCATTGCAAGACCCATCGGAATTCCATAGGTAAAATTAACGGTCCCCATAGATAAGAAAATGATAAGTGCGGCAATATTGCTTCCAAAATTCAATATTCTTGCATTCCCGGCAGCCTGGACAAAATCAAACCCAATGATCAAAAATGAAAATAATAAAAATGAACCTGTGCCTGGTCCAAGAAAACCATCATAAAAACCAATCGCAAATATTATGACTATCAAAAGAATCATTTTCTTCCTTGTCAGCCCTTTATACTTTGCATCTTTACCCCAATCCTTTTTTACCAACGTATAAATCGCGACAACGACCAACAAAATCAAAATGAGGGGCTTCAGTATCTCTGCGGAAACGAAATGTACAACGTATGCTCCTAACGCCGCTCCAATCACGGTAATCGGAAACAGCTTGATGACGAATTTGAAATCCACCTTTCCAGCGCGAATGAATGAAATCGTACTAGTTAAAGATCCCATAGTACCCGCCAGCTTGTTAGTCGCAAGTGCCGCTGAAGGCGAAATCCCCGTGAACAATAAAGCCGGAATGGAAATTAAACCGCCCCCGCCCACGACGGAATCAATGAATGCGGCAATAAAACCCGCAAGTACTAAAAATAGCAATGTATAGAGATTGATATCCTCCATGTATTCCCCTTCTTTCAAAAGCACCATCTAAAATGCCATTACTCATTTTTCATATAACCCTTCCTCTGAAATGACAGTGAATCCATGCCGCCTAAGCAAAGCCGCGGTCACTCCATTCCCGACCTTTTTCTCCCCCTTGAATTTCCCATTATAAATCGTGGCACTTCCACAGGATGGACTATTTTCTTTTAAAACGACTAACGTCGCCCCTACCTCCTGGGCTTTCAATAACGTAAGATTGGCTCCCTTTATGTACAATTCCGTTACATCCCTGCCGACTTTTCAATGATCTTCGCTTTTCCATCAAGGACATCCCCACCTTCACCGCCAACTATCTCAGCAGGCTCCCTCGGTGTTGAAAAACCGCCAAGCAACTCTGGACAAACCGCTATAGCCTTTTTCTCCCTCATTAATTCCATAATTCCATCATCCAGGCTATGTGTACCATTGTATCTTACCTCAAGACCCGCTAAACAAGCACTCACCAAAATCATCAAATCCCCCCACCTCATGCGCTTTCCACCATTTTACCACGTAGGTTGGATTATTGGTGCAGAGGTCGAATTATGGATGTGTACGGTCGAATTATGAGCGTTTACGGTCGAATTTGTTGATGCGTGGGTCGAATTATAAGCGTTTACGGTTGAATTGTTGGTGCGTGGGTTGAATTATGGGCGTTTACGGTCGAATTTGTTAGTGCGGAGTCGAATTATGGGCTTTTACGGTCGAATTGTTGGTGTACAGCCCTAATTTTTCGCACATCTGGTCGAATTCTGCCACACAATCAAAAAAAGCGCTTGCAGCGAAGACGATTCCCGGCAAGCGCTTGTCTATTTAGTTAGTTGAGTTCAGTGATAGTAGTTGGTACGTAATGATGGTCTTTTCACTGGTCCATTCAATTTTTTGGATAACGGCTGTTCCGCTTGAGTCAGATTGAATGGTTTTGCGGACATCGATTGGAATATCGATAGGGTATAACCTGTATCCAGCTTTCGACAGCCGAAAAATGTTTTCTTCTTCACGGGTTTCGTTCCCTTTTGTAACGATCATGGTATTTAGCTCCATAGGCATGCCCATGTGTATCTCCTCCTTGCCACTATACTTAGTATATACTTCATTCTATCATTATTCGGTTTTACTTTTCATCCAAGATGTTAAATCTTCGACTACTTTTCTGTTCACGGCCGGTGGGAAGTAATGTGTGAATTGAGGGAAATACCAGCTTTCGACCTCTTTGTCATGCATTTTCAACCTTTTTTCCAACCGGTACGCGTGTTCAATGGCGACATTGTCATCTTTTTCACCATGAATGATCAGTACGGGTACATTCAAATCTTCAATCGCAAACAATGGCGTACGGTATTCATATTGATCGGGGCATTTTTTAGGTGTACCGCCGATGACCCGCTTCATCATCCGCCGCATATCGACACGTTCGACATATGTTAAAAACATATCCGACACTCCACCCCATGTGACGATCGACGCTGCATTCCTGCAGTAAATCCCCGTCCAAAGCGCCATGATGCCCCCACGGGAAAATCCAAGGATATGAATGTGATCCTTATTCACTCGGGGATGCTGTTCAAGAAGATTGAATCCTGATATCGCATCGAATCTATCTTCGCCTCCAAAATCCTCATCTCCCTCTCCGCCTTGATTCCCACGGTAAAAAGGGGCAAAAACGATGAAACCTTCTACGGCATATTGCACGATCCTAGCGGGCCTCACCTTGCCGACATTTTTAATACCGCCGCGTAAATATAAGAAGGCATCATGTATTTCGCCATCAACAGGTTCAGCCAGCAAACCCTTTACCTTCAGGCCTTGTGATATGTACGTAACTGAATAAAGATGGATTCGTGGATGCGGTGATGGAAACCGCCGTTTTGAAATAATCGTTCCGTTCTCCAATTTCCACTCTCCTTTCTCTTTAATCTTATTGTAAAACATCCGCTTGTTTTTATCCCCTGCGAGGCATTCACATTTTTTTCTTCCGTTCATACGATAATGTAGGCAAAATACCTATATATCAAGGAGGAAGGAATTTTGAAAAAATGGTGTAAAGCAGGTGTCGTATTTTTACTTCTGTGCATGCTGGTGATCCCGCTTGGAGCATGCGGCAACAAGGAACAGGAAACAACGAAGGTCAGGGTTGCCGAAGTAACCCGCTCCCTTTTCTATACACCTCAATATGTAGCGATTGAAAAAGGATTTTTTAAAGATGAGGGTCTCAGCATTGATTTGAAAACGACGGCAGGCGGCGACAAGACGATGACCACGCTTCTGTCCGATGGGGCGGATATTGCTCTCGTTGGCTCTGAAACATCGATTTACGTTCAGGCACAAGGTTCGAACGACCCCGTCATTAACTTCGCTCAATTAACACAGACGGATGGAACGTTTCTTGTTTCACGTGAAAAAATTGACAACTTCAATTGGGATATGCTGAAAAACTCTACATTCCTAGGCCAGCGAAAAGGCGGGATGCCGCAAATGGCCGGCGAGTTCGTATTGAAAAAACATAACATAGATCCGAAAAAAGATTTGAACCTCATCCAGAACATTGATTTTGCGAATGTCGCAACTGCCTTCGCTTCCGGAACCGGCGATTTTGTTCAACTGTTCGAACCAACGGCCAGTGTGTTTGAAAAAGAAGGAAAAGGCTATATCGTCGCTTCTTTCGGCACCGAGTCCGGGCATCTTCCCTATACAGTTTATATGGCTAAGGAAAGCTATTTGAAAGAAGACAAAGAGACTGTCGAAAAATTCACGAGGGCATTGAAAAAAGCACAGGATTGGGTTCAGGAAAATGATGCTGCCGAAATTGCCGAAGTCATTCAGCCGTATTTTGAAGATACCAATATCGAAACGATGGAAACAGTTATCAACCGCTACAAAGAACAAGGTTCCTTTGCCACCGACCCCATTCTTGATGAAGAAGAATGGAACAATCTGCAAAACATCATGGATGAAGCAGGCGAGCTGCCTTCACGTATAAGCCATGAAGAGCTGGTCAATACAGATTTTGCTGAAGAAGTCACAAAATAGCATAGCAAAAGGTAAGGAGGATGTCCGATGAGCTTTTTAAAAATCCAAGACATTCACCATACTTATTTTTCAAATCAGACGGCAGCGACCGCACTAGCGGACATTTCCCTCGACATTGAAAAAGGTGAATTCGTCTCTTTTCTAGGTCCGAGCGGCTGCGGAAAAACCACCCTGCTTTCCATCATCGCCGGGCTATTTCCGCCCACTGCAGGAAAGATCCTGCTCGAAAACAAACCGCTGAAAGCCAACAGTGACCTTTCAATCGGCTATATGCTGCAGCAGGATTATCTATTTCCATGGAAGACGATTGAAGAAAATATTTTATTAGGATTGAAACTGATTAAAAAAGATGAAGGCCTTGAGAGAATAAAAACGCTGAAACTTTTAAGTGACGTTGGATTGGGAGGCACCGGAAAATTATATCCGCGCGAACTCTCGGGAGGCATGAGGCAAAGGGCTGCACTGGCACGGACACTGGCGGTCGACCCAAAAATCCTTTTGCTTGATGAACCGTTTTCGGCTCTTGATTACCAAACGAAGTTGAAGCTGGAAGACCTTGTTTTTGAAACCCTGAAATCCTTCGGAAAGACAGCTGTGCTCGTCACCCATGATATCGGTGAAGCAATTGCTATGAGTGACCGCATCTATCTGTTTTCCGCGAACCCGGGAAGCGTGCACAAAACCTTCAAGGTGCCCGATGAACTGCGGGAACTCACGCCTTTCCATGCACGCAACCATCCACAGTATCCGACGCTATTCCAAACGATCTGGAAGGAGCTTGAGAGCCTTGAATATTGAACAGCTTCATAACCAATATAAAACCTCATTAAAAAAAGAAAACAGGCTCATTCGCTTTTATCAGATCCTGATTTTCATCGTTTTTTTCAGCAGTTGGGAACTTTTATCCAGAATGGAAGTGATCGATCCGCTCATCTTCAGCTCCCCAACTAAAGTGTGGCATCTTTTCATACAGAAATTGGGTGATGGAACACTTCTATCCCATTCCGGAGTGACCCTATTCGAGACCGTTCTCGGCTTTATCATAGGGACACTGCTTGGAACAATCCTGGCATCCCTGCTATGGTGGTCGCCAAGATTATCCAAAACACTTGACCCCTATCTCGTCATTTTAAATGCCATGCCGAAAGTGGCACTCGGCCCCATCATCATCGTAGCATTCGGCCCTGGCTTTCCATCCATCATCTCGATGGGGGCGATCATCTCCATCATCATCACCACCATCGTCGTCTACACCGCATTTCGCGAAGTGGACCCGAACTACCTGAAGGTGCTCCAAACTTTTGGCGCCACAAGAACACAAGCTTTTCGGGAAGCCATATTACCCGCCTCCTTCCCAACGATCATCTCAACATTGAAAGTGAATGTCGGCCTCTCCTGGGTCGGCGTCATCGTAGGGGAATTCCTTGTTTCAGCCAAAGGACTCGGCTACCTAATCATTTATGGCTTTCAAGTCTTCAACTTCACCCTCGTAATGCTTGCCTTAATGATCATTGCCGTATTTGCCACAATCATGTATCAACTAGTAGAACTGCTCGAGAGAAAATTAATCAAAGACTAACCAAAACTGCCGATAAACCTCGGCAGTTTTTCATTCATGCTTGAGGTGAAAAATGAATTTAGTTGAGTTTCGGATGTTTACTTGTGAGATTCGCGTTTTACTCGTGAATTTCGGCCATTACTCGTGAATACCGGCAGTTTACTCGTGAGTTTCACCCATTTACTCGTGAATTTCGGCCATTTACTCGTGAGTTTCAGTGTTTTACTCGTGAATTCTGGCCATTTACTCGTGAGTTTCAGTGTTTTACTCGTGAGTTCCGGGGATTCAATCGTTTCTCAGCAAAGTGCCTTCATCCAATCTTGATAAGCTCAACGGTACAATTTCATCTTTCATGATGAAGCTAAACTCCTCACCGAGTACATCCGGCAATGCTTCCAAAAAGACCGGGCCATCCGTTTCCAGGTAATTTTGTTTCTTTTCTACCCCACGCAATGCAGCATAGTATATCGATTTAACAAATGGCTTGACTGGATGATGTACCTTATATTGTCCCAAAAATTGCAGCTGGCCCACCAAGCCTCCTGTTTCTTCATACACTTCACGTATGGCTGTTTCTTCAATCGATTCACCTGCTTCCCGTTTACCACCAGGGAACTCCAATCCCCGTTCTCTGTGTTTGGTCAATACCCACCTGCCCTTATATCTGCTAAGCACAAAAACATGCCAAGACTCTCCAAAGACAGGATTCTCGGAGAATTCGACCTTATATCCGTTCTTATCAAGAAAACGTTTCATTTTTCCCCTTCTCTCCGTATAAGAAATAATGCAATGCCCCTTCATTCATTATATGGGTAAAAAAAAACACTATCCAGCAAGAATCCATCAAAAAAACGATGGATCCTCATTATTCGAGGCCATCGTCTGTTGGTTTTGCCTGTAAAATCCCCATGCTTTCTATATGCCGTCTTCCTTCTTCAGTACCCAGGGCATAAATCATCTCGTAAATTTTTTGGAGAGTGATATCCTGTTTATCATTTTCACGGTCAAAATGATATTGAAGGTATGGGACATGTGCCCGGTAAAAATTTTCTTCCCCTACTGAATAATTATAATCAAATAATTCACGTAATTGGATGATTTCATTATCTGTCGCCTCGATCTCGAAATTCCATGGAGAACTTTCCCTATCTTGTGTTATCTGCCCATTTGGAATCCAAATGTAATATTTTTTCCTGTTTTCAGACACATCCATCCACCCTTTCCATATATCCTACGCTTATTTTTCACGTATTTCCCTACTTCATACAATGGAAAATTTTGTTTACAGAAGAACAAAGATGTTAAATAATAGATTAAAGTATCTTTCAAAGGGTAAAACATATAATAAGCCCAAGCATCCCTTAAGATTTTTATATGCACCCAGAGGTTTTTTTGATAACCTACATATAAAGAGATAACGGATTTCTAATAAATGTGAGGTGAAAGTTTTGAAGTTAATTGAAGAATTATACAATATGTACCGTGATAAGATGACTGGTGATGAAGAAGATATTGATATGCTTACTTTTGCGGTTTTGGAACAGCTTGACCGCAAGGAAATTTTCGAATTGCTTCAAGAGATGGATGATCAAGAACTAACCAATTTAATGGGCCTTTACATTATTGAAACGTTAAAAGGGAAGTTCGCTCAAAATAGTATGAACGACACGAAACCTACACATTTTCCGCCTAGGAATATTCATTAATACATACCTTGTCAGGTGTCCCTCTTTTGATGGATGCCTTTTTTATTGTTTTACCCATAAAAAAAAGCCCTACCGAAGCAGGGCTTTTCCTATATCTTAATGTCCTAAATAGGCACGCAGCATCCAAGCATGTTTGTTTAAGCTTTTCTTCATGCCTGTCAGCATATCAGCCGTAACCGGATCTTCTTCTTCGGCAACTTCGATGATTTCCAGGAACTCTTCGGAAAGCTTCTCAAAATCACTGATGACGCTTTGAACCATATCTTCTGTATTTTCATTACCTGTCGCTTCTTCGATCGTCGTTAATTCCAGGTACTCTTTAAGGGTAGCAACCGGCTTTTCACCAATGGCCAATAGTCTTTCAGCCAATTCGTCATAGTTGGATGTCACTTCTTTATATAATTCTTCCAGCTTTTGGTGAAGTTCAAAGAAGTGCGGTCCATTCACGAACCAGTGGTAATTATGAATTTTCGTATAAAGAACACTGAAGTTTGCAATTTCCTTATTCACTAAAGTTCCTAATTTTTTCTGAGCCATAAATATCTACCTCCGTAAGTTGGTTATACCTTTATAATTCCCTCTATTCGAAAATTGAAACATTATCTGACTCTGTTCTTATGCTAAAATGAATCTAAATTGTGAACGTTAGGAGCTGTAAAGTATGATTACGGTTTTAGTTATCTCAATTATTGTGATTCTGATTGTATTGGCATTATCGGTCCTAACAATCGGAAAAGGTTACAGCTACAAGCATACAGTGGATCCCGTCGAACCTTTGCCCGAGGATGAGGAAAAAAAAGAAGAACCCGAAAAATAAAAAAAGTTCCTGTCACAAATAGACAGGAACTTTTTTTATTAACCAAAAACTTTATGAAGATCTTCTTTATCTTGTGCAAGCCAGAAATTCATCAATTTCTTAGCTCCTTCAAGATCATGCAATTTTGCTTGGCCGCATTGTTTTTCGTTTGCAGCAGGAATTTCGGTAATTGTAACGGCATCCTTGAATGTATCTTCAAGAACATCGATGATTTCGGTCACTGTCGGCTCGCCGCTTACCACAAGGTAATATCCTGTTTGACATCCCATTGGAGAAATGTCGATGATATCAAAGTGATCGTAGCACTCGGAATGCTTACGGATATTGAATGCAAGCAAGTGTTCCAGGGTATGGATCGTATCCGGCTTCATCGCTTGTTTATTCGGCTGGCAAAAACGGATATCAAATTTATTAACAACACCGTCTGTTCCTACCTTATGGACACCGCAATGTCTAACATATGGGGCTTTAACAGCGTTATGATCTAATTCAAAGCTTTCAACTGAAGGCATTTAATTCACTCCTTAATTGTATGTCATCTCTATTTTACCTTGAATAACAATATATTTCATCCTTTAAAATTAATTCTCATTATATCAATCGGATTACCAATATGCTTATTCCTTTTTTACCCTTATTGGAAATTTAGAAAATATGCTATAATTGAGGATAGTCAAATTACTCGAAAAGAGATGAAAGCATCGTGTTGAAAAAAATATTAATGGGAATCATCCGTTTTTACCAAGTTGCTCTTTCCCCATTAAAACCGCCCACCTGCCGTTTTTATCCAACTTGTTCCCATTATGGTTTGGAAGCGATCAATCGTTTCGGACCGATAAAAGGAAGCTGGCTTGCACTCATCCGGATTCTTAAATGTCATCCATTTCATCCAGGAGGCATTGATCTAGTTCCTGAAATAAAGAAAAAAAGTGAGGACCATTAGAAAAAACCCTTGCTTTCTTTTGCAATCTTTTGTATCATACAGAAGTCAAATCGTAATCATTTCGTTTTTACCCATAAAATTCAAATCGTAATCAATACGAATTATAAAGGAGCATTTCATATGAAAATTCGAGCATTGCTCTCGCTTTTCCTTGTTACTGCGGTATTTCTGTCAGCCTGCGGCAACTCGAAGGGAGAATCGAGTAAAGAAGAAACCAAGGATGCCTTGGATATATATACGACGGTTTACCCTTTACAATACTTCACTGAGGCCATTGGCGGGGAGTACGTAAACGTCGAGACGGTTTATCCTCCCGGAACGGATGAACACTCATTCGAACCCTCTCAAAAAGATATTGTAAAAATGGCTGAGTCAGACCTGTTTTTCTATATTGGCTATAATCTTGAAGGCTTTGTAACCAAGGCTGAACCAATTCTAAGCAAAGAAGGCGTCAGAACAATGGCGGTGGGCGAAACGGTTCACCTTGATGAAGATGAAGATGAGCATGCACACGAAGAGGAACATGCTCATGAAGATGAAGACGAACATGCTCATGAAGAAGACGGTCATGACCATGGGGGCGTTAATCCGCATTTGTGGTTAGATCCCATCTATTCCATTGACATGGCTAAAACCATCAAGGATGAATTAACGAAAAAAATGCCGGAACAGGAAGAATATTTCAACCGCCAATTCAATGAGCTTTCCGAAAAGCTTGAGGCACTTGATGAAAAATTTGCGACGACGATCGAATCGGGCCGTACCAATAAGGTCATCGTTTCCCATTCTGCATATGGTTATTGGGAGGAACGCTACGGATTGGAACAAATTGGCGTCACAGGACTAACGTCATCAAACGAACCTTCTCAAAAGGAACTGGGGAAAATCGTAACCATGGCTGAAGAAGAAGACTTGAACTACGTCATCTTTGAACAGAATATCAGTTCTAAACTAACTGAGATCATCCAAAAGGAAATGGGAGCGAAATCACTTGAGCTCCATAACCTTTCAGTGTTGACGGATAAAGATATCGAAGCCAGCGAAGATTACTTCAGTTTAATGGAAAAGAACATCAAGACACTGCAAACTGCATTGCAATAGAAAAAAGGAGCAGGCCCTTTGGGTCCGCTCCTTTTTTGTCCCCATCATTTAGTTATTCCTTTAAATGCTTCTCACGGATCTTTTCCATTTTCGTCATCAATTCGGTTCCAATCGTTGGTTCGAATTCCGGATAGATGACAGTCATCTCATCCATCCATTCTTTCTTTTCTTCATCTGACAGTGTATAGATGTCGATATTCGATTTTTGCTGGATTTCCCGAAGCTGTTCCTGATTCAATTCATTTGATTTGATCCATAGCCATTTCGTTGTATCATCCATTGCCCTTTGGATTTGCTGCTGAATATCCAACGGGAGTTTGTTCCAAAACTGCTTGTTTATCATGACGACATACCCTAAATAGCCATGATCACTGATCGTTAAATAATTTTGCACCTCATATATTTTCTTGGAATAAATATTCGAAATCGTATTTTCCTGG
This sequence comes from Bacillus sp. CFBP9009, assembly GCF_036541465.1. Lineage (NCBI taxonomy): Bacteria > Bacillati > Bacillota > Bacilli > Caryophanales > Bacillaceae > Bacillus > Bacillus sp. CFBP9009. The sequence continues at coordinate 15,447 of NZ_JAZHFU010000009.1, read as the reverse complement.
CTGTCCGTTTCTTTAATTTCAAGGCTTTTATATGTTTCATTAAACTGAAGCTCAGCAGTTGTCGCCCCAAAATGCTTGAATTGAGTTTCCAGTACTGCACTTGGCATGATTCTAAAATTCTTTCCTGCAAAATCACTTGGATGCCGTATCGGTTTACTGCTTGTAATCTGTTTATAGTTATTCGACCAAAATGCGAGTCCCTCGATATCGATGGTATTCAGCTGCTTTAGCAGCTCTTCCCCCACTTCCCCATTCAACGCTTCCTGCAAGGCAGCGTCCGTCGGAAAGACGTAAGGGAGGTCCAATAGCATCCATTTCTTTGATATGCTCGTAATTTTAGATGTAGTCGGTGCAATCATCTGTACCTTGTTTTCTTGTAATGCTTCGATTTCTTCATGATCACTATATAATGATTGATTAGGATAAACTTCAATTTTGACACGATGATCAGTATATTCATCGACAAGTTGGGCAAATCGGTTAGCAGCAAGACCTTTAGGTGTATTTTCGGCAACGACATGACTGAACTTAATCACGATTTGATCCTTCATCCCGACCTGCTCCTCATCCTTCGGCAAATTGAAACCAAAGCTTGTAAAGAACGATTGAAACGATATATATACGGCTATCAACAGCCCCAAGCCAATTAATAAGAAGTACCCCCATAATGCACGCATTCCGACAACTCCTCACCGCTCACTTCCCATTATCACTATTCTATCACAGCTTTTTGCTGTCGTAATACAATGCGCGAAAAATAGCGAAAAGTGATAGAAATTCTGTTACTATAAAGTATAGAAGTAATGGAGGAAAAACAATGGATAAATCCTTTCATATGCCCATTCAAATTAAAATCACCCTGCTATCATTCGTAATCGTCGCTTTTTCGATACTAATTGGCGGGATTTTTATATTCGGAAATATCGTTTCAGTCAGGGAAGATGAAATCGGCAAACGATCCATGATCACTGCCCATACCATTGCCGAACTCCCTGAAGTACAAAATTTGGTCCGTGAGCCCGAAGGATGGACACAGCTCAATCCGATTATTGAAAACTTAAGGAAAATCCATCAAGCAGATTATATAGTTGTGCTCAACAATCAGCATATACGTTATTCCCATCCGGTGTTCAGCCAATTGGGGACCCCTTCGGAAAGCAGTGATGAAAGCGCTGCTTTCGCTGAGCACGAGTATCTTTCAAAGGCGGCTGGTGAACTTGGCATTTCGGTCCGCGCCTTTGTCCCGATCCTTGATAAAGATAGAGAGCAAATCGGCGTCGTACTGGTTGGGAATATCTTGCCTACCATACCGGAATTAATCAAGGACCTGAAAGGCGAAATCGCGATTATCCTGGTCCTTACACTTCTATTCGGGGTATGCGGCTCATGGCTCATGGCAAAAAGGATAAAAAAAGAGACCTTCCAACTTGAACCCCATGAAATTTCACGGATGTTGGTTGAAAGGACAGCTGCTTTCAATGCCATGCATGAAGGGGTCATCGCCATAGATAATAATCAGACTATCACGATTTTCAATGAAAAGGCTAAGCGAATTTTCAATATCAACGGTGCGGTCATAGGCAAGAATATCAATGATATTATACACGATACCCGTCTCCCGGAAGTGCTTGACCGGACATCTCCCATCTTTAATCAGGAAATCTCCGTTCAAAACAGGAATATTGTAAGCAACCGGGTACCGATAAAGATTGCGGATAAAACGATCGGTGCCGTCGCCATTTTCCAGGATCGCACCGATGTGACGAAGCTAGCTGAAGAGTTGACTAGTGTCAAAGCATTCGTTGAAGCCCTGCGCGTTCAAAACCATGAACATATGAACAAACTTCATACGATAGCAGGATTGATCCAGCTAGGCAATCTTGACGAAGCGCTGCATTACATTTTTCAGATTACGGAAGAACAAGAGGAATTGACCAGGTTTTTAACGAAGCACATTCACGATGATAATTTAGTGGGGCTGATATTAAGTAAGATCTCCTTGGGTAGGGAACTCGGAATCGAGCTCATCATGGACAAGCACACGAAATTGAACCGCTTCCCCGCTGATTTGGATCATCACGATTTTGTTTTGATAATCGGAAACCTGATCGAAAACTCATTTGCAGCGCTAAAGCATTGTTCAGAGGAAACAAAACAGGTTTATCTATCCATCTACCAGGATGAAAGTCATTGTCAAATTGTGCTTGAGGATAATGGACCCGGCATTCCAGAGGACATTCATAAAGATATATTCGAGTATGGTTTTACAACAAAAGGTGCTGAAGGATCAGGAATTGGTCTTTATCTAATAGACCAAATTGTAAAAAAAGCGAACGGCGAAATGAAATTCACGACACGCCCTGACGAAGGAACAAGCTTTTTTCTTTCTTTTCCGATGCACGATATAGAGGAGAACCAAAATGACTAACGAAATTCGTGTACTTTTAATTGAAGATGACCCAATGGTCCAAGAGGTAAACAAACAGTTCATCGAGCGCCTGCCTGCCTTTAAAGTCGTTGATACAGCTTCAAATGGGCTTGAAGGTCTGGAAAAAATCAGGCAGTCTAAACCCGACCTTGTCATTTTGGACATCTTCATGCCATCTTTAAACGGGGTTGATACACTTTATCAAATCAGAAAAGAGCAAATGGATGTGGATGTCATCATCATTTCAGCGGCAAATGATCAGAAAACGATTCGAAAAATGATACAGAACGGGGCTTTTGACTATTTAATCAAGCCATTTAAATTCGATAGGCTCAAACATACGCTGGAGCAATACTTTGCTTTTCGGATGGAGGTTGAACCTGACCATCAAATTTCTCAAAATCAGCTCGACCGAATCCTCTTTCAAAATAAAACACATTCTGTAGCGAGTCCGAAATATGATGTTCCCAAAGGATTGAATGGCGCGACTCTTGAGCAAGTGACGAAGTTCATAAAGACCCAGCCTGGGTCACTATCTGCAGAAGAAGTGGCTGATGGGATTGGAATCGCCAGAGTTACAGCAAGGCGCTATCTTGAATACTTGCATGGCGAAGAAGTCCTTCAGCTTGACGTACAATATGGCAGCATAGGCCGTCCAGTCAATAGGTACCGGCTTAAAAAACCTTAAAACGCATGGGGACCGGCGTGAAATGGTTCCCTTTTTACTTTTATTCTTTACGCACCTGTCTTCCGGTCATATAGGCCCCACTTTCTCTTCAAAAGAAACAGCTCGCACTCCTCCAAAGCCGTCACTTCTTTTATGACATAGTCCGGCATGCCCCTTCTTAGTAGAATCTCCGCAATAAGGTACGGTTTTTTCTTCATACACTCTCCCCTCCCTTTCCCTTGGTTGCTATTCTTTTAATTTCATTATACAAAATAATCCAATAAAGAAAAAATAGACAAAGCCCCATTTTCCGAAAAAAATTATGATCTTTCCGGCCAGTTAAAAAAGTTCCTGGTTGATTTCAGTCATTCGTTCCCTTTCCGCCGACTGTCCGCCAAGCCTATCAAATCAAGCATCTAGCGTCATCTTGGCTAGCCAGTTATTCGGCAGAATTATCGCAAATTTCTGAAATTTAGTAAGAGTTTTAACAGGAAAAACAATGAACTGATTTGTTAGTATCCTATTAAAATCATTTTCAAAAAGGGTGGGGTTTCCGTCCAAGAAAATACTAATTGGGCGAGGTACATAGGCAGGGGGAGTGAGAGGAGTTAAAGGATTATCAATATTTGATCAAAAGAGGTGGGCAATGCACCTCCTTTGATGTTTTCACTTGTACAACTTACTATATGTAGTCAATTCCTTTAGCCGCTTTTCATTGATGGCAAAACCGATTCCAGCTTTATCGGGAACTTGGATCATGCCGTTTTCGACAAGTACTTCAGGATATATTATATCTTCATCCCAATAACGGGATGAAGATGATATATCCCCGGGAATCGTGAATCCTTTTAATGTGGCAAGAGCGATATTATGTGCACGTGAAATGCCAAATTCAATCATACCGCCGCACCAAACTGGCACATCATTTCCCAGGCATAGATCATGGATTCTTACAGCTTCCATCCAGCCGCCGACTTTAGCCATCTTAATGGTGATCACCCCACAGCTCTGGAGCGACAGCGCACTTTTGGCATCATGAAATGAATTTATACTTTCATCAAGGCAAATGGGTGTCTGCAGCTGTTTCTGCAAAAATGAATGTTCCACAATGTCGTCATGTCCCAGCGGCTGTTCAATCATCATCAGCTTAAACACATCAAGCTTCTGAAGGTGTGTGATGTCATCAAGAGTGTACGCTGAATTGGCATCTGCCATGAGCGGGATATGAGGATAGGCCCGACGGATTTCCGCTAAAAACTCCAGATCATTTTGAGGATTGATTTTTATTTTATAACGCTGATAACCAGATTCGGAAAAATCCTCGATCTGGCGCATCGCATCTTCAATATCATTGGATGCAACGACTACACCAGCGGCCACTTCACTTCGTTCGCCGCCAAACAGCCGTCCGAGGTAGACTCCTTTCTGCTTTGCATATAAATCGAGGATTGCCTGCTCTAAAGCTGACTTCGCCATCGCATTCCGCCGGATTCCGCTCCATAAGTTCGGCAGCTCATCAGGATGCTTGATCTGACTGGCCAATGTCAACGGGATTAAGAAGTCATCCAAAATATGAAAGCATGTTTTGATCGTTTCCTCGGTATACCAAGGACTTGTAAAAGGGACAGCTTCACCGTATCCAATCAACCCATCCTTATCCATGGCTTCGACAATTATCACTTCCCGATCGCTTACCGTTTCGAGATGCGTCTTGAATGGCCGTTTTAAAGGGGCCTTAATGATCTTTAGGGAAATGGAGGATAACTTCATTGCCCTTCCCCCATTTCCTTCTTCAGTTCCCGTCTCAGAAGCTTGCTTGCGCCATTACGGGGAAGCTCCTTACAAAAAATCACGTTCCGGGGAATCTTATAGGATGCTAAATATCCCCTGCAATATTCCAGCAGTTCGCTCTCATCAAGCTCTGCACCTTGATGCAAGACGACAAAAGCAAGTGGGACCTGTCCCCACTTTTCATCGTCAGTCCCCGTCACTCCCGCTTCGAAAACATCAGGATGCATACTGAGGACGTTTTCAATCTCGGCCGGATAGACATTTTCACCGCCGGAGATGATTAAATCCGAACGTCGGTCAAGCACATATAAAAAGCCTTCCTCATCAAGATAACCAAGATCCCCGGTATAAAGCCATCCATCGGTAATCGCCTGCTGTGTAGCGTCCATCCGATTAAAATAACCTTTCGTGACATTCGGACCTGAAACCACGATTTCACCCACTGCACCCAGTTCACACATAGTGCCGTCTTTCTCTATCCGTAACTGCGAAGGAAACAAAGGCTTCCCAGCTGATCCGATTTTTGACATGCTATATTCCGGTGCCAGCGTCACAATCTGTGAAGACGTTTCGGTCATCCCATATGATTGATAGACGGGAATCCCTTTCTCCTTACAGGCTTCAAGTAAATGGACGGGTGCAGGGCCGCCGCCCAACAGGAAACAGCGAAAGGTTTTTGGATAGCTTGTTCCCTTCAAATCCTGAACCATCCTATTCAGCATCGCCGTCACGACCGAAATGATCGTCACGCCATTTTCCTGAATGCTCCGGTTCGCTTCCCGTTCATCGAATCGTTCCGCCAAAACGACTTTCATGCCATAAATCACATTTTTCATCAGAATGGATAAACCGCTAATATGAAAGATCGGAACCGCACAATACCAAGAATCCTCCTCATGCAATCCAAGGTTCAGAACCGACCCTACTGCACTCCACCAATGGTTGCCGAATGTTTGGATCACACCCTTTGGATTTCCTGTCGTACCTGATGTATACATGATCGTAGCGGTATCCTCAAGGTAAAACTCTTGAAGTATCTCTGCCGTGCCTTCATCCGGCAATTCTTCCATTAAATGAAGGTTCAATTCCGGGAGAATCTCACCAATATCAGAAAGTTTGTCGGAGAAGGCACCTTCTGAAACCAAATAGGCAGTCCCACTATCCTCAATCTGCCAGGACAGCTCTTTTGCCGTTAACTTATTATTCAGCATCACAATCTTCACACCGAGATAAAATAGTGCATGGATTACGACAACACCATCAATATGATTACGGAGCAAAACCGCGCATGAATCGCCAGCGCCCAGACCAATGCTTGCAAGCTTACCAGCCATCTTCTCCGATAATGTATGCAGTTCAAGAAAGCTATACGTATTACCTTCAAACTCTATTGCCGGGCGATCTGGTGAAAGATGCGCCCGATTTTTCAGCCAGTTTGGCAACTTTTCTTCTGCCATTGCTGCTTACCCTCTTCCATTTTGATATAGAAAACAGCCCGGCGGTTATCCGCCAAGCTGTCAGTCTCATCGATTCACGCGTTTCATTAAGGGAAACGAGGGAATTGCCCAAAGTCCGGAGTGCGCTTTTCTTTGAATGCATCGCGGCCTTCTTTTGCTTCTTCTGTTGTATAGTATAAAAGTGTAGCGTCACCAGCCAATTGTTGAAGACCTGCAAGGCCATCCGTATCAGCGTTCATTGCCGCTTTCAAGAAACGAAGTGCAGTAGGGCTCTTCTCAAGCATTTCTTCACACCATTTAACCGTTTCCGCTTCTAATTGGTCTAATGGTACGACTGTGTTGACCAATCCCATATCCAATGCTTCCTGTGCATTGTATTGACGGCATAGGTACCAGATTTCACGCGCCTTTTTATGACCCACGATACGTGCAAGGTAGCCAGAACCATAACCAGCATCAAAGCTTCCTACATTCGGTCCAGTTTGTCCGAAAATTGCATTGTCAGCAGCAATCGTCAAGTCACATACCACGTTCAAGACATTACCGCCACCAATTGCATATCCTGCAACCATGGCTACGACTGGTTTTGGAATTACGCGAATCAAACGTTGCAAATCAAGAACATTTAGACGCGGAATGTTATCTTCACCCACATATCCGCCATTTCCGCGTACTTTTTGGTCTCCGCCTGAACAGAATGCTTTGCCGCCTACACCTGTTAAAATAATGACACCAATGCTGGAATCATCACGCGCCCTTGCGAATGCATCAATCATTTCAGCAGTCGTTTTTGGCGTGAATGCATTATGTACATGTGGTCGATTGATGGACACTTTCGCAATCCCGTTATATTTTTCATACAAAATTTCATCATACTCACGTATTGTTTCCCATTGAATCGTCACCTTAATTCCTCCTTTTATTTCGCTTTAAAAACTCACTTATTATTTTACCAAACTTTTCTCCAACTTCCACATGAATCGCATGACCCGCATCATTTATTATTTTCCATTCGGCCCGCTTCAGCTTTTTTTTCATCGAGTCCGCAATTCGACAAAACTTCCGGTCAAGCTCACCGGTTACAAGGAGCACAGGGAAATCAAGGGTTTGCAGTTGTTCCCAGTATGAAGCCTGATTGCCGGTCCCCATACCAAGAAGGCTATTGGAAAGGCCGGCAGGATCATTTGCCAACCGCTGCTCCCGAATGGCTGACCTGGTTTTGGCCGACAACCGTTTTTGACTTTCAAACAGAGGGATGTTTTCCCATTGATCCACAAACGCTTCCATGCCATTTTCAAGAATCCTTTCGGCAAGCTTCCGATCATTTTCCCTTCGGATTTCACGTTCCCCTTCTGTTAAAAGGCCCGGTGAAGCGCTCTCCAATATCAATGTATCAACATACTCAGGAAACAAACAGGCAAATCCCAATCCGAGCCTTCCACCCATCGAGTATCCAAGGATATGGGCTTTCGGGAAATGCAACACATCCAAAATATACTTGATATCCTCAGCGACACGCTCGATTTTATACCTTCGATGATCGGCTGGTGACGTAGACATGCCATGACCGATGATGTCGACCATGATTAACATATACCTGTCACTCAGTAGCGGAATGAGGAATTTCCATGTATCCCGATTTCCCGTAAATCCATGTAAAAGTACAAGAGGATCTCCATTTCCCGTTATTTCAACAGCATAATTGACATCCTTGCTGACAATATTCATGATATTTCCCTGTCTAACACCATTTTTATTTCCTGGGAAACAAAGCTCCACAAATTTCGATGCTTTTGTAAATTGGACTCTCTTTCTGTCGGAACTTCAATGATTTTGAGTCCTTGAATTTCGAATGACTCTGTAAATACCTTCTCTAACTCATCCCAATTTTGCACCTTGTTGTATTTACCGCCATAAAGCTCGGCAGTATGGGAAAAATCAAGCCCATGAGGCGTTCCGAATAGCGTTTCGAAATGTTCCCTCTCATTCGCCTGCGGCAAGAAGGAGAAAATGCCGCCGCCATCATTATTAACCAGCAATATCGTGATATTTTGTTTTTGAAGTTTTGCTGCAAGCAAGCCATTCATATCATGGAAAAAGCTTAAATCCCCGATTGCCAGCACTGTATTATTTGATACCGTGCTTACGCCAAGCGCAGTGGAAACGACACCATCGATGCCATTCGCCCCGCGATTTGCAATGGTTTTGATTCCTTTTCCATTATTCAAAAAGAAAGTATCCAAATCACGTATGGGCATACTATTCCCGACAAACAACGTCGATTCCAATGGCATCATATCAGCAAGCAGGGCGAACAGCTTGCCTTCGCTTAACTCCGCTTCATCCCTGACGGAGGCTAAGGCATCCTTCGTCGCTCCGTTGACGGTTTGCCATAAGCGAAGCCATTCATCATCAGGGGAGGAAGAAATACTTTCAGCAATTCGCAGACAAAAATCTTTCTCTTCGCTGTAAATCATATTCGTTGCCAATCCGGCTGGTTCGCGCCAGCCTGCTCCGCCATCGACGACCAAAGTTATTGCCTGTTTTTGTTTTTTCATGAATAACAATAACGGTTTAGAAACAGGCATTGCCCCGAATCGCAAGATCACTTCCGGCCTGAAAGCCGCTTTTGCCGTTTCATCGCGTAGAAACGTATCGTAAGAATCAATAATTACGGCTTTGTCATGACTTCCGCTCCTTAACTGTGAAAGGGGATCAGCCAGTACTGGAAAAGCAAGTTTTTCCGCTAATGCGACGATGGCTTCCTTCATCTCTGGATGAGGTAATTCGCCACATACAATCATACCTTGCTTAGCTTGTGACAATGTAGTTGCAACAGCTCCTATTTGTGATGATGACAGTGACAGTTCTCCACTGTCAATCAACACTGCAGGCGTCATTTTATTTTGCCTGCACTCCTTTGCGTGCTCCAGGTCCGGAATCAATGGTTCTCGAAGCGGGAAATTCAAATGTACAGGCCCTGCAGGCTCAGCTGCAGCTGTTGCCACTGCCCTTGCACCGACCGTTCTGGCATACCGCATCATCCCATCCGTGCTTTCAGGAAGTGCCATTTCGACAAACCATTTTACATGTCTCCCGTAAAGGTGTATCTGATCGATCGCCTGCGGGGCTCCGACATCACGCAATTCATGCGGGCGGTCAGCGGTAAGTACAATAAGCGGCACTCTTGAATAGAAAGCCTCAATGACGGCTGGGTAATAGTTTGCAGCGGCTGTACCTGACGTACAAAGAAGTCCGACAGGTTCTTTTAGGGCCTTAGCCAAACCAAGGGCAAAAAAAGCAGCCGAACGCTCATCCACATTAATATGAATTTCGATATCAGGATGTTCCACCAGCAACAAAGCAAGGGGTGTGGATCGTGAACCAGGGCTCACCACCACATGCTTCACCTCATTTTGTGCCAGCTCATCGACAAATGAAGCAGCATACGCTGTCAATGCATCTCGGTCATTCATTAAGATTTCCTCCTAAAGCACTTAACATCGGATTGAATTTAATCCCCGTTTCCCGGTATTCACTTTCGGGAGTCGAATCTTCCACTACTCCGCATCCGGCAAAGAGTGATGCCTCATTGTTCTGTATTAGTGCAGAACGTATCCCTACAGCGAATTCCCCGTTTCCATACGTATCCACCCAGCCTAAAGGACCCGCATAAAAGCCACGTTCCAGACCTTCCATTTCCCGAATTCGGACAACCGCCTTTTCTTTGGGAAGTCCGCCCATAGCAGGTGTTGGGTGGAGATTCTCGACAAATTCAAAAATCGTGACACCTTCCTTTGATATACCGCGGACCGGTGTGTACAAATGCTGGATATGACGGTTTTTCATAAGTGTCGGTCCGGCCGGGACCATCACCTTTTCGCATACTGAATCAAAGGCATTGGATATCATCGACACGACATATTGATGCTCTTGTAAATTCTTTTGGTCATGAAGCAATTCTTCACCAAGACAAACATCTTCCTGCTCATCTTTCCCTCGTCCCATCGATCCAGCAAGACAGGTAGAAAAAACTTCATTTCCCTGTTTCTTAATCAAACGTTCAGGGGTGGCACCGACAAAACAGTCTCCACCAGCTTCCAAACTGAAAATATAACTCAATGGCTGCTCAGCAATCAATTGTTCAAGTACTTTCCCTGAATCGATGGAACGTTCAAAACCAAGTCGAAGCTCCCTTGCCAAAACGATTTTGTCGAGATCTGTCGTCTTGATTTCCTGAACAGCCTCTGCGACCGTCCGCTTCCATTCCTCAGGTTCGACTTCCCTCTGCATAACCAGGGAATTTGCACCCAATCCATTGCCATCCAAGCTTTCGAAAAGGAAAGCTTCCCGTTCATTTATCATATCTATGAAGAGTTTTTCTGAATCATCAGGCGAACAAAGTAAGTTTGTCGTTAAGTAAGCTTGTTTCCCCACTATTGACAGCATGAAGGCAGGTATATAAAAAAGGTTGTCCCCGAACTGATTCCAAAGGAGCGTACTGTCAGTTTCATAATCAAAAGAAAAGCCCCCAAACAGTAAAGGACCTGTCGCTTCTATATCGGTCACTCCTGTTTTGACAGCATTATTCTGCAGTTTGATCCAGCTCTTTTCGACTTCTCTATAACGTTCGGCATTCGATGCCGCTTTGAGTTTCTTAACATTGCCTAAACCGGTGATGGTTATTTCCTTTGCAGGGTCCTCCCAGAAAAAGCGTTCACCCGCGTACCGTTCTCTTCCAGCTTGATAAAATGAAAGGGGGTTGTTGCATTTAATCTTCTTAATATGACTGAATAGAACTTGATCATTCAAGTCCTTCGCCTTTTGTATAGCTGAAGCCAGTCCCTGAAACTGTTCAGTTTCCTCTGAGATAGCCAAAAAAATCCCCCCAAATGTACATTTTAAAAGCTTTTTAACCTATTTAAAGATACACCTCCCTTGAACCTCATGTCAATAAAACGCCCCTTTACCGAACGATTCTTTCCTGTTCTTTTCCTTATTATATGAATCTTAGCGAATGTAGAGAAATACCCTGGATTTTGGAAATGGATCATCCAGGAATTCCAATTATCACCCTTACCCACTTTTCCTGCATTTATTAGGATAACCTTTTGTGCAACATTTCAATATTTGTTATAATTTCGAGAGAACCAATAATGATTTTGAGGAGAGAAATAATGCAAACAGAATACGACGGACTTCCCCTTAAACGGACCTGGAAGATTTGGTGGGAGTTAATTCGTCCACATACACTAACCGCAGCTTTTGTCCCAGTCTTACTTGGAACTGTGATTGCACTTTTGGAAGATGGAGTGAATTGGTTACTATTCGCTGCCATGATGATTGCCAGTATCCTGATTCAAGCTGCTACCAATTTATTCAATGAATACTATGATTTCAAGAGAGGCTTGGATACGGAGGAATCCGTAGGCATCGGCGGCGGGATCGTCCGTCATGGGATGACCCCCAAACTAATCATGAGCTTGGCCCTTGGCATGTATGCCATCGCCTTGATAATTGGGATCTATATCTGTGCCGCATCATCTTGGTGGCTTGCTGCAGTAGGACTGGTTTGCATGCTTGTCGGCTATCTTTATACAGGCGGTCCCCTTCCCATTTCATATACACCATTCGGGGAACTTTTTTCTGGATTGTTCATGGGCTTTTTGATAATCCTGATCGCCTTTTTCATTCAAACCGGTGATGTTTCTTCAACAGCCATCTTAATAGCCATTCCAAGCGGGATTTTGGTCGGGCTGATCAACTTATCCAATAACCTACGTGACCATGATGGAGATAAGGCTCATGGGCGCAAAACGATGCCTGTAGTGATGGGCAGGAAAAACGCCCTGACATTCATGGCAATCATGTTCGCCTTCTCTTATTTATGGCTTGTTGGGCTAGTCCTTACCGGAAGCGTAACGGCGTGGATTCTCCTTGCCTTCCTTAGCATACCGAAGGCCATGGCCGCAATCAAAGGTTTCGTAGGCAAAACGCATCCGATCACGATGGTCCCGGCAATGAAAGCCACGGCCCAAACGAACACCTTCTTTGGCTTACTCATGGCCATTGGATTATTCATCAGCTATCTTATCTAATCTCCGAGGACTGAGCTCATCCGCTCAGTCCTTTTTTCTATCTTCCGTTCCATATTGTTTTCCTATACTCCGATTCGGGTAATAGATAATACAACCATCTTACCAATATAAAATGATATTTGGACTTTAGAAGGAGTGAATAGGAGATGGCAACGAAACAGCAAACGCAAAAATTAAAAAAGGAACTGCTTCAAGAAAAAAATGAGTTAAGTAGTAGAATTCAAAATGATGAACAATCCGTTCTGGATAAAAGCCAGACGGAATCCGTAGGGGAATTATCATCCTATGATAATCATCCTGCTGACCTAGGAACCGAATTATACGAGATGGAACGGAATCAAGCACTCGATGAGCATGCACAATCAGAAATGGAGAAAATCGACGAAGCATTGAAAGCAATGGAAGAAGGTTCGTATGGCCATTGTAAAACCTGCAATAGGGAAATCCCCATCGAGAGGCTTGAAGCGATCCCAAGCACCCTCTACTGTGTCGAACATGCCCCGGAACGGTCACTTTCACAAGACCGGCCAGTGGAGGAGGAAATACTGATTCCATCCAAGGGTGATCATTTTGAAAATCGTCATGGAATCGAAATGGTGGATAAAGAAGATAGCTTTGGTGAAGTTGCGAAATTCGGTACATCCGAAACGCCATCTGATTACACCGGCGATCATGACAATTATAATGATCTATATAAAACCGAGGATGAAACGAATGGTTTTCCTGAAGACTATGAAGGATTTGCCGCAAATGATATCGAAGGGAAAAATAGAGTGGATATACCAAACAAAAAGCAAAAGGAATATGAAGATACACTGGAAGAAGCAAATATCGAATCCAATCTAGGAGACATTCCCTTTAAACAAAAAAATAGCTATATCAATGAAAAGAAATGAAAAAAAGAAGCATACATGAATGTATGCTTCCTTTTTTGTTATGACCCGTACGGGATTCGAACCCGTGTTACCGCCGTGAAAGGGCGGTGTCTTAACCGCTTGACCAACGGGCCAACTGGCGGAGAAGGAGGGATTTGAACCCTCGCGCCGCTCGCGCGACCTACACCCTTAGCAGGGGCGCCTCTTCAGCCTCTTGAGTACTTCCCCATGGCTCCGCAGGTAGGACTCGAACCTACGACCGTTCGGTTAACAGCCGAATGCTCTACCACTGAGCTACTGCGGAACAATATGAATATGGTGGGCCTAAATGGACTCGAACCATCGACCTCACGCTTATCAGGCGTGCGCTCTAACCAGCTGAGCTATAGGCCCATATTTGGAGCGGGTGAAGGGAATCGAACCCTCATCATCAGCTTGGAAGGCTGAGGTTTTACCACTAAACTACACCCGCGAAATGGGGCGACTGATGGGAATCGAACCCACGAATGCCTGAACCACAATCAGGTGCGTTAACCACTTCGCCACAACCGCCGTAATATGAAAGATATGGTGGCTCAGGACGGAATCGAACCGCCGACACAAGGATTTTCAGTCCTTTGCTCTACCGACTGAGCTACTGAGCCACATTTGTATTAAATTTTAAAAATGGCGGTCCCGACGGGAATCGAACCCGCGATCTCCTGCGTGACAGGCAGGCATGTTAACCGCTACACCACGGGACCTAATAATTGCGGGGACAGGATTTGAACCTGCGACCTTCGGGTTATGAGCCCGACGAGCTACCGGACTGCTCCACCCCGCGACGGTAATAATGAAACGATTTGCATCAAGTTTTCGTGTATATTGTTCCATCCGCATCCTTTATGTAAGGCTGTTTCAAAACAACTTGCTGCTTTTTGAAAAAATGGAGGAGGTAGAGGGATTCGAACCCCCGCGGGATTTGACTCCCCTGTCGGTTTTCAAGACCGATCCCTTCAGCCGAACTTGGGTATACCTCCACGGCTTTAAAAAAATGAATATGGTGGACCTTGTAGGACTCGAACCTACGACCGGACGGTTATGAGCCGTCTGCTCTAACCAGCTGAGCTAAAGGTCCTTATATTTATTGGTAGCGGCGGAGGGGATCGAACCCCCGACCTCACGGGTATGAACCGTACGCTCTAGCCAGCTGAGCTACACCGCCAATATAATATAAGTATCTGATTGAAAAATGGTGGAGCCTAGCGGGATCGAACCGCTGACCTCCTGCGTGCAAGGCAGGCGCTCTCCCAGCTGAGCTAAGGCCCCATTCATTAAAAATCACGTGGTCGGGAAGACAGGATTCGAACCTGCGACCCCTTGGTCCCAAACCAAGTGCTCTACCAAGCTGAGCTACTTCCCGCAATAAAAACATGGTGCGCCCGGCGGGAGTCGAACCTACAACCTTCTGATTCGTAGTCAGATGCTCTATCCAATTGAGCTACGGGCGCATATTATGATGGTGCCGAGGACCGGAATCGAACCGGTACGGTAGTCACCTACCGCAGGATTTTAAGTCCTGTGCGTCTGCCAGTTCCGCCACCCCGGCACATACGAAAAGTGGAGCGGAAGACGGGATTCGAACCCGCGACCCCAACCTTGGCAAGGTTGTATTCTACCACTGAACTACTTCCGCATGAAAGATGCGGGTGAAGGGACTTGAACCCCCACGCCTTGCGGCGCCAGATCCTAAGTCTGGTGCGTCTGCCAATTCCGCCACACCCGCATATAAAATGGTGAGCCATGAAGGATTCGAACCTTCGACCCTCTGATTAAAAGTCAGATGCTCTACCAACTGAGCTAATGGCTCGTGCTTGTACTATCTTAAAATGGTGCCGGCAAGAGGACTTGAACCCCCAACCTACTGATTACAAGTCAGTTGCTCTACCAGTTGAGCTACACCGGCAGGTGTAAAATGGTGGAGGATGACGGGATCGAACCGCCGACCCTCTGCTTGTAAGGCAGATGCTCTCCCAGCTGAGCTAATCCTCCATATAAAACCTGCTTGGCGACGTCCTACTCTCACAGGGGGAAACCCCCAACTACCATCGGCGCTGAAGAGCTTAACTGCCGTGTTCGGAATGGGAACGGG
>NZ_JAZHFU010000008.1:0-176353 GCF_036541465.1 Bacillus sp. CFBP9009 | reverse complement strand
TGAAATCACTCCATTTAACCGTGAACTTAAATTCAATGGTGATGAAATCCTGCGAATAAGCGAGTATTTGTGAGAAAATCGTATTAAACTGAGGGAGTTGAAGAGTACTGTTTAATCTTTGTTCAACAATTGGGCCATTTAATTGAATAAGTGTATATTTGAAATAAAGCTGCACTGCTTTGAAAAAACTCTGTACATAAGCATGTGTTTGTTGAACAAGAAGTAAAAGGGTGATACATATTATACATGACTAATATGTATCACCCCTTTTTGTAACTTTGTAAGATTTTAGGTCTTGAAAAATTTCAAACCTACATAAAAATCGGTATTATTTCTGTCTAATCTGCTCCGTTAGACGGTAGGTTATTACCCAATACAAAAGGGCCAAAGCGCTGACAGAGGCACCAAATAGACATACTCCGATCCATCCATAGTTTGCGTATATATTGGTTGAAACAATTGAACCCATGGCACTGCCGATGGAATAAAAGATCATGTAAGCAGCAGTAAGTCGGCTTCTCGCCTCAGGACGCACTGTGAAAATCATACTCTGATTGGTGACATGTACTGCTTGCACAGCCAGGTCAAGAAAGATAACGCCAATGACTAATGCGATCAGTGAGTGTTCGGTAAAGCTGATTAGAAACCATGATGCTAGCAATAAAACTAGGGCTATGCAGGTTGTTCGCTGCCCTAAACCTCGATCAGCCAGACCCCCAGCACGAGCAGCAGCTAATGCTCCGGCAACTCCAGCAAGACCAAACGCTCCAATAGCGGTATGTGAAAGAGAGTATGGTGGAGCACTGAGAGGTAGCACCAGCGAAGTCCATAATGTACTAAACGCGGTAAAAACCAGCAGAGCCAGTACTCCGCGGATGCGTAGGATTCGTTCTTGCAAGAACAATGTGAGCACCGAACGAAGCAGCTGCGGATAGGATAGTGACTCTCTTTCGCTTTTATCACGCGGGAGTACTCGGAACAACACGCCAGTCATGATGAGCATCATGGCGGCAGAAACTAGATAGACCGAACGCCAACCGGCGAGATCGGTTAGTACACCAGCGAATGTTCGTGCGAGCAGAATGCCGATCACGACTCCACTTTGCACCAAGCCAACTATACGTCCACGCTCGGCTGGGGCAGCCAAAGTCGATGCGAACGCTACGAGCACCTGAGTCACCACAGCAAGCAGTCCGACCGCAGCTAACCCCGTGAACAGCACTGTGATGATGGGGGCGATGCCAACCACAATCAGAGACAACACGGATAAAAGCATCTGACCGACGATTAGCCGACGTCGATTCAGTAGATCACCGAGCGGTACCAGCAGTAGCAGTCCTAGCGCGTAACAAAGCTGAGTAATGGTAATGACAATGCCGATGGATGAATGGGCGATACCGAACTCGGTCGCCAGTGAGTCTAGCAACGGTTGTGCATAGTATATGTTGGCGACAGCCATCCCACAGGCTGTGGCAAACAATAGTGCCATATAGCGAGTCATGGTTGATCCGGATACTATTTGTAATTGATCTGTTTTCGTATCATGATCTTCATCTTTAATTGTTGTTTTTTCTTTAACCTTCACCTTTACCATTACTTACCCCCCTCTTTTTTTGTACTTAACAGTATAATATATCGTTCGGTATAAAATAATTCCTAATAAGGATAACCAACAAAACGTTTTGATGTCAAGTAAGTTATGCAGTTATTTGAACGCTGCTCTTGAAAGAATCATCACAATTTGACAATAGGACTTTAATTAAATAAAATCATAATATACCGATTGGTAATTAAAAGGAGGATTAATTATCCATGACTCGAATTCGGCAAATTGATAAGGAAAGGACATTAGATGAATTGAATCAATTACCGGGGCATAACGAATTAACTGAAATATCTGGGGGCGATTCACCAGCTCCAAAATTCCTACAGACAAACGAACAGATTATAAAAAGCTTCTTTGAAGTTGTCAGATCAGGTTGCACTCCCGAACAAGCTAAGGTTTTTATGGCGAAAGAGGTAAGAGCACATCAAGTGAATTCAGAAAGCATGGTGACAATTATAAGGTCACCTGAGAATTATGCTGATCATATAAGAGAAATGATAGATTCATGGGGGAATTTTAAAATAGAAATTCAAGAATTAATTTCTCAAAATCAAAAAGTTCATGTCAGATGGAAGCAGACAGGAATGCATATTGGAGAGTATGAGGATTATCTGCCTACAAATAAAGAGGTTATTGAAATAGGTAGTGCCGTATACCGAATAGAGGATCGAAAAATAGTGGAATACTGGATTCAAGTGGACAGATTCGGAATCATTGAGCAAATAAAAAAGAATCAAAAACAAGATTAATTATCTAGTGAAGAAATTTTGTTTTTTGAAATGAGGTATTTATATGGTTCGACAACGTGAATTTGATGAGGAAAAAGCGTTGGATGATGCTATGTTGCTTTTTTGGGAGAAGGGGTACAAAGCTACTTCGCTAAGCGATTTGACTGCCAAAATGGGGATACAACGACCAAGCTTATACTCAGCTTTTGGAGACAAAGAGGAATTGTTTGAGGCTGCATTACGCAAATATACAAAGCTACATGCTTCCCATATTCGAACAAAACTTCAAAACAATCTATCTGTAAAGGAAGCATTTCACACATTTTTTGAAGATTTGGTGGAAGAGGAATATAAAGAAAGTCCGAACAAGGGATGTTTTTGCATTAATACAATAGTGGAACTTGCCCCTCACGATGAAAAATTTGAAATCCTTACAAGAGAGCATCAGATGTATCTTTCGATCATATTTCAAGAAACGATTGTCCGAGGTATTCGCTCAGGTGAGCTCGAAAGCAGCCTTAATGCTAAAGTTTTAGCACAGACACTAGTCGTTTCATTAATCGGACTTACCGTGTTAATGAAATCTCGTCCAGAGCGTTCATTTGTAGATAATTCTGTAGCGATGATATTATCATTATTAAAATAAATTTATCAAAATTCCAGTTTTATCAATCATGTCAGTCTCCGTGAATAAAGGGGGTTTGTATAGAGCCCAATCTATAAAATCGATTGCAGCTGTAATTCTATTAACCAAGTTACGGCAAGTTTTTTTAATAAAAGAATGATTCATTAATTATATTATTAGCGTATTTTGATCAATCTTTTTTCAAAACGCGCTTTTTCTTTTTGTTCGTTTATCAAGGTTATTAGTATCAATTTGATCAAACTTTATTTAAAGCAACAATACCATTGAGTTTTCACCTGATATTTTTGCAATTAGTTAACAGCAATACTAACTAATATTAGTAAAGTATTCTTCAATTAAAGGGCGCGATTCTTTAATAAGAATCGCTTTTCTTAATGAACTACCATGAAAATAAGTTTCTTTAAAAATGAAAAATGACAATACTTAAGAAGACCCTGCTCAATCGTTTAAAAAAAGAGGAGAGCGTTAATTAGTTAGTCTATGGATTAGGGTTGATTTGTTTCTTTGCTGGAACTATAACACAAGTAATTGACCCTGGAGTAACAACTTTTCGTGTATTGACGATATGTGGAATCATTATATCTTTCTCTTTCTCTTTTCTCAGTGAGAAAGGACTTTGGAGAAAATTAGCTTTAGGTCTTAGTATATTTGTTGGTTTAGTTTACTTTATGGCTGTTGAATTAATGAGAATAATATTCCAGGGTAATGGATTTTAAATTGTTTATTCAACAAACAGTTGCGTTATTTCATTACCAGGAGCTGATCAACGGCTCCTTTTTCTTATGGGGGTACCCCTAATAGTTCTCACATGTCACTGCAAAATTCTATATACTAAAATTAATTAAACTAGAATACACGAAGAACCTTTAAATAGAAGTGTAATACGAGGAGGAGATATCATGCTTATTACGGAACGGCATCAATTAATTATAAAGCTATTAAAAGAAAAGGAGAATGTTAAGATTCATGAGCTAGTAGAATTAACAAATACTTCAGAATCTACTTTGCGTCGTGATCTAGATCAATTAGAAAAGCAGAACTACTTAAAACGTGTACATGGTGGAGCTTCACTTTTACAAAGTAAACGAGACGAACCAAGTGTGTTTGAGAAAATAACGCAGAACCTTGAGGAAAAAGCTAAGATAGCAAAATATGCGGCAGAACTAATTTTGGACGGCGACTGTGTTTATCTTGATGCTGGAACAACAACGTATCAGATGATCAAACATTTAAGACAAAAAGATATCGTTGTCATTACAAACGGAATTGATCATTTAGATGCATTACTTGAAAATGAAATATGTACATATTTTATTGGTGGGTTTGTTAAAAAGATTACCAAAGCAACAGTTGGACGTTATGCATACGAAAGTATAAAAAAATACAGATTTGATAAGTGTTTCATGGGTGCGAACGCTATTCATTATAATTTTGGATTGACTACCCCAGATCCAGAAGAGGCGCAAATAAAAGAAAGAGCCATCTTTTTGTCACGTGAGGCCTTTGTATTAGCAGATCATACAAAATTTGGAGAAGTATCATTTTCTAAGTTTGCAGATTTAAACCAGACAAAAGTTATTACGAATGAGGAAGGTACAATAACGTTAGGAAAATATAAGGAGAAAACGGAGATAATTATTGTGAGGGACTAAAAACTAAATTTGCTATCGTTGAAGGAAAGCTGGTATTCAAACTGTCTGATTCAGACATTTAGAATACCAGATTTTTTTGAAGATTCTGAAATTATTTTATTGAAAATTTTCTCCTTTGTTTTATCAATATAATAAAGAATGCTTGATTTATTGTAATGTGGCCAATTAACAATGAGGGAAAATCTGCTCCATGTATTAAACATTCCATTTGAAACGTTTAATATTTTATGTTATTAATATATTTTTTGTAATAATTGGAACCGTTGACAATTACAAACAGCTCTAATATAATCAAAATCAATCAAAAACAACCAAAATCAATCAATTATAATTCTAATGTGTAAAGGGTAATCATATTGTTTTACAAGGGATGAAAGCGTTATCAATAAATAGTCAATGTGAAAAACTATCAAAATCAACCATACTTCCATTGTTTCAACCAAAAATATTCATTTAAGGAGGTGATCTAGTTTAAGAGATTGAGAGCGGTAACAATTTCTCGTTCAGTAGCTAATTATTTTCATCTTCAAAAACTAGGGGGGACTAATATGGTGAATTATGTAAAAGTAATAGGGATACTAGTTTTGGCGTTTGTAATTGCCACGATGACGGCATGTAGTGGGGCTAGTGAATCATCAAATGGATCAACAGACGGTAACGAAGGACAAAAAGGTAACAAACAATTAACGATCGGTGTAGCGGTGGGTAGTTTAGCAAACCCTTTCTTCGTCTCCATGGCTAAAGGTGCTGAAGAAGCAGGAAAAGAATTAGGTGCTGAAGTTCTAGTTGAAAGCGCTGAATATGATTTAGCCAAACAAGCAGCTCAAATTGAAAACTTTATTACGAAAAAGGTAGATATCATTCTTTTAAATGCTGTTGATACAAAAGGAATTGCGGCAGCTGTTCAACAGGCCAAAGCGGCTGATATTCCAGTAGTTGCTGTAGATACCAATGCTGAAGGTGGTGTCGATGCCACTGTTACTTCAGACAACTATCAAGCTGGTAAACTGGCCGGAGAATATGTGATTGAAAAATTAGATGGAAAAGGAAAAATAGTTATTATTGATGGACCTCCTGTTTCGGCTGTATCTGATCGTATTCAAGGATTTGAAGATGCAATAAAGGATTCCGAAATTAAAGTTATCGCGAAGCAAAATGGAGAAGGGAATCGCGAAAAGGCATTAACGGTGATGGAAAGTATTTTACAAGCTAATTCATCAGGCTCTATTGACGCTGTATTTGCGATTAATGATCCAGAAGCAATTGGTGTTGAAATTGCTCAAGAGCAAGCGAATCGTAAAGATGAATTTTTCATTGTCGGAGTGGACGGTGCTCCTGAAGCCACAGAAGCAATGGCAAAGGAAGGAAGTACAATTGCTGCTACTTCAGCTCAGTCACCTAGTAACATGATCAAAAAAGCTGTTGAAATCGGAATGAAAGTGAAAACTGGTGAAAAAGTTGAGGAGCTTATTAAAGTTCCAGTTGAGATTGTAACTCAAGATACATTAGATTCTTACCAAGGTTGGTAAGAATCTTTCAATAAATAGGCTGATAAGGATTCCTCCTTTAATCAGCCTATTCAAATCAAAAAAATAGGGGTGAGATAAAGGTATGGCTGTCAATGAAATGTCCCTTAAAGGCCAACAAAGTCTAAAAAAGCCAGTGTTGAATATGGAAGGGATTGGTAAGACGTTCTCGAGTGTAACCGTATTGAACAATGTGAGGATTGAACTTTATCCAGGTGAAGTACATGCATTAATGGGAGAGAATGGCGCTGGAAAGTCAACTTTCATGAAAATCCTCGCAGGCATTCATACACCTGATGACAATGGTGGGAAAATCTACTTGAAAGGTCAACCAATTTTATGGAAGGACCCTACTGATGCAAGGAACAAAGGAATTAGTGTTATTCATCAGGAGCTAAACCTTTCTCCTAATTTAACAATAAGTGAAAATATCTTAATGGGTTCCACCTTTCCTAGAAATGGTTTAGGAATGGTGAAATGGGATAAGGTCCATGAACGTGCCCAAGAGGTGTTAGATTCAATGGGGTCGAATCTAAATCCACGCCAATTGGTTTCGACCTTAAGTGTTGCTCAACAACAAATGGTCGAGATCGCCCGAGCATTATCCTTTAATGCAGAGGTACTCATAATGGATGAACCAACCGCCTCTTTAACAGATAAAGAAATAAAAAAGCTGTTTGAAATTATTGATGATTTGAAAAAGCAGGGAGTTGCCATTGTATATATCTCTCACAGAATGGAAGAAATCTTTAAAATTTCTAATAGGTTCACTGTATTACGTGACGGCGAATGGATTGCAAGTGGGCCGATTGAAGAGACAAATCCTGATCATCTCGTAAAGCTGATGGTAGGACGGGATTTAAAGGACTTGTTTAATCGGTCAAAAGCCTTTGGCACAAAAAATCCAAAGGAAGTTTCACCTGTACTTGAATTGAAAAATGTTTCTGATAACACAATTGTAAAGAATGTATCTTTAAAAATTTACCCAGGTGAAATTGTTGGTTTAGCGGGGCTTGTTGGTGCTGGCAGAACAGAATTGGTTAGGGCCATTTTCGGTTTGTCCGAGTTGAAAAGTGGCGAAATATTGGTTGATGGTCAATCTGTTAAAATCAAATCCTCAATAGATGCTATTGCTAATAGGATTGCACATGTACCTGAAAGCAGGAAAGAACAAGGGTTATTTTTATCAATGTCCGTAAAAGAAAACATCATAATGGCTGAATTGAAAAAACACGCTAAAGCAGGAATTGTTAGTTGGAAGCAAGCAAATGAAAGCGCTAACCAATATATTGAAGACTTAAATATAAAAATAGCTTCCCCAGAACAGCAAGTATCAAACTTAAGTGGTGGGAATCAACAAAAGGTAGTGATCGCTAGGTGGCTATCAATTGCACCAAAGGTATTACTACTGGATGAGCCAACACGAGGGGTTGATATAGGTGCCAAGACTGAAATCCACAAGATTGTTTCAAAGCTTGCAGATGAAGGATTGGCCGTTTTAATGATATCATCTGAACTTCCTGAAGTATTGGGGGTAAGTGATCGAATACTTGTCATGAGTGAAGGAAGGTTAACAGGCGAGCTTTCGAAGGAAGAAGCTACACAGGAAACTATTATGCGTTTAGCTACCATAGGGGGGAGAGAGATATGAGAGGGAATACGCAAACTATTACACATTCACAACGCCTAAATATAGGAAATGTCCTTTATTCTTTATGGAATAGGCTTGGCATGATCATGATTTTATTATTATTGTGTGTAGTACTTTCATTTACAGCACCAAATTTTTTAGATACAGCCAATTTATTGAATGTATTAAAACAAGTTTCCATTATTGCTATTTTAGCTGCTGGGATGACAATCGTTATTTTAACTGGTGGTATTGATTTATCAGTTGGTGCAACAGTTGCTCTATCTGGCGTTATCTCAGTCATGGTCTCTTCTGCAGGAGTTAATCCTATAATTGCGATGTTATCAGGCGTACTAGTAGGGTATGCAGTAGGACTGATTAATGGGTTTCTTACAGCCAAAGCAAAGTTACCAGCATTTATTGTTACACTAGGCAGCTTCACATATGTTCGTGGACTCGCTTATGTCATTAGTGGCGGTTATCCAATTGTTTTACAAAACGAAACATTTAAATTCATCGGTGGTGGAAGTATTTTCGGAATCCCCACTCCTATTTATATCATGTCTTTAGTATATGTTGTGATGTTTTTTGTTCTTAAATATACGATGTTCGGTCGTCATATTTATGCGATTGGTGGCAATGAAGAGGCAGCTCGGTTAACTGGAATTAAGGTTGAAAAGTCTTTAATCAATGTGTATTCGATTAGTGGTTTACTAGCTGGTTTAGGAGGAGTCGTTTTAGCGGGAAGGTTGTTTTCTGGACAGCCAACTGCTGGTCAAATGTATGAGTTAGACGCAATTGCTGCTGTTATTCTAGGAGGAACAAGTTTAACAGGTGGAAAAGGGAAAATAATAGGAACAATTATTGGGGTTTTAATTATGGGGGTAATCAGTAATGGGTTAACTCTAATGGATGTCAACTATTATTGGCAGTTAGTTGTAAAAGGTGGAGTTATTGTAGCAGCCGTTTTATTAGATCGATTGCGCGGAAATAGTCCAGCATAACGATCATATGTCATTTTAGATTTTAAAAAAGGGATGTGAAATAAAAGTGAAGAGGATCATTAGTATTCTACTAATATGTTCAACTGTCACTTGTTTACCATTTAATCGTGCATATGCAGAAGACCCTGGGTATTATAATGAACCATACCGTAATCAATTTCATTTTTCTCCTGAAGCTAACTGGATGAATGACCCGAATGGTATGGTTTTTTATAAAGGTGAATATCATTTGTTTTATCAATATCATCCGTATGGAACGACATGGGGACCGATGCATTGGGGGCATGCTGTCAGTAAAGATCTTGTTAATTGGGAGCATTTGCCGATTGCTTTATCGCCGGATGAAAACGGTCAGATTTTCTCGGGGAGTGCTGTTATTGATTGGAACAATACAGCTGGCTTTGGAAAAGAAGCAATGGTTGCCATCTTTACGCATGCAGGGGATAAGCAAGTCCAAAGTATAGCGTATAGCCTAGATAAAGGAAGAACTTGGGAAAAGTATAAAGGGAATCCCGTAATGCCAGACCCTCCTATACAAGATTGGCGCGATCCTAAAGTATTTTGGCATGAAGAATCAAACCAATGGGTTATGTCGTTAGCGGCTAAGGATAAGATCATGTTTTATACCTCACCTAATTTAAAAGAGTGGGAGTATGCAAGTGAATTCGGCGAAGATGGTGGAATACAAGCAAATAGCTTAGACAGAACTTCTTATACCATGTCATCCCAGACAGGTGAATCATTTAGCTATGAGGGAGATATTACCCTTAATGAGAAGAATGGGAGAGAAGGGGCAGGCGGTTTAGTTTTTCGGTCAGACAGGAGTGCAAAGAACGGCTATGTTGCGAGCTTAGATGCCAAAAACGATGTCATAACATTAAGTAAGAATGTAGATGGAACAAACGAGGAAATTGCGAGAAAACCTTTTACCCTCAAAACTTCAACTACCTACCATGTGAAGGTGGAAACAGATGGGGATCAAATTCAAGTCTCTGTAAACGATCAATCCGTTATAAAAAAAACAGATATAGAATTCGATTATGGATACTATGGATTGTCAGCGTGGAATTCAACGGCTGCCTTTCGAAATGTGGAGTTCAAGAATACATCTAACTTTGAAACCAATTTATCAAAATGGACAGATGTAAACGGAAGCTGGGAGAACACGATGGACGGAAAAAGTGGAGCCTCTACGGAGGATGCTTTTGTAATGAGTGGTCAAACAGGGGATAACTTTTTTTATGAAGCAAACATTGAGATATCTGGGGAAAAAGGTGGCAACGGAGCTGGCTCGCTCGTTTTTCGTGCAGATCCTAATGCAACAAATGGTTATATGGCGAATGTCGATGCTTTAAACGATACAATAAAAATCATGAAAATTGAAAATGGAGACATATCCATTCTAGCTGAAAAAACAATAAATCTAGATACAGATAAAAGGTACCATTTAAAAGCAAGCACTCATGGAAAAAATATTAAAATTTTTTTAGATGGTAATCTCATTCATGATGTAAATGATTCAACTTTTTCGTCAGGGCATTTTGGCTTGAATGTTTGGAATTCATCCACGTTATTCCAAGATGTTCAAGTTGGTAAGAACATCATGACAAATGAGAAGGAAGTTACTAATCATGATTTTGAGACAGGTGATCTAACTGGGTGGAGTACAATCGAAGGTAATGCTTTCACAAAAGATCATGTGACAAATGTACCATCTTACTGGGGAGGGGATTTCGGCCACCAAGGAAACTACCACCTATGGGGGTTTACTGATCTTCAAAAGGGAGATGACGCAACAGGTGAACTGCACTCCTCATATTTTAAACTAGGTGGCTCTGGAGAAATCAACTTTCTGTTGGGCGGTGGTAATGATATCAACAACCGCTATGTTTCGTTAGTGAGAGCCTCTGATGATCAAGAATTAATTCGACAAGCCAATACCAAATTTAAAGAAGAAAAATATCAAAAATACGTCTGGGATGCTTCTAAATACATTGGAGAAGTGTTATATATTAAAGCTGTAGACCATGCTACAGGTGGTTGGGGTCATTTAAACATGGATGATGTTAATGTTTATAATGAAGGGGCCATGCCAAATGAAGTAGACCAAGTTGCCAAAGAGCCTGAGAAAGACGATTCGAAAGAAAGCGGCATCCTTACAGACTGGTCTGCTGTTTCTGGAGAGTGGATACCTTCTACTCATGGTAGTAACGGAGGGATTTGGGAATGTCCTACTCTAATCGAATTACCAATTGATGGTGACCCTTCAAAAACAAAATGGGTACTACAGGTAAGCATTAATGATGGCGCTCCTGCAGGCGGGTCAGGTATGCAATATTTTGTAGGTACCTTTGACGGGAAAACGTTTAAAAATGAAAATTCTTCCGATCAAGTGTTATGGACTGACTACGGGGCAGATTATTATGCCGCAGTAGATTGGAGCGGAATTGATGGTAAGAATGGCGAAAAATATTGGATTGGCTGGATGAGTAATTGGCTGTATGCAAATAATACACCAACTTCGACTTGGAGAAGTTCAACGACATTGCCAAGAAAGATGGAGCTAACTCAGACAGATGAAGGTTTACGTTTAAAACAAACACCAGTTTCTTTAAAAACCATTCGAGATAAGAGTGAAAAAATTTCATATAAAAATAAAGTCATATCTGGTGAAAGTAATCTCCTATCCAAACTATCAGAAGATACATTTGAAATGATAGCTGAGTTTGATGTAGATGATATAAAAGCAACTGAATTCGGCTTTCAAGTTCGTAAAGGAGCAACTGAATATACGACTATTGGCTATGATGTTGCCACCAAACAATTATTCGTAGACCGTTCAAATTCAGGAAGCTTTGATTATGGGAACAATGTGGTCGGTAAGCATGACGGACCGTTAAATGCATTAAATGGGACTGTGAAAATGCATATTTTCATTGACCGATCTGCTGTAGAAGTGTTTGGAAACAAAGGTGAAACGGTTATTTCTGATCAAATTTTCCCGGATCCATCAAGTAAAGGATTACAAATTTATAGCAAGGGTGGAGAAGTTACGCTAAAGTCTTTGAAAATATACCCTTTAAAGAGTATATGGAAAAGATAAAGACTAAATTTGAATCCTATTAAAGAAGGGTTGATAGTAAGAGTTTATGAAGGCTGTCGAAAATGATCGATAGCCTTTCATTTTACTTAAATTACAAGAATGGAGAGTGTAATGTAAATGAAAAAAACAAACCGCGCAGTCATATGCGTTGGGGAGCTTTTGATCGATTTTTATTGTACAGATATTGATGTTAATTTAATAGAAGGTAATCATTTTCTAAAGAAAGCCGGGGGCGCACCAGCGAATGTCGCAGCTGCTATTTCAAAGCTAGGTGGGGAAGCGAGTCTTATTGGAAAAGTAGGAAATGACCCATTTGGATTATTTTTAATAGAAACGATAAAAGAGGTGGGGGTTGATACATCGATGATTGTTACTGATGATTTAGCACCAACTACTTTAGCATTTGTTTCTTTACAAGCAAATGGTGAAAGGGATTTTGTATTCAATAGAGGAGCGGATCGAAATTTAACAGAGGATAACTTATACATGGATAGATTAAGTGGTGCAAAGATCATTCACTTTGGATCTGCAACTGCATTTCTGGAAAACCCTTTTAAAACAACTTATTTAAAGGCAATGGAATTTGCACAAAATAGGGGGATATTTCTTTCGTTTGACCCTAACTTCCGAGATGATTTATGGAAAAATAGAGTGGCTGAATTTATTAGTTTAGCCAGAAAGGGTATATCAATGGCTGACTTTGTAAAAGTAAGCGAAGTAGAGCTTGAACTAATCACGGGAAAAATGGATAAATATGATGGAATAGCAATGCTCCATCATTTAGGGGCAAAAATAGTGGCTGTTACCCTTGGATGGGAAGGCACTCTTCTTTCAAATGGAAGTGGAATGAGTGTAATAAACAGCGTCGAAGTAAATTCAATTGACTCAACTGGTGCTGGTGATGCATTTGTCGGTGCTGCTTTATTTCAATTTGCAAATCTTGAGTCCTATGACACAATTCTTAGTGATTTTAGTAAACTTAAAGAGATCATTCTTTTTGCAAATAAAGTAGGTGCCGTCGTGTGTACGAAGGTAGGAGCGATTTCTTCTCTACCAAACGAAGAGGATATATATAACATTTAGTCTTCATCGTATTGTTTCGGATTGTGAACAAATCGCGGTACACCTGGCTTAGGAGGTCTAGGTGCATCGCGATTTTTTGTTTATATAAGCGGTTGTTAAAAAAAAAAGCGGTGGAAGTTGAATTATATAGGGAAAGGTTTAAGGAAAAGGGAATGTTTGAGAATGAGTTATATTCAAATATTGCATTACTATTGAAATCGTTAAAAGAACAACAATTTACTTTAGTTGTAGCAACTTTAAAGCCTACTGTATTTGCTGAACAAATACTAAAGTACTTTAATATTGACCAATATTTTGAACTTATTGTCGGAAGTAATCTTGATGGAACAAGAGCATCAAAAACTGAAATAATACAATACATACTAGATAAGGACAAGGAACATACGCCTAGTGACTTTATTATGATTGGCGACAGGAAGCACGATATTATTGGTGCAAATAACACTGGAATTAACTCTATTGGAGTAACTTATGGATATGGTTCATTTGAAGAACTAAGTCATTCAAACCCTACTCATATTGTCAAAAGTGTAAGCCAGTTAAAGGATATTTTGATGGGTAGTCAAGTCAAATAAAGATCTTGAACTAAAGGGTGTGTAGGCTAAAGATAGGAGCTGTCTATGGGACAGCTTTATTTTGTTCCACTAATGGGGGAAAGTCATATGCAAACAATTACTTTATTCCATTATATGACCCTTTAAAGTAGCCTTGTGAATATACGATCCTTCCTATTTTCGTACATTAAGATTAGAGAAAAAAGCTTCGAACAAGGAGTTTAAATATGCACTGGTTACCAATATCTCGCAATACAAGATATTGGATATTGGGTGTTATCATATTATTTAATACCTTGCAATTGAAACATTGTAAATTAATTTTAAAAAAGTATATGGTAATAGTTACATAGAGTAAATTGATATCATTTAATGAAAACATTGTACTAATATTAAAGTCTATTCCAAACAAGATGGACAAACTCCGTAAACTTCAAACTTATGATCATAAATTAAGTAATCATTAAGGGAGGTATCCATTTTTTCCATTGGACACAAGTTTAGATCGGTCGTATTCCCACATTCTGTACAAATGAACTTATATTCATGAGTATTAATTTCATTTTTTAAATGGAATAGGCTCTCCCCATCCTGAAAAGTAAGATCGATGATACCGATGTCCTTGAACAAGTGAAGGTTTCGATACACGGTATCAGAACTGACATTTCCCATTTTATTTTGTAAATGATCTGTTACAGATTTGGCTGTCACAAATCTGTTTTTTTGTCCTATAAAATAAGATAATATACTCGATCGTTGAGGGGTGCATCTGTAACCATTATCTTTTATGTAATCTAGATATATTTCTAAATTCAAGAAATTCATCCCCATTTAGTTTTTCTTTGTTTTAAATCTGAAATAAAACGTTCTTTGAAGTCTATATGTCCAAATCCCGGGTATGGATGATGACACATAAATAATAGCGCTGATTTATCTATTGCATCTTGCAAAAAACTTCATAGAGTTTTTAGCCCTAGTTTAGGTGATGTCTCTGCGATAATATGTGAGGGAAGATGCTCCAAAGTTGTTAGATAATTTCCAATACCAATACAGATAATTTTCCTTCCAAACTTAGAAAGAGAAGGGGTATGAACAAGACGGATACCTGAAAGGATCTTCGTATATGGAAACCACTAATACCGTATAAAGATGTTAATGGTTAAGTATGATACATAAACGAAAGAGCATCGTATTCCTTCTCATCTTTTAAAATTTTATCTAATGCTTGCCAAGTCATTAATGCACAATTATGTCTTGCTTTTACTGAAGGACTCCTTGTAGAGATAAACTATCACCTAAATCTACCCCATTTGGTATAACTCCATTCCGAATTAACTGCTCAAATTCTCTTAGCGAGAAATCTCTTTTAGGGACTTGTTTTCGATAAGTTCTGTTATCATAGATGCAGATGCCATACTAATGCTGCAGCCTTCACCAAGAAGGCTGCTTTATGAACTTGATTATGTTCAAGGTCAATAAATAAAGTCCTTTCCGTACAAATTCTCCTGTTAATTCTTCAAAATTTCTCTTTGTTCATAATGATCTTTGATAACTTGTCGACAAAGGTTATCCAGTATAGTAAGGAAGGAAGTTCCCATTTCATTGTGAATGTAGAGATTAAATCGGGTACTTTTCTTTTACACGTAAAATTAGATTATTGGTAGTGTAATAAAAAAACAATTATGTTAGTTCGCAATGCAATTTTTAAATTGCTGCTCTAACTCTTCTTTATTTAAGTCCTTTCCAATAAAAACAAGTTCACTTAGTCTTGTTTCGCTGTCTTTCCATTTCCGATCTGGTCTTCCTGAAAATAACATATGAAGTCCCTGGAATACTATTCGTTGTTGGATTCCTTGTATATGAAGTATTCCCTTATATCGTAATAGATCTTCCCCTTTTTCTTGAACAAGGTAACTCATCCATTCATTTATCTTATCGAAATCGAGTGGCTTCTCTTCACGAAAGGCAATAGATGATACCTTATCATCATGATGGTGATGGTGATGATCTTCTAAGAAATGAGGGTCAATTTCAAGCTTACGATTCACATCGAACGTATTAATTCCTAAAATATCTCTTAAATTTATATTGCAATTTTGAGCATGCATTCTCTTAGCTGCAGGGTTCATGTTGGTAATTCTTCGCTCCAACGTATTCAGGTCGTCATCAGATACTAAATCTGTTTTATTTAGAATAATCACATCAGCGAAAGCAATTTGTTCTTGTGCCTCATCATGACTATCCAAATGCTTTGTAACATGCTTGCTATCTACTACAGTGACAATACTGTCCACTTCGAATTTTTCGGATAGTAATTCATCCATAAAAAAGGTTTGAGCAACAGGTGCCGGATCAGCTAGACCTGTTGTCTCAATCAAAACACGATTGAATTTTGTCTCCCCCTGTTCACTTGAAAAAACCAAAGTTCTTAGGATGCGAATTAAATCCCCACGAACCGTACAACAGATGCAACCATTGTTCATCTCCAAGATCTCCTCATCAGCATCAACTACTAACTGGTTGTCTATTCCAACTTCCCCATACTCATTAACGATAACCGCGATCTTTTGATTGTGCTTTTCTGTTAGGATCCGATTTAAAAGCGTAGTTTTACCTGCACCTAAATATCCAGTCAGAATGGTGACCGGGATTTTGTTTGTTTCTATCAAAGTCATATTTTTTCTCTCCATTTATTTTATTTTTGATACTCTGATTACTTTTTCCTTGTCTTTTGTTACCCCGGCGACAACTCCTTCTGCGCGTTCAAAACCGTCCCCAAGAAATGAGTGGCTTACTTTCTCTGTATAATCCTCATTAGCAAGGAGTGAATCGACAAAGGGGGAGGCATCTTCAGGTTTTAAATCCTTATACCATGTTCCTTTGGGGTAGGCGATGACAACGCACTTATCATGGCACCTTCCATTACAACGTGTGCGAGTTGTGTGAATGGTGTCGTCTACCTGTCGGTCTGAGATTTCTTTCCGAATTGCTTGAGTTAGTTCTTCTGACCCGACCTCAGTACAGCTGCTACCGTTACAAATGAAAACATGATGCTTCGTATTACTTAAATTCCATGTGGCCATATTTAATTTTCCCTCCAGATAAATCGTAATAATTACGATTTAAAATAAATTATTGTCTCATTTTTAACATTCTAAACGAAAATTCACTTAATTACAGAGTAAGTATTTTCAGTAGAGCTATATCTAATGATATTTGATGCCTGTATTTACTTTTCTCGGTGTTGCTTCTGTTTTTTCCGCCTTCGATTTATTTGCCACATCGTTTTCTCCTTTCTCATATAAATATTGTATGATCGCACAAAGCGTAATCATTACGATTTGAATGATATTATTTTAACCCTTTTTTAAGCCATGTGCAAATACTAAAACGTTCAGCAAAAGTTAATGGTCCAAGGACATGCTATTTTTCTCTAAATTATTCAGTGTTTTCTGTAGGTAACAGTGATCTAATCCATCCCCAATAAACACTAGAATATTGTTCACCTTTAAACCTGATTTTGTATGGAAGGGCATGCCATAAGCATATTGGAAGAGAAATGTTTCCTGTTTACCAGTAAAACGGATATACCCCTTAATTCGATAAATTGAGTCAGGCATTATTTTTAAGAAATCTTCAAATAATTTCTCGTTAATAGGGTGAGAGAAGGTATGAACATAAGTCTTGATATGCAGGTGATCAATAGCATGTGTTTGCTCATGTTCATCTTGTCCTTTTCTATCGACAAATTGGATCGTACTCAAGTTGATATTGGCAAATCTCGTAGGAATAATCTTACCAGTTGGATTAATCATGGATAATTCCCTTTCAATAATCCTCTGGCTTTCATCTGAAATTCGATCAATTTTATTCAATACGATGGTATCAGCATGTTTGACTTGCTCCGTAATTAGCTTTCGAAGAGTAATCTTTAAATTATGGCGATCCATCCAACAGGCAGCATCTAATAGAGTAATAATCGAATGTATCCTTACCTTGTCAGCTAGCAGAGGAGATAAACAGGCGTCTAACACTTCAACTGGATGGGCAACCCCAGTCGTTTCAATGTAAATCGCATCCAATTCAAACTGATTTAGGAGTTCGGATAATTGGACTTCGAGTTTATCTGATAGTGTACAGCAAATACAGCCATTTAGTAATTCTTTTAAAGGAACATTTTTTGGAACCGCATCTGAATCTATCGAGACTTGTCCCATTTCATTCATAATTACAGCCACTTTCCTGTTATTTACTTGTTCCTCATTCATAATCCTTTGAAGCAGAGTCGTTTTACCTGCTCCTAAAAAGCCTGCTAGAATATAAATCTCCACACTTCTCATTGAATCATCCCCTCAACTATTAATTGGCGTAACAAAGTCTAACTTCATCCTGATTAGTAAATAAGTATTTAGTAAGTTGCTTAAAAAGTAATGATTACGATTTATAATTATAAAGTGAATGAAACGTTTCTACAAGGTAGGTGTACCACAATTCATTGATGGAAAGAGATCCATGTTAAGTACATTTGAACTTAATATGAACATCAAGATTTTAGAACTTTTTTTGTCACTGTGGTCGTTTTAAACAATAGATATTTATTTCCCTTTTTTAAAAATACACTTGTTCTTTTTTTGAAAAAGTGATAAATTATCAATGGCTTCTCATAAAACGTAATAATTACGATTTGTGAGAGAGATGTACAATTGGGTTTGATCAAAGAAAAGGGGAGAAAAATGAATCTATATAAAGTAAGAGCAATATTAGTAGCCTTGGTTTGTTTTACAGTCATGATGGGATGTAGCCATGAAGAAGAGGTTAACAATTCGGAGGAAAAAGAGTCTGCAAATGAAAAAATACATATCGTCACGACCTTTTATCCTATGTATGAATTTACTAAAAACATTACAAAAGATAAGGCCCAAGTGGACCTCTTGGTTCCATCAAATATTGAACCCCATGATTGGCAGCCTACTCCTAATGATATGGCAGCGATTCAAAAAGCAGATTTTCTTGTTTATAACAGTCCATTTATGGAAACATGGCTTTCTCCTATCCAAAAAAGTTTGGATAAAGACGGACCACTATTTATAGAAGCAAGTGAGAGGATTCCTTTAATGGAAGGAACCGAAGAGGAGTCAGATCACGATAACGATAACGAGGAATCAGACCATCATGATGAAGACCATAAACAGTTAGATCCGCATGTATGGTTAAGCCCAGTACTTGCTCAAAAGGAAGTTCAAACGATCACTGATGCGATAGTCAAACAAGATCCGGAAAACAAGGATTATTATGAAAGCAATAGTCTAGACTATATCGAACAATTGAAAGAGTTAGATGAACTTTACCGTACAACGCTCGATAAAGCTTCCAATAAAGAAATGATTACACAACATGCTGCTTTTGGATATTTAGCAAAAGAATATGGTCTTACACAGGTTCCCATTGCAGGACTATCTCCATCAGAAGAGCCAAGTCCAGCAAAACTTGCTGAACTCAAGGAATTTGCTAAGGAGCAACAAATTAACGTAATTTACTTTGAAGAAACTACTTCTCCTAAGGTTGCCCAAACATTAGCTGGAGAACTGGGAGCTGAAACAGAGGTATTAAATACGTTAGAGGGGTTAAGTAAGGAAGATCAAGAGAAAGGCCTAAGTTATATTGAAGTTATGAAGAATAACTTAAAGTCTCTTGAAAAATATTTTGTGAATAAATAGAACTATGCTGAATTAACCTTAAAAAGTGTGCGCCTTGAGTAGGAAAGGACGCACACTTTTTATAATCATTTCAGAGAGGAGTGGAAAAATGAAACTCGTTTCTTTGCATAATATTGTTTTTGGTTATTCCCATTCCCCTTCATTAAATGGGGTATCCTTTGAGATACAGAGTGGAGAGTTTGTTGGAATTACGGGACCCAACGGAGCTTCCAAATCAACGATGCTACGAGTAATGCTAGGATTACTAAAGCCTTGGGAAGGCACGATTACAATAAGTAAAAAAAACGCCGAAGGAAAACGTCTTACAATTGGGTACGTTCCTCAACAAATCGCCTCTTTTAATACGGGTTTTCCAAGTACAGTTATAGAGCTGGTACGATCTGGAAGATTCCTTAAGGGCAGATGGTTAAAAAGATTAAATCATGAAGATGAAGAAAAAATAGAAAATTCCTTGAAAATGGTAGGAATGTGGGAGTTTCGTCATCACAAAATTGGCGCCTTATCTGGAGGTCAAAAACAGAAAATTATTATAGCGAGAGTGCTCGCTACCGATCCAGACTTATTGGTATTGGACGAACCGACAACAGGAATGGATGCTGAGAGTAGAAAAGGGTTTTATGAATTTATGTACCATCAAGTAAAAAAACATCATCGGACCGTTGTGATGGTCACGCACGAACAGGATGAAGTGCAGGGATATTTGGATAAAATTCTTCGCTTAGAGAGGGGGGAGCAAGGTGGATGGAAATGTTTAACTTGGAATTCATGCAGCGAGCATTTTGGGCAGGTGGATTAATTTCCATTTTTGCTCCTATTTTAGGAGT
The DNA here is from genome assembly GCF_036541465.1 of Bacillus sp. CFBP9009. Classification (NCBI taxonomy): domain Bacteria; kingdom Bacillati; phylum Bacillota; class Bacilli; order Caryophanales; family Bacillaceae; genus Bacillus; species Bacillus sp. CFBP9009. The sequence goes on along the minus strand of NZ_JAZHFU010000008.1, from coordinate 156,280 downwards.
ATTCCTAGTATTAAGAAAACAAGCTTTAATGGCGGATACATTGTCCCATATATCTCTGGCTGGGGTAGCCATCGGTTTCTTTATTCATACAGATATTACGTTATCTAGTATTCTTGTCGTAATAGTAGGGGCAATAGGTATTGAATACATGAGGCAAGCATATCGAACGTATTCAGAGGTTTCAATTGCTATTCTAATGGCTGCAGGATTGTCATTCGCCTTATTTTTATTAAGTCTAAGTGAAGGCGGAATGACAACCAATATCGAGCAATATTTATTTGGGTCCATAGTAACGATCAGCCGGGAACAGCTTTATGTCATGGGCGGAGTAACCACAATTACACTCCTCTATTTCTTTTTTTTAAAGCGACCGTTATATTTAATGACATTTGATGAAGATACTGCCTTTACAAGTGGCATCAATACAAACCTATTGTCCCTGTCCTTTAGTATTTTGGTTGGTTTAGCTATTTCAGTCATTATACCAACGATCGGAGTTCTTTTAGTTTCAGCTCTATTGGTCTTGCCAGCTGCATTTGCGATAAGATTCATGAAAGGTTTTAAAGTGGTAATTGTGACTGCTGTTCTTATTGCCATGTTTAGTATCTTTTTGGGATTGGTCTCTTCCTATACATTAGGAACTCCACCAGGCGCTACCATTACTTTATTATTGGTCATCATCTTATTTATTGGTTTTCTTGTTCACAAATTAGTAGTAAATTTCAATAGAAAAATTAAGAAAAGAATACGTCAGGAAAGCTTATAACGATCATCGCAATATCAGAAATTATGGATTCGGGGGGTACCACTATTGTGATTCTGTCTAATAAAACAATCTTAAAGAAGATGAAGGAGCAAGAGCTTATCATTGAACCACTGAAACAATCCCAACTACAACCAGCTTCTATAGATTTGCGTCTAGGAAATCATTTTTTGACGATTGATGAATATTCCACACCTCTTATTTCACTGGACAAACCAGCTGCTTATAAAGAAATTTACAAAGATCATATTATTATTCCGCCTCATGCTTTTGTAATAGGAACGACCATGGAAGTTATTAAGTTACCAAATAATATGTCTGCTTTCGTCGAAGGCAGAAGCTCTATTGGAAGGTTAGGTTTGTTTATTCAAAATGCTGGATGGGTTAATCCTGGATTTGAGGGACATATTACATTAGAACTTTACAATGCAAACCGTGTGCCAATTGAGTTAAAGGCAGGGAGACGGATATGCCAGGTAGTTTTAGCTTCTTTGGATCAAGAAACTACTTCTTACATAGGAAAATACTATGGTCAAATTAAAGCAACTGAGAGCCAAGTCGATCGTGATGAGGAGTCTGAGGATGAGAGTCTGAAAACAAAATGGAAATTTAAAGAATTTGATTGATTTTTAGGTTTACTCCAGCCTTAGAATTTTAAATTATGTCAGCTATATTGAAACTTTCATTAGTTCATACATTCAAAGAAAAGAGGGAAAATAATGAGTGTTAAACTACATAAGGAAGAAGCGCCTAAAAAGGTGAATTGTAAAGTCATCACAGTAAGTGACACACGTTCAAAAGAGACAGATAAAAGTGGGAGCTTGATGATCAAGATGTTAGAGGATGCTTTATACTCTATACAAGATTATGAAATTGTGACAGATGACCATGAGGCTATCTATGAAGCTATAAAGGCAGGATGTTTAGACAAACGAATTGATGTCGTATTGTTGAATGGAGGAACAGGCATAGCAAACCGAGACGTTACAATTGAGGCTGTTCAAAGTTTGGTAGAGAAGCAACTTACAGGATTTGGTGAGATATTCCGGATGTTAAGTTATTTAGAGGATATTGGATCTGCAGCGATTTTAAGTAGATCTATTGCTGGCGTTTCCCATGATACAGCCATTTTTTCTATGCCGGGATCTAGTGGGGCGGTCAAATTAGCCATGGAAAAGATTATTATTCCTGAGATATCTCATGTAGTGAGGGAAATACGAAAAGATTTAAGATAGAGGATATAAGCAGAGTGAGGAAATGAATTTGTAATAAATAAGATTAATCAATTTTTAAATTATAGAGTGGGTTATAAATCGTAATAATTTCGTTTTGAGATTAAAATAAATTCCTTTAAATTTTTAAAAGATAGATTAGGAGAGTGAACTGGAAATGAACGCGTGGTATGAAGAACATTTTCAAACTGACTATATAAAAATTTATCAACATAGGCACAGTGAAGCAGGTAGTGAGTTGAAGGATCTACTTGAATTAATTCCCTGGAAGAAAGGTCAATCCGTTCTGGATTTGTGCTGTGGTTACGGAAGACATTCTCGCTACCTTGCTCAGCTTGGTTGGAGAGTTACTGGAGTGGATCTCTCCGCACCCCTTCTTCAAGAGGCTATCCACCTGTCATTGAACATGCCTATTCAATATATGAGGTGTGACATGAGGAAGATTCCGTTTCGAAAGGAAATGGATCTCGTTGTAAATATGTTTACAAGCTTTGGTTATTTTGACAGTGATGATGACAATGAGAAGGTGATTGAGGGAATAAGCCATTCTTTGAAGGAAGGAGGTTACTTTATTATGGATTATCTTAATCCTACATTTGTTGAAGAAAACCTTATTCCGTATTCAAGAGAGGAAGTTGGATCAGTGGAACTGATTCAATATAGGAGGATAGTAGGGGGACATGTACATAAAAAAATCATCATTAAATCCGGTAACGATGAAAAACGATATGAAGAGGTTATTAAGTTATATCATAAAGAAAAAATGCTTTCTATGCTAAATTCACATGGACTTGTCGTTCAGAACATCCTGGGTCACTATGATGCAAGTTGTTTTAATTCACGGCAATCACCCCGTATGATCTTTATTTGTCAGAAAGGTGTAAAAAAATATGAAGCGTCTAATAGCATGAAAAATTGAAAAAAATGGTGATTTAGCGCCTAAAACGTTCACTGATAATTGATATTTGTTCAATAGTTACGTACGGTTACTTACTATAATTGTTTGTAATTAAGAGTCTAGAATTTCAACAAAAGTTCCGTTACCAAACAATAAAAGATGTACAGTGGTTTAGGGATGGGGTGGAAAAAGGATTGAAAATCCAGTATGGTGTAAAGAAATTCAAACTGAGGGAGTTCAACAAGAGTATATAATACATTCTATATAAATGAGAACTAATGGAGGCAATATTTCAAATGAAGAAAACTCAAGTTAGGGTGTACTTCAGTTTATTGGTGATGAATTTCCAAGTGAAAAAGTAACGGATAAGTTAGGAATAACACCTACGCTTACCTACATAAGAGGTGAACTCATTAATCGAAGCAATTATTATAACCGCGACTTCCTTTGTAATTATTATAACCGCGACTTCCTTTGTATCGAAAAGAAACAGCTTGGAACTTAGATACTAGCTATCAAGAGTCCTATGATATGAAGGAACAAATTGACCAGATTTTGAAACCATTAAAAAATAAAACAGTTATAATAAATCAGTTAAAGGTGGACTATAAACTGGAGTGTAAAATCTTCATTGTAATTATAATGGAAAATGGAGATACACCTGGTTTGTATCTTGATAATGAGCAGATTGAATTTGCAAATAGTGTAAAAGCTGAATTTGATATTGATATGTATATGTATGGAAACCCTTATAAAGATGATATTAAGGATTAAATAGTACAAATTTTCTTCAACTAAAGGGTGCTTTACTTCATTAAGGGAGTTGCTTTGGCAGCTCTTTTTCTTATAGAGCTAATGTGGCAGTTAGTCCGATTCCTTAGTGTTTTAAGAAATTAGTTTTTCATTTGGGATTATCAAAGTCATCATTGATCAATGGGAGATAGAATCAAATATGGGAGAAATCATAATAGAACTATGCTTTTGAGGCACAATAAATTGAAAAGATATAAAAAGGATGCAAAGCGAGGAATTTTATGAAAAAGGTTGTAATGTTTTTCCTATGTCTTCTTATCTTAATTCTTCCATCACAAGTTTTTGCTCAACGAAAAGTACCTATTTTAATTTATCATTCGATTGACGAGTTTACTGGGCAGGGTTCTAAGGAGCTATATGTAACTCCTGATAATTTCCAGAAACAAATGATTTATTTAAAAGACCATGGCTACACATTATTAACTTTTGATCGTTGGCAAGACATTTATAAAGAAAATAAACCCATTTTCATTACCTTTGATGACGGATACAAAAACAATCTGAATGCATTTGCTATCTTTCAAAAACTTGAAAACGAACGTTTTAAACCAAGTGGTACCATTTTTGTTATTTCTGACTTTATCGGTCGTTCAAACCGATTATCGAAATCGGATTTAAAAATGATGGCTGATTCGGGTATAATCTCAATCCAGTCTCATACTGCTACACATCCTGATTTGACGGAAATAAAAAATTATGAATATGAACTGAAAGGGTCCAAAGATAAAATTCAAAAAATAACAGGCAAACCAGTTAATGCTCTTGCGTATCCATACGGAATTTTCAATGACAAAGTCGTAGAAGAAACGAAGAAATATTATTTGTTTGGACTTACGACAACTCCTGAACTATTTTCTGAGAAGGGCATTAATGACGAACTTTATCTTTTACCACGAATTTATATCAAGTATTCAACTACTCTTGATGACTTTGCAAAGATAGTTGAAGGCGGTTCCTATACCAGGTAATCGCTTTTTCTTTTGGAACCAAGGGAAAAGTACTTAATATTGTTTATAAGCAAATGGGTACGGAAAATAAGGAAAACATCAAATATAATTCAAAAGTTTAAGGAGATAGATATTGAACTAATTGGGTGATTTATGATTGAAGTTCTTTAAAAACAATGGAGTTGATGAATACCACCTTCGTGTGTCACCAAGTAACAAGCAAGCAATAGCTTTTTAAAAAAAGCAATGCTAGAACTTAAATCTGAGTTAGGTGTGAAAGTAATTAGAATGAAAGGTACAATTTAACTTTCACTCTTTTCAACTAGCGGGTGCGTTCGTAGTAGAAGAAGGAGCTGTCCCCAAAAACTGTTTTTAAGATAAAAATGTTCGTTCATGAGCAAATCTAAAGATATATAAATGTGATTCTTAGCCATACTAATAAAGATTAAAATTTCGTTAGGAGGAAATATTATGGGAAGATCAAACAATCAAAAACCATCTAGCAGTAAAAATTCATTACCTCAAACTCCCAAAAACTTAAAAATAGAACCGGATCGTGTGGATGAAGAGTTTTCTCGTGAGCTAGGTGAAAGTGGGAAAATAAGAGCTACAAGACCTAAATGAAACTACAAAAAAAGTGAAAAGATACGGATTGATTACACTCCTCTTTAAATTTTAGTAAAACAGATACAAAAGGGGCCACCCATAAGTCATTTCATTGACTAATATACAAAAGGGAGCCTAAAAGGCTCCCTTTTGTATGCAGCTTAACTTTTTAATGATAGCCATTCTGGTTCCCCTTTTTACCCTTATGCTTTCCTTTCTTACTCATGAAAGAATTCCTCCCCAATACAAGATGTTATTTCTTGATTAGTGTTCGTTGGAGAGCTTTCAGGTATTACGGGAACTGAAGGAAGCTCATTCACATTTTGGATGATCTTCATTTATGAAGGCATTGATTTCTCCCCCTATAATGATGATAAACCCAGATAAATAAAACCAGATCATTAACACAATGATGCCACCAAGACTGCCGTATGTAGCAGACTTAAAGAAATGAAAGCAAAAGAAGACCTTTTAGGATTTGGATTTAAGAAGGTTGATTTTACTGATATAGAATCCGACAAACCAGAACTACTTGAGAAATATATAATGTAATCTATATCAACGGAGGGAATCCGTTTTATTTGCTGTATCATATGAAAAAAAGTGGAGCTGACTTAATATTAAAGGACATGGCAAAACAAAACACTGTAATTGTAGAGGTAAGTGCCGGAGCGATTATTCTTGGACCAAACATTGAAGTGGTAAATTATTTTACACCTCAGATAAATACAGTAGATATGCAGGATTTAACAGCACTAGGATTAACTAATAAAGCTATGTTCCCTCAATATGATAGGGAAGATTTGTTTCAAAATAACTCTGGCAGGTCAATAGAAGATAGGTTGAAAGTGTTCGAAAATATAAATAAATGTTCTGTTGTTACAAGGATGACGAATCTGTACTTATACAATAAAAATGTCTTATTCCATTAACAGGTGCTTTAGCTGTAGATCGGAGCTGTCTTTAAGGCAGTTTTTTCTTATGGGGGTGCCGCCAAGGGTACCGCCAAAAAGGTCGGGCAAATACTGCCCGACCTTTCAACTATACCCCACGACATAGTTAATGGGATATTTATAATACGAAACTATAAAAATATCATGCCTCAATATGTATGTAGATTAGTTTTACTTTGCAAATAAGTGGTTGCCTATTCTAATGATTGTTTCCCTAGTAAAAATCCATTCATCTGTTGCCGAGAACGGAGTAAATATAACTATCGGGGCAGTATGCTTTTTTCTTTTTTATAGGGGGATAAAGATTCAATCCAGATAACTATTTTTAAGGCTGCTACCAATGAGGACATAACTTCACAATGGAATAATGAAATATCATCATTTTCTGTTAGTCATGCACCTGCAACGGATCGTGCAACAATTTAATCCGGCGGCTGTCAGGTTCTTAAGACACGTTTTGACTTCCTTTATTTTCATTTTACTTTTTTTTTCTCAATCCCTATACTGATTTAAAGGAAGGAGGAAATAGTTTGATTCTTTTATTCTTGTTGATATTTCTCGTTCTTGTTTATTTTATATATAGGGCGAATAAAAATACAAAAGTGGCAATCGTTAACACGGTAGCTCCTGTTTCTGCAAATGTGACTAGCCCCAACTGTTCTAATCTACGCGTTCTTCAATTATCAGATATGCATTTAGAAAACTTATCGATTTCTCCGGAAAAATTATATAATCAATTAAAGCAAGAGAATTTTGATTTAATCGCTTTAACGGGCGACTATTTAGATCGAACGAAAAGTATCCCTAAAATAATTCCTTATCTAGAAGTAATACAACAATTTAATCCAAAATATGGCATATATGCAGTCTTCGGAAATCATGATTATATTTTACGAGAGGAAAGTTTTGGACGTTTAAAGGCATTATTTGAACAATATGATATCAAAACAATGCAAAATCAGAATGATACGATTATTGTGGAAGGAAACTTAATTTATATTATCGGAATTGATGATTACCATACAAAAAGAAGCAACTTAAGCTTAGCATATAATGGCTTGATAGAAAAAGGTTATCGACTTGTTTTAACTCATGATCCCAACCTTGTTCTACAAATGGAAAAGTTCGACTTTGATTATTTACTTGCTGGACATTTTCATGGCGGTCAAATTTGTTGGCCGAAACCGTACCACTTAAAAAAGTTCGGAAAACTTGTTCGTCTCAACTTAATTAAGGGGCTTATTCATTACCAAGGGAAAGTTTTCTATATCAATGAGGGACTTGGACAAACCTTGTTTAATATTCGTATAGGAAGCAGACCGGAAATTACTATTCATGAACTAACAATTCATAATCTTTAATAAGTACAGAGGAACATGGATTTTCTATTTAGTTTGAATTTAAAAGTGCAAACAAGAAATTTTTCCTTATATTCGAAAGTTCTGTCACCTTCACCTCTTTGAGGTGAAGGTCTTATTATATTTTCCACTAGCTCGAGATATGATATGAATATATTGCCCGAAATTTGAAAAGTTCTTATTTTAGTTATGTCTTTAGACTAAAAAAAGAAAGCTTAATTTGGAACGAAATAAGCAATAATCACTTAGATATTAACTAAAGCCCAAGGTTAAGTCTCTTGGAAATTATTTTCTTCCGGTATGAAGCATCTAATAGAAGTCCTCTACAAGCGTCTATCAAAAGAACGAGTGAAATTGGTCAAGTTTTGGAAAATCATCGTTATCATTTATTATCAGGGAGCTATGTGATATTCCATCATTATTGAAAATAGGAAAGCCGTTTTATTTGGCTTTTTTGCATAATTTCGAATGAAGATAAGGATTTTAATTAAGAAATCTAGGAGAAAGTTGGTAAAGGACCTATTTTAACTGAATTTTTTCCGCAATTATATCATAATTTAGTACGTCCTAAGTGGTTTACAGAGAAGTATATACATTTTTACTTACAAGAGGAATTTGAATTTAATGATAAAACTGTCTTAGATTTCGGTTGGGGTACAGGGGTAAACTGCACTTTATTTTCTCCTGACCGTTATATGGGATTAGAACCTGACCAAAAAAGAGTTATGTATTCGAAAAAGCTATATTCAAATTATGAATTCAAAGTTTTAGAAGAATATTCTCTGCCAGTTGAAAGAAGAACGAAACTTCAAAAAAGGCAATCGACTCTCTTTAATGGCTTTTGTTAAGTATTGAGACAAATAAGAGGGAGAGTATGCACGGCCTGTATTGGTCGTAAAGAGTGGGTCGTCTCCTTCTGCTGCATCTATATCGTAGATTCCCCTAGCTAACGGAACATTCGAATACTATTCATTCCTTTTTCTTTCAATGGTATTTGCCTTCTTTTATTTTCTTTACCTATGACCTCTAAAAAATACGTGCTAGCAATGGAATCATATTGAAGATCCTTGACTCGGAGTCTTGTAAACTCTTCATTACGCATGCCTGTCATCGTTAGGATATGAATAATCGAAAAAACGATGGGGTGGTTGATTTCCCTGAAATAATCAAGTAGCTGAATGACTTCCTTCGGTCCCAAATCACGGTTCGGCCGATCATCTTTACGAATATTGATTTTAAAGAAACCTTCATGAATTGGCTCAGTGATATAGCCTGATTCGAACAAGAATTTTTAAAAATTCTTAATGATGGTTGTCTTTCTGGATAATGTGGCAACGGAATAAGCTCCTTTTGTTAAGACATAGGGTTCTTTTTTCTGATAACCATTCCTGATATCTTCGAATGTGCCGGGTAGATAGAGATTTAAAGAGGGAACCGTCCGTAACTTTTTCAAAGTCTACATTGATTTCCACCGAATAAGTGAGCAATTGTTCAATAAATTGAATAAGTTCTCGCTCATAGGCTTGGACGGTGCGGGTGGATTTTTCGTGTTGCTGTTTTAAATGCTCTCGCCGTTGTAGAAACCACTGTAGCATGTCTACATCGCTAAAGTCTGAAAAAGGATGATGCCCATTCTTTTCTGTTGTATCTAATCGTTCTTGTAACGTGTAGATAGAAATTTCTGAAAGGCTTTTTTTCCATGCACCACCCTGAAGCTCTTTCGTTTTTTCTATCAGATTATGGTTGCCGTTCTCCCAAAAGGAAAAATGAATGTCAAATATTTTATGAATAAATAACTTCATAAAATATTGTCCATTTTTCCAGAACCACCCATAACGGGTGGTTTTGTCTATTTATGATGGTAAACATGAAGTGTTGTGCAATAGCTCAAATTAGTAATGAAAATATTCTTGATAGATATATTAAAAATGTTCTTTATAAAAAATCTAAAAGTAGCTATTGTTATGCAATTACCCGAAGACTTTAAAAATTTTTTAGGAATAAATCCAGCTAGGCATAAAACAGAAGGGTTAAGTTTAGATCCATGCTTTTCACAACTCATCATACATAAGGAAATACACGGGGATAAAGTAGTCGTACCATTAGATAAAAGAATTTGGAATCGTTTATAGCAATAAAAAATAGAAACCGTGTGGATATAAACGATTGCTATTTTTTATTTTTAGGAAATAGGATGTAATTTTTATCAATTACATCTAAGGATGGATCTTAGGTATAAATATGGAAAAAATTTGAAGGTATAAAAAGATCTGTTTTCACCATTATAAAAGAGTAATATCTTTATAAAAAAGGGAGGCGTTATTCATGACAGTAATCAATGACGTTAAGACAACTCTTGCAGGTTTGAAAAGTGCTCAGGCTAGCTTCGAAACCTTTTCACTGGGTACAGACAACGAACAAGCAAAGCAGCTTTACCAGGATGCTGCTAAACAAACTCAATCCGTTATAGACACCATTGAACCACGTGTTCAACAAATCGAACAAGAAGAACCCCAATACAAACAACAATAATGTAAAAGCTAGGAAAGGTTGGTTGAGTATCAACCAACCTTTTTTATCTTCAATGATAATCAAAGGTGTGATTTCATGAAAGATAAAATAAAACAATTAATCATTCATATTAAATCAATCCGTTGCGAATCAAGTAAAAAAAAAGGTCATCACGGAGGAAGAAATTTCGGATGTGAAGGCTGTGAATACGGATAAAGAGCTATTAATAGCGATAAAAAAGGAACGGAACATTCATCCATCTTATTACGATTTAATTGTCATGGGGATCTTGGTCAGATTGGCCATGATGTATCCCTTGATTTATTTAAAAAGCATGAAACCCCAATTAGTGAAGATCAGTATCAGGACTGCGGATATGATTTATCGGAAAGGGCAACCGGTTTTGGCAGGAGGTAGTGGTGCGGGGTGTTCAGCAACAGTCGTCTATGGTCATTTATTAAACCGAATGAAAAAAGGTGAATTTATAGGAATGTTAGTGGTAGCAACAGGGGCCTTATTATCCCCCCCCTATCCTTTACAAATTCCTTGTATCGCCCATGCGGTATCGATTGAATACGGGGGTAAACAATAGACATGATCTATTTTGGGGCTTTTGTCATAGGTGGTTTGATTTGTGTTATTGGGCAAATTATGTTTGATTTGTTTAAACTTACACCGGGACATACGTTAAGTACCCCTGTAGTGATAGGTGCCATTTAAGATGGGGTGGGTTTATATGAACCCTTAATTGATTTTGCTGGGGCGGGAGCTACCGTTCCTATTACAAGCCTTGGGAACTCTCTTGTACATGGGGCTATACAAGAAGCCGATATACACGGGTTAGTCGGTGTACTCACAGGGATGTTCGAAGTGACAAGTGCCGTCATTTCAGCTGCCATTATTTTCGGCATGTTAGGAGCTTTGATTTTTAAACCAAAGGGATAAGGAGGATGTAAGATGACCATCGGTTCGGAAGTAAAGCAATGTCTTGCCAGCCTAAAAGGCGTAGAAGCTAGTCTATCGAGTTTAGCATTACGGACTCAAGAAAACGAATCCAAACAACCCTTACATGAAACGATGATGGTAGTGACCGAAGTAGTAAGAGATTTGAAAAAAGGGTTGGAGAATTGGAGAATGAGGAATTTCAGTATTAAGGGTTTTAAAATAAAAAAGGAGGTGTTATGTAGTGCCTGATTGGTTAGATGTATTTGTACGGGCTTTGTTGTTTCTAATTATCCTTTTTTTAGTAACTAAATTACTAGGTAAAAAGCAACTATCTCAACTGTCTTACTTTGAGTATGTGGTTGGTATAACCATAGGTAGTATTGGGGCAGAAGTGATTACGGGTCTTGAACGAAATATTTCAGTGGGGATTATAGGGATTGTAACCACTGCAGCAATACCTTTTATAGTTGGATTAATTACTTTGAAAAGTAAAACGCTTCGGGACCTTGTAGAAGGAAAAGGAACTGTTTTTATTAAAGATGGAAAAATCATGGAAGATAATTTAAAGAAGGAAAGATATACAACAGATGAATTGTTAGAGTTACTTCGAAAGAAGGATGTCTTTCAGGTGTCTGATGTTGAATTCGCGGCTTTAGAGGCAACTGGAGATTTATCCGTTATGTTGAAGAAAGAGAACCAGCCTTTAACCCCAAAGGATTTAAACATGACGGTCGCTTCAGTCAAGGAGCCTCAGACTGTCATAATGGATGGTAAAATATTGGATGAACCACTTGCGACGATTGGAAGTAGTCGAGGTTGGTTACACACTGAATTAGAAAAATTAGGGGTCATAATTGAAAATGTCTTTCTAGGACAAATAAATTCTTATGGAGAACTAACGGTGGATCTTTTTGATGATATATTGCAAGTCCCATCTCCTCAAGAAAGGCCTTTACTTCTTTCGACCATGAAAAAATGTCAAGCGGACTTAGAACTATTTGCACTAGGAACAGAAAATAAAGAAGCCAAGCAGTTATATGAAAAAAACAGTGAAAAACTACAAAAAGCTATTGATAACGTTGCCCACATCTTAAAAAGTTGATTGTATGATCGGTTTTTATAAGTTCATGGGTTATTTCATTAATTCTAAAAACATAGGAGCAGATAAATGCCTCCTAAAACTCACCCAAAAGTTATCAAACGTAATGCAGTAAAAGGAGATTTTATATGTATATGTTGACTAAGGGGAAATTCAACTTGTCACGCCCATTTTTAAAAAAGTTGATTTCAACTAGTTACAAATCTTAGCCTCATTCTGAAATAACATGCTTGTACATATATTAGCAATAAACAAGTGATAAAGGTGATGTATATTTTTCAGAAAATCGCGGCTATTTTGATAGGTAGTCTATTATTGAGTATCGGAATAAACGGCTTTTTAGTTCCCCATCATTTGTTAGACGGAGGGATTACAGGCATTTCTCTCATCATCCATTATTACTTTGAATTTCCAAAAGGTTTAGCTATGTTTCTTTTAAGGATCCCTCTGAGCATATTCGCGTGGATCCATGAACGAACGTTCTTTTATAATAGTTTTCTTGTGTTTAATTGTTGCTTCTATGTTCATTGATTGGTTATATCCTTTAAGAAATTTTCTACAGGAAGAGAAAAAAATTGGTCAAATAAAACCATCATTTTTGGGGATTTTCCCGGTTATAAAAAGACTGAACTAGGTAAAGATATAAAAGTAATTAAATTAAAATAATAAAAAAGGGGAGATCCTAATGGCTCAAAAACAAATTGACGTAAACCAATTAAATCAAGCTAAAGCAAATGTGACCCTTACACAAAATTTACTAACTCAAGCAATTGAGAAATCATCTTCAGACCCAACTTTAGCTCAAGAAGCAATCAAACAAGCTTTCCATGAGATTGCACAAGCTCAAACAGCAGTGAGTCAAGTGCAAAGTGCATTTTTAGCCCAAAAATCTGAATGAAATACTTAATTTTCCCCTGTAACTTATAAAAGTTGCAGGCTTTTTTCTTAGAGTATTTAAATGAAATCAACAATGTAAAGGGATTTTTTAAAAAAACAGGTACCATGAATTAACCATTTTGTATGAGTTATTTTTGCTAACCCAATGTCTAGACTTTTTTTGTTAAAAACACCAAAAAGGATATATTTTTAACGTTTGGAATGTTTACATGGGAAGGATTTGTCCTGAAAGCCGTAAGGTTTCAAGTTATCGATGGAACGAGAACCAGACAGTCATCGTAATGAAAAATGGCACGGTTCTATATCAAAACATTTCCAGCATCATCACACCCTTAAAAACAAATATTAGATGATGGAAGGGGAAATTTTTGCTTTCCAAATTTTATATAGAGGATGTGCCTAAAAAAATGAATAACTGGAAACCAGTCCTTTTGAATAAAGGTATAAGGAAAAATGTGTTAAATAGGTTTGGTAGAAATAGAAATAATAGAAGAGGTATGATATGGGCGTCTTTATTAGGTCTAGGAGTTAGTGCAGCAGCTTATGGATTAGGAAGAAATCGGAACGGAAATATGCTGCTTCCTGTTCAAAATGTAATGAATGATATTCGAACGCGAACAGTTGGCCAAATGCCAAACGCGGCTGCTATAACTGAGTTTTCAAAGGAATTAGTCTCTGATAAAAATCCTTTAACAAACAAATGAAATTTCTCTTCACATAAAAATGCCCACTTCAATGTGGGTATTTTTATGTGAAGAAATTAGAATCAGTAAAATCCAAAAAAATTTTCTCTTGGTAAAAGACTGTTTCCTGTATAAAATCAATAATCTCACAGATGTCGACTAAGATATAGCTGCTATTGACGGGCAAAATAATTTACGCGTCGGGCAATTTTATCTAAAATGATGCTGGTCATGGTGGCAATAAAGGCACTTCCGATAATATCAGATGGATAATGATGTCCTACCCAAATACGTGAGAAGCCCGTAAACACAGATAATACCCATAGGATTGAACCAAGGACACGGTCATAAAGAAAGATAGAAGTAGACATAGCAAATACAAGAAGAGTATGTTTACTTGGAAACGAAGAATCCATTTTTGAAGGAATGAGGATGCCGACCCGACGTTTCACAAATGGACGTCGTTTAAAACAAAACAATTTAATCAAAGTGTTAATAAACAAAGTTACCCCCACAGATATCATCGCGTTGCAAGACACTTTTTTGTAAGAATCATTTTTAAACCACATGAAAATCAAAACAAAAATAAACACATAACGAATTTTTTTTGATATCAATATCATCAGCAAATCAATAGGAGAACAATTTCTAGAACGCTGATTAATTGATTTAAATACTTTGTAGTTCATAAATTTATCTCCTTACACTATAGATACAAATAAAATTCCCTCTTAATCAAGAAATATGTAAAAATCGATGAGAAATTGATCTTTGTCCCATTATTTTAGCTACAAAGTAAGAAATAATTTCCTCAATATCCATTTAATTACAGTGAGTGATTCTTGGCCTAAAAAAACCCCATCTAGATCCACCTCCCAGATCATATGGGCAATAATTTTTATTCCCATTAATCAATGGTTATGAGAATGAAAATGCACAGGTGAAGAACCACTACGATTGAGCCAATTATTAGTCAATATACGAAAACAACTTTTAGAATCATAAGGTACTAAAAATAAATAATAGAGGATTTTAAAGCGATCTTTAAATGTGTTTCAATACAGATGGCAGTTGATACTTCTGATTAGAAAGTTATAGAGATGGCAGTTTAAAAAGAGTAGGTTATACAGAAAATAAACCTGTCATCAAACAACCAGTGTCATATTCTCTATTTCCGTAATCTTGAAACTATTACGTCCAACTTTCTCTAATTTCTTGATCTGCCTTATGGCGTAATGGGTCATGAAGGATGCACAATTCTAGTCATTCTTAACAGCTACGATTATTAAGGAACTAAAAAACTGAACGAACAAAAGGGAGCCTAAAAGGCTCCCTTTTGAGTGTAGCATCTTTAATGATAGCCATTCTGCCCATTTGCAGAACTTGATGTTTTATGGTTCCCCTTTTTACCCTTATGCTTTCCTTTCTTACTCATAAAAGAATTCCTCCCCAATACAAGTTGGTATTGCTTAATTAGTATTCGTTGAAGAACTTTCAGGTATTACGGGAATTGAAGGAATCTCATTCACATTTTGGATGATTTTTTTCATTTATGAAGGCATTGACTTCTCCTCCTTTTTGTATTTTTCGTTTTACTCTTTCTGGTAATTTTTCTCCCTCGATATGGATGAACAAAACTCCAAATAGCGTGATTACTCCTCCAAAAAGGATAGTCGATACCTCACCAAGTCAAATCCAAGCAATCACAATTGTAAGAGCTGGTGTTAGGTAAAGGAAGCTTGTTGCCTCTGAAGTTCCTGCCCGAGATGTAAGATGCGAATGCAAGATAAGGAATACCGTAGGAAAGAGACCTAAGTACAAGATGCTAAGTATAGATTTTATAGAGGATCTTAATATTTCCTGACCTAATCCTAGGAGTAAGAAAAGCTTAAAACATGTACCTGCCCAAATCGTATAGGTAGTAAAAGCATTATCTACTTTCAGGACACTTTCATTTTCATGGAGATCCAATTTGTGGCCAAAACCGTACCATTTAAGAAAGTACGGATAACTTGTTCGATACTTAATTAAGGGGCTTATTCATTACAAAGGGAAAGTTTTCTATTTCAAAGAGGGGCTTTACAAACTTTGTTTAATATTCGTTAGAGGGAGACCGGAAAATCTTTTTTGCATAATTTCGAATGAAGAAAGGAAATGTAATTAAGAAATCTTAAGGGAAAGTTGGTGAAGAACATATTTTAACTGAATTTTTTCCGCAATTATATCATAATTTAGTACGTCCAAAGTGGTTTACAGAGAAGTATATACATCTTTACTTACAAGAGGAATTTGAATTTAAAGATAAAACTATCTTAGATTTCGGTTCCGGTACAGGGGTAAACTGCACTTTATTTTCTCCTGAACGTTATATAGGAGTAGAACCTGACCAAAAAAGGGTTATGTATTCGAAAAAGCTATATTCAAATTATGACTTCAAAGTTTTAAAAGAATATTCTCTACCAATTGAAAATGAAAGTATTGATTATATTCTCATTATTTCCGTGTTACATCACATCTCTTGTGCTGACATAAAAACGTATATAGAAGAATTTAAGCGAGTATTAAAACCAAATGGGAAAGTCATTGCAATTGAGCCTTGCATGTACAAGCATAAGCCTTTTTGTAACATCTTTATGAACTGGTTAGATCAAGGACGTTTTATAAGGGATGAGAAAGGGTATATAGATTTTTTTCATAAAGACGGTTATAAATGCGATGTTTTAAAGCGTTTTACAAAATGTTTTGTATACAACGAACTATTTTTCTCGGCTGCATTAAAAAAATATTAGATAAAATTCTAACATCGATAATTTTAGGTTTATTTTGAAGCTGTCCCATCGCCATGCTCTTTAAAGATTACATGGCACGGAATGAAGATCGATTGCTTAGAAGCCGGATTATAACCAAAGCAGCTTTGCTTGTTTTCTCTTTGATAGGATGTGTACGATAAATATTGAAAGGATTGATTCTCCATTAATTTTCTTGGTTTAACCTACACTTCTGTAATGGAAAAAGCAATGTTTCGGGCTCATGATTGGTTATGCACAATATGCTCAAAAACAGGAGCAACGTCTAAAGTAGAACAAGAACGGGAACAGGACTATTTACAAAGCAGACGTATATTAGAGAGGATGAGAGCCAATTTTTTTTTGAAATGAATACCAATAAACAAAAACAGTTTAAATAATACTAATAAAACAAATGAGAGAGCAATCCTAAGATTGCTCTTATTGTCATGCAGTACAAACGTTCTTTAAGAGTTGCAAGTGAGAAACAGAAGTTTCATGTTTCTTTCGGAGAGACCTTCCTCTATTAATTGGGCGGTATCTTTATTTTTGGTTCTTGTATACTTTCTTTCACATGAGGAATGATAAGTAAAGATCAAAATGGTCATGAATAATTTACGAAAGGGGAATTACTATGAATAAAAAATGGTTTCTCATGCTAACAGGTATACTTTTATCCGCAATGATGGTAGTGGGATGTAACGTTGACCCGGATCCTGCTCCTCCTGAAGAAAATCAAAATCAGGTTGATGAAGATTTAGATAATACAAATGATCAAAATGACGGTACAAATCCTGAAAACGATACACCTGGCGTAGATGAAAATGATAACATGTTTAAAGATGATGAAGAAGATACCGATCAAGATCCAGAGGATCCAATAGAAGATCCAGAAGATATCCAGGATGAAGATAATAGAGATGATTAATTCAGATGGCTTTCTAATCTCTTACTAATACGCGCTGTAGGATTTTTAAATTCTAAAAAGCCTGAAGATCTATCTGATTTTCAGGCTTTTGCTGCTCCCAGGATGAAACTGGTTAAAAAATAGACTCTTTAGAAGCTGATGAAGCAGTTAAACAGGTTGCACCGTTGATATTTACTTTTTAAGATGTGGATAACTTATCAATAGATTTTTGCAGTTTTTCACTGTTTTTACTGTCTACATATACCAAAATACCCTATACAACATTTCGATGAAGGCAATTACGTTTAGTTATAATTTTTAGGGAGTCATTTATCTCCCTAGACTTTTAAAAATGTTAGAGAAATACCCCATGAACTTATCTAATACATATAGGTAGCTTTTTTCAACTGTTTTAAGATAAATGGGAAAAATGGGAGCTTTACCAATCCGTCCATTCAGTTTTCCTTTAGTATATTAATCAACATAGCCAACTTTTGAATGCTTTTTAGGTCTAAATAATAATTTTTTTTTAATACGGGGCCAAATATAAAGTATAACGGCAAGCTTATGAACTACATTAAAAATGCTTGAAAACTTATACGATTATGCTTTAAAAAGTGAATTTAAAAGGAAGAAGAAAAATGTCATTTTTATGGTCATTAATTATTGGAGGTATTATCGGCTGGTTAGCAGGTTTGATTATCGGGCGCGATATTCTGTTTGGTATTGTCGGTAATATCATTGCTGGTATCGTAGGAGCCTGGTTAGGCTCATTAATTCTAGGAAATTGGGGTCCAGTTGTTGCCGGCTATGCGATTATTCCAGCGTTAATTGGTGCTATAGTGTTGGTATTTATCTTGAGCTTGATCTTAAAAGGACTACGTAAAGCTTCTTAAACAGAATTAAAATACCTAAAGATGACCTTTAACAGGTCGATTCCTTCAAATTTTGATTTCTATATCAAAGTAAACATTCCTTTTAAATTGTACACTTAGATGCATGGTGAAACCTTTAATAGTGCATATTAATTTTTAGATTCATTGGAAGGAGTTAATCATCTTGAAAAAGCAAAATGAAAAGGATACTGAAGAAAGACAAGAGGAGGTACAAACAATTAATGATATTTCTAACTGCGAAAATAAGCAGCCGGTTCCTCAGCCTAAAGATTACGATGAAATAGAGTATTAAGATAAAGTAAACCCCGTGATAAATGTGTTTAAACCAATTCCTTCAGTAGCTAATTTAAGGGTACATTTTCGTATTCTATATACCCAGTCAATAATATGTAAATGATCACGTTACCCATCTAAAAAAGTTAATTGTATTAGTGGTTCTAGTTAAGTTCAGGTGCGTTAGCGCCATAACAGCCAATTGGAAAAACTTTCGGCTATTGGCTTTACAAGGTCACGAAGGATATTGCCATGCTGCAACGGATACTGCATCATTCCCATCCTTCGAGATTGGGTCATTTTCCTAATTAGAGCATACCATGATATAACCCACTTAAGTACCTCCTTAAAAATAAATAAGGAGATGTTTCTATGTCAGGTTGTGACCACGATTTTGACCACGGTTTTGGATTTGGTGGAGGTTTCGCCTTTATAGTCGTATTGTTTATACTTTTAATCATTGTTGGGTGTAGTTGTTTTTAAGGCGTATGTGTGTCCTTTATTATGGCGGCTTCTGCTAAAAATAATATGAAAAAAACCGACCAATAAAGGTCGGTTTTTTCTAATCCTTTAGCTTTTATATTAATAATATCAAAAAAATTAATTCCTCATCTTCGTCTAACCAAAGGAAGGCAAGAAAAGGAACATTCAACATTGTACTTGTTGTTTTTGTATAAAGCTCAATTCCCCCCTAACCTATGCTGACCATCCATTAGTGAAGCTTTTTTTTTTTGCAGATTAATCTGCCTATATTTGGACGGATTTTATCATAAGCCTGAAAATCCCACTAGTTCACCGAAAGTAAGCAATCATTTCATGCTTTCTACTATCAGTTCAGTAAAAACGAAGTCATATCTAGCCGATTGTGATAATTAAGGTATAATGATAGGGGAAAGATATTTTGTAACGGATTAGGTGAAGATGATCATGAAGCTAATCATTGCGGAGAAACCAGATCAAGGTTCAACGCTAGCAGCTCAATTTAAAACGAAGAAACAGCAAGGCTATATAGAAATCATGCCGACTGAACTTTTTCCCGATGGAGCTTATGTAACTTGGGCCGTCGGGCATTTATGTCAACTTGTTTCACCGGAAACCTATCATTCAAAATGGAAAAAATGGTCGATGGAAACGTTGCCGATGATTCCTGAGAAATTTCAATATAAAGTGACCCGACAAAAGGCAAAGCAATTCAATGTTGTGAAGACTTTGCTTAGGAAACCGGAAGTCGATGAAATCATTCATGCAGGTGATGCCGGGCGTGAAGGAGAATTGATTGTACGCAACATCGTTAACTTATGCAATGTCAATAAACCGATGAAACGTTTATGGATTTCCTCTTTGACCCCAAAAGCGATTTATGAGGGATTCCAAAATCTGAAAAGCGAGGAAAAAACCAGGCCGCTTTATTATGAAGCGTATACGAGAGCTTGCGCGGACTGGGTTGTGGGAATGAATGCGTCGAGAGCGTATAGTATTTTATTGAAACAAAGGGGAGTTTCGGATGTGTTTTCAGCTGGAAGGGTTCAGACACCGACTCTTGCCTTGATTGTGAAGCGGGAAATGGAAATTGAGCAATTCAAGTCTGAACCGTTCTGGGAAGTGTTCGCTGACTTCAAGATGGATGGAAAGAAATATCAGGGAAAATGGCAGCAGAACAATGATCCGAGAATAAAGACAAAAGAAATGGCTGATAAAATTGCCGCCTTTTGCAAGGGTAAGGAAGCTGAAATAGCTGAAATGGATACTGAAAGGAAAGAATTTCAGCCGCCTTTGTTATTTAATCTATCGTCATTGCAAGCGACAGTAAACAAGATTTATAAATATTCACCGAAACAGACGCTTGATATAGTACAAAGTTTATATCAAAAAGGGATCGTTTCTTATCCACGTTCAGACTCCAATTATGTGACGGAGGGGGAAGCCGAAACATTTCCTGATATTTTGCAAAAACTAAGCGGATTTTCAGAATATGAATCCCTGTTTCCTTTGCCACAACCAAACATCATGAATAATAAACGGTTTGTAAATGAAAAAAAAGTGACTGATCACTATGCAATTATCCCGACGGAGCAGGTAACAGACCCGAAGCGGCTTTCCGCCGAAGAACGGAATATATATGACTTGGTGGTACGCCGGTTGATTACGGCTCATTATGAGAAAGCCATTTTCGATTACACCACCATTAAAACGCTTGTCGATAAGCGTGCCGAATTCGTTTCTAAAGGCAAGCAGCAGATTCAAGAGGGATGGCGCAAAGTGATTTTCCAAAATGACAAGGATGATGATGATATCATTTTGCCGTCCGTTACCAAAGGAGATACTGGAAAGGTCGCCAATATAAAGGTGAAAGAAGGAAAAACCCAGCCTCCTAAGCGCTATACAGAAGGTCAGCTGATCACTTTGATGAAAACAGCCGGAAAGCATCTGGATAATGAAGAGTTAGAAAAAGTGCTGATGAAAACCGAGGGTCTCGGAACCGAAGCAACTCGGGCTGGCATCATTACCATGCTCAAAGACCGTAAATACATCAATGTCAAAAAAAATCAGGTTTTTGCGACAGATAAAGGGAAAGTGCTGATTACTGCCATCGGGGAGAAGATCCTGGCTTCACCTGAAATGACAGCCAAATGGGAACAGCGTTTGAGGGAAATCGGTGAAGGAAAGGCTTCAGCTGGCGGCTTTATGGAAGCTGTTAAAAAGATGTCAGCAAAAATCATCAGTGATGCCGTGGAATCATCGGAAAGCTGGGATTTCCAAGGACTGGACACCGAGTCGATTCAACGGAGCGGCCCTAAAAAAAGAAGCTCGGCATCTGTGGGTAGCTGTAAACTATGCGGTTCTAAGATTGTCGATAAAGGGGAATTCTATGGATGTATAAGTTATCAGAAAACAAAATGTAACTTCACTATCTCCAAAAAAATCCTTAATAAGAAAATCAGTCAAGCAAATATAAAAAAGCTGTTGGCGAGCGGTGAAACGGATTTGATAAGCGGTTTTAAAAAAGGGGAAAAGACCTTTGATGCCATTTTATCGTGGTCCGATTCTGAAAAGAAGATCAGTTTTACATTCCCAACAGAACAAAACGTCAAGCAAACTTGAGAAGAAACATCATTAAAGGCGCCCTGAGACTTATATCTTCTTGTTTCAGGGCCGTTTATATAGTAAAATTTTTAGATATGCGTTTGAATGGGAGGATTCCGAATGCCTACACCGAGCATGGAGGATTACATAGAACAAATTTATTTACTTATTGAAGAAAAAGGATATGCAAGAGTTTCCGATATTGCCGAAAATCTTTCCGTCCACCCATCTTCTGTTACAAAAATGGTTCAAAAACTGGATCAGGAAAAATATTTGATATATGAAAAGTACCGGGGTCTCGTTTTAACTGCAAATGGGAAAAAAGTTGGTAAAAGGCTCGTATACCGTCATGAACTTTTAGAACAGATGTTAAGGTTGATTGGGGTCAAGGAAGAAAATATTTATCATGATGTAGAGGGGATTGAACACCACCTTAGTTGGAATGCCATCGATAGGATTGGAGACCTGGTTGAATTCTTTGAAGAATCTCCTGACCGTGTCGAGGATTTACGAAAGATACAAAAAAGAAATGAAGAAAATTCAAAATAAGCTGCCGCTGGCAGTTTTTTTTTATGTATTTGAAAATCACTAAGGGGCGAGGTTTTAAAAGAGGATTTTTGAATTAAGAGCAGAATAGCTATAGGGAAGCCCCGGTATTTTGATTCGGCAAAATATTTTTCAGGAACTTATTTAGTTAGAGGTTAAATGGGAGGATGAATTTGAGATGAATTTACATACATGGCATGAAGAGTCGAAAAAGGAATGGGATGTTTTTGCACCTATGTGGGTGAAGAATTCGCAAGAAATGTGGGAAACGGGGAGCCGGAAAAACATTATTCCTTTCTTTTCTGAATTTGTACCTTCGGGAGTGAAGGTGGCTGACATAGGCTGTGGAGATGGAGTTGGTTCCTTAAAATTGGCCGAAGCGGGATATGAAGTAACCGGAGTTGATTTATCCAATGTGATGATTGAATTTGCAAAGGGAAAAACCGCTCAACAACCAGGACTTTCTTTCCTGCAAGGAGATTTTTATAATCTTCCATTCAAAGATGAAGAAATGGATGCGGCAATGGTCATTAATTCTTTGGAATATACGGGTGAACCATTAACGGTGATGAAGGAAATCCAACGGGTATTAAAGCCTGGAGGTTATGCCTGTTTTGGAATACTTGGTCCAACAGCTGAACCGCGAAAAAAATTCAGTTTTCAACGGTTATTAGGAGACCAAGTCATCATGAATACAATGCAGCCTTGGGAATTTGAAAAAATGGCTTTAGAAACGGGATGGAAGGCAGTAGCTGATACCGGCGTTGCAAAGAGAGGGGTGGACTATACAAAGCTGGGACATTTTTCAAAGGAATTAAAGCAAGCTGTATCGTTCATGTGGCTGTTCCTCCTGCAAAAAGAGGTGGGGCAGTGATGGAGAAGTATCAAATCGATCAATTCGTTGAAAAGACGAAACAGCAGGATAAAGGGCAAGGATTATTCGAACTTGAAACGGAACGAATCCTGGAGATTAATTTGGAAAAGCAGATCTGGGCAAAAATGGGGACGATGGTTTCTTATCGCGGCCATATTAAATTCGAGCGGGAAGGCATCTTGGAGCATGGTCTTGGTAAACTCTTTAAAAAGGCCTTAACTGGTGAGGGTGCATCATTGATGAAAGCGACCGGAAGCGGCAAGCTATACGTCGCGGATCAAGGGAAGAAGATTTCTATTTTACAGTTAAATGGTGAATCGATCTGTGTTAACGGAAATGACTTACTTGCATTTGAGCCGGGGATTTCATGGGATATAAAAATGATGCGGCGAATTGCCGGTTTATTGGCAGGGGGATTGTTCAACGTTAGGCTCGAGGGGAGAGGCATGGTCGCATTCACTTCTCATTATGAGCCGCTTACTTTAATGGTGGAACCTGGGAATCCGGTTTATACGGACCCGAATGCCACAGTAGCTTGGTCAGGGGAATTGCAGCCTGAATTCGTAACGGATGTTTCATTGAAGTCGTTTTTTGGAAGGGGAAGCGGCGAATCCGTTCAAATGAAATTCGAAGGACAAGGATTTGTGGTCGTCCAACCTTTTGAAGAGGTATATTTCGGTAATAAGGAATCATGAAAGAAACAACCTGAGTCAGATACTCAGGTTGTTTCCCATGATGATCGGATGTGTCTGCCATAAAAAAGCGATTCATTTCAAAGTGAAAGCTTCTTTTTTCTTACCCTTTCAATCCCACTCATAAGGGGTTGATTGGTAGACATAATAGTTCAGCCAATTCGAGAACATCAGGCTGCAATGGCTCTTCCAGCGGTGAAGAGGTATCCTGGTCGGATCGTTATCAGGAAAGTAATTTTCAGGGAGTTGCGTATTGATCCCGCGTTCCCTATCGCGCTTATATTCTTCACCTAGGGTATCGGCATCATACTCGAAATGGCCGGTAACCATAATTCTTTTTCCATCAACTGAAGCAGCCATCAATACACCAGCTTGATCGGACTGTGCGAGAACCTTCAATTCAGGATGGTTAACTAATTTTTGATAGTCAATATCCGTATAGCGTGAATGAGGGGCCATAAAATAATCATCGAATCCGCGGACTAGATTTTCATTCGGTTCAAGGACCTCATGAGTGTATACCCCGAAGCATTTCTCTGGAAGTTTGTATTTGCCTATTCCATAATGATGGTACAGGGCAGCTTGTGCCCCCCAACAGATATGTAGGGTGGATGTGACATTTTCACTTGACCAGTTCATGATGCTCTGCAGTTCTTCCCAATAATTAACGTCTGAAAATTCCAGCTTTTCCACTGGAGCGCCTGTAATGATCAAGCCGTCATATTTCTTCGTGCGAATATCATTAAATGATTTGTAAAATTGATCTAAATGAAATTTACTTGTGTTCTTTGATTCATGTGTGCTTAAGCGCAGGAATGATATATTTACTTGAATGGGAGTATTGCCAAGAAAGCGCAGTAACTGGGCCTCCGTTTTTTCTTTCTCTGGCATTAGGTTTAAAATTAATATATTCAATGGACGGATTTCCTGATTGGTAGCTCTTTCCTCATCCATTACGAAGATATTTTCCTGTTCTAAAATTTCCCTTGCTGGCAGTTGTTCCGGAATTCTGATTGGCATGATTAGCCTCCTTCTTCAAAAATCATAATATTTTAATTATATAGAAAATTATTGAATAGAAAAGCTATTTTAATAATTTCTTGTAAATCCCGAAGGAAATGGCCCGGGAATGGTAAAATGGGAAGATCATGAATACATAAACTTATAAGTTGGAGAGGTGTTTGGAGATTGTTTGATCCTACAGCATTTGAGAACATGAAAGTGGTATTGGAAGGAGCGGTTTACGATCGTGACTTCATTGGAGATATATTGGTCATAAACCGTGATGATATAGTGAATCTCTCAACCATGTCCAGATCATATAAGATTGAGATGGAATTGAAAAAAACAATGGCGCCTATTTCGATCAGCGGTGCCATCGAGTTACACGCTTCTCTCAAGAACCTAAGTTCGGAGTTACTCGATGCCGATATTGATGATACGCATACGGGCTGCACGGTCAATATTTTCATTTCTTTTCCCAAAAAGCTTGATGAAGTGAATGCTGAACAATTGTTGAACGACCTGGAAAAAATTTGGGGAGATCAAAGAATCATTACAGTGACGACCAGCGATACGGTCAGTAAAAAAATGCAACCAGTTACTTCATCTATATATAAAGTATCATTTGGAAGGCTTGTAAAAGAAGAGCAAATGGATGATTTGGAAGACATGGTAGAGTATTTGATTCAATCCATCCAAGCAGTGAAGATTCCAGGATGATAGGCAAAGGATAAAAGTTGGTAAACGTACCTTTAAATACGGTAAAATGAATCATCATACTAAAGGGAGAGATCATATATGTCCATTTACGAATTTGAAGTCAATAAAATTAATGGCGAAACCATCTCGCTTGAGGAATATAGAGGGAAAGTGATGATCATAGTGAATACCGCAAGCAAATGCGGTTTTTCGCCACAGTATGATGATTTGCAAAGCCTGTATGTGCAATATAAAGAGGATGGGGTTGTCGTACTTGGTTTTCCGTGTAATCAGTTTTTGAATCAGGAGCCTGGTGATGATCTGGAAATCGATTCATACTGCAAATTGAATCATGGTGTAACATTCCCGATGTTTGCCAAAGTGAATGTTAATGGAAAGGAAGCCCATCCCTTATTCAGCTATCTGACTGAAAATGCTCCTGGAGTGATGGGGTCCAAATCAATAAAATGGAATTTTACAAAGTTCTTGATTGACCGAGATGGAAATATCGTCAGCCGGTATGCGCCTAAAACAAAACCTCTGGAAATGGAAGAGGATATAAAAAAATTATTATGAGGAATGATATCGAGTCCAACGGAAGCTTCAGTTGGGCTCTTTTTTTGAGATAAGAAATTTAATGCATGCATCCGTTTTTTTGAGGGGACAGATGGTTGGGATGTTGAATATAATGGAAGACACAAATGAGGGGGGAAAACATGGAACGAATTGCATGGGTAACAGACAGTACGGGAACTTTAGATGAAGAATTATCATTGAATGAACATGTATACGTCGTTCCGATGGTCGTCATCATCGATGGGAAGGAATATGAAGATGGCGTCGACCTATTACCTGAGGAATTATACCGGCGGATGAGTGAGGATAAAATCACCGCCACTACGTCACAGCCGTCGGTCGGAAGATTCCAGGAGTTATATAAGGAGCTTGAAAAAAGCTATGATCGAATCATAGCCGTACACCTTTCAAGTGAATTGAGCGGCACCGTTTCCGCGAGCAGGCAAGCTGCACAAATGGTTACAATCCCCGTTGACGTTTTTGATACTTTACTTATTTCCTTTCCGATGCTATTAATCTTGAAACGGCTCATGCATCATATGGATAATGGCGATACAATCAATGAGGCTTTCGTCAAAACGAGAATGTATGCGGATAACCATGAAACCTATGTATTAATAGGTTCTTTAGATCAGCTGCACCGCAGCGGCAGACTAACAAACGCACAGTATATTCTAGGAAGCCTGTTGAGCTTTAAACCCATCATTTCAATCGAAAACGGTGTGCTTCATACTAAATCTAAACCCCGGAACCTTAAAAAAGCGGAAAAACAGATCTTCACTGATTTTCGCAGATCAGTCGAAGCGGGAAAAGTAAAAGAATGCACCATATTATATGGTGCAGTGTCGGAGCAGGCACACAGATGGAAAAAGATGATATCCGAAGAATTTCCTCATGTGTTGACCCATGTATCCCCACTTGGCAGTGCCATCGGGGTGCATACCGGTGAACAGACGATTGGAATCAGTTGGTTCAATGAAGATTAAAGCACACCATTATTGAGAACCATGGTAAAATAGATAGGACATGGAGTGGTGAAATGAAACAAACGATGATTGAATTAACGGAGAAGTATGTATATGACCAATTGAATTCTGATGCCAGCGGCCATGATTGGTTCCATATCAATCGTGTACGTAAGCTGGCTTTACATATTGCAAAAGAAGAACGAAAAGGGAATGAGTTCATCATTGAATTGGCGGCTCTGCTTCATGATATCCCGGATGATAAATTAAACCAGGAAGCCGATGGAGGCTGGAAAAAGCTTGATGCTTGGTTTGATGAAATAAAGTTGGATAATGATAGTGTGGATGCCATCAAACAGATCATCAATACAATTTCATATAGTGCAGGGCAGTTGAAGCTTCCCTCGATTGAGGCTGAAATTGTTCAGGATGCGGACCGCTTGGATGCAATTGGTGCCATTGGCATAGCCAGGACATTTGCATTTGGCGGAAAAAAGGGACAACTTATGTATGATCCTTCATTGCCCATAAGGGAAAACATGACCAAGAAGGAATACAGGAATGGCAAAAGCTCTTCCATTCATCACTTTCATGAAAAGTTATTGCGTTTGCAAGATATGCTCAATACTTGTACAGCCAAGAAGATTGCAAGTGAAAGGCATGAATATATGATTGGATTTTTAGAGGAATTTAATAAGGAATGGGATGTACGATTATGAAAGTTTTTAGCATGGAAAATGTAATGAAAACCCAAGGGGAAAAGCTGCTTTTTAAAGATGTCTCTTTTTCCATTACCGAAGGGGAGAAAATCGGGATCGTTGGAATAAACGGCACCGGTAAATCGACATTATTAAATATTATCGCAGGATTGGAAGACAGTGATTTAGGAACGAAGGATCACCCGAATGATTACACGATTTCCTATCTATCCCAAGACCCTCATTTTGATGAGAAATTGACGATCATGGAATATATGTATGAAAGTTCAACTCCTGTATTTTCGTTGATTAAAGAATATGAAAAGACGCTCGTTCAACTCCAGGTAGATCCGCAGAATGGCGCAGTACAAGACCGTTTGTTAAAACAGCAGCAGGATATGGACACGCTTGGCGCCTGGGATACAAGTGCCAATGCCAGAACGATTCTGACCAAGCTTGGTCTTCCTGATCACTCAAGGAAATTGGGGGAACTGTCAGGTGGCCAAAAAAAACGTGCGGCCCTGGCAAAAACCTTGATTGAGACCCCTGATTTACTGATTTTGGATGAGCCTACCAACCATCTCGATTTCGAAAGTATCACTTGGCTTGAAGAATATTTGGGGAAATATCAAAAGTCCGTTTTATTTGTAACCCATGATCGATATTTCCTTGATCGTGTGTCCAATAAGATTTGGGAAATTGCCCAAACGCAGCTTTTCGAATACAAAGGAAACTATGCGGATTATTTAGAATCAAAGGCCATTCGTGAAGAGAACGAGTCAGCTGAAAGAACGAAAAAGGAAAGTCTATTCAAAAAAGAACTGGCCTGGATCCGTAAAGGAGCCAAGGCCCGTACAACGAAACAAAAGGCCAGGATCCAACGCTTCGAAACATTGGAATCAGGTGTAAAGGATAAGCAGAAAACCGAGAACCTGGAAATGGAATTAAGCGGTGCCCGTCTTGGGAAAAAGGTGCTTGAGATGCAGGATGTTTCTAAATCCTTCGGTGATCGAACCATCATCAACCATTTCTCCTTCCTTTTCAAACCGGGTGATCGCATTGGGATCGTCGGTAATAATGGCAGTGGAAAGTCAACCTTGTTAAATATCCTGGCCGGACGGGAATCCATTGATGAAGGTAACCTGGAAAAAGGGCAAACCGTGAAAATAGGCTACTATACGCAAGAAAGCGTCGATATGGATGAGAATTTGCGCATGATAGAGTATATTCGTGAAACGGCGGATTCCATCGCCCTTAAAGATGGCAGTTTCATATCGGCTGCGCAGATGCTTGAAAGGTTCTTGTTTCCAATGGGATCGCATGGAACGCCAATCCGCAAGCTGTCCGGTGGGGAGAAAAGGCGATTATATCTCCTTAACATATTGATGTCGGCACCTAATGTCCTGCTTTTGGATGAACCGACGAATGATTTGGACACGCAAACCTTGACCGTTCTGGAGGATTATTTAGAAACGTTTTCAGGTGTAGTCATTACCGTATCACATGATAGGTATTTCCTGGATAAGACGTGCCATCAGCTTCTTGTTTTCAAGAATAAAGGTGAAATTGATTTCTATTACGGCAATTATTCAGAGTTCTTGGAAGAAAAGACGGAAGTGACCGTGCCGGTAAAAGCACCGGAACCTCAGATGAACCGGACCGAAAAGAAAAAGAAAAAACTGACCTATGCGGAAAGTAAGGAATGGGAAGGAATCGAAGGGAACATGGAACGGGCCGAGCTGCGCCTGAAAGACATAACATCAGAAATGTCAGCGGCGGGAAGCGATTTTGAAAAAGTCCGCCTGCTGCTTGAAGAAGAAAAGGAACTAACGGATAAATTAGAGCATTTGATGGAAAGATGGACATATTTAGCGGAAAAATTGGAAGAGGAATGAGCGTGGAGACTGGTCCAAGGGAGCAAACTTGGATCGGTCTTTTTTTTGCCAATCTCAATTGCATGAGAATCTGTTGCCGATGTGATAATATCTAGTACATGGAAACGTCTTGTAAAAGGAGAGAAATGCATTGAAAATTAAGTCGATAGAACCTACACCAAGTCCGAATACAATGAAAATCAACTTAACTGAAGAGCTATTAGCTGGTAAAAGCAATAATTATAAGAAAGATCAAGCTGATCAGGCACCCCAGCTGATCAAAGATTTATTTACGATCGAGGGAGTGAAAGGGGTATATCATGTTGCGGACTTCTTAGCCGTTGAGCGGAATGCGAAATATGATTGGAAAGATATCTTGGTCCAAATCCGTCAGGTTTTCGGGGAAAAAACCGAAGAACAAAATCAACAAACAACATTAAATGAACATTACGGAGAAGTAACTGTTGCCATTCAACAATTCAAGGGCATTCCGATGCAAATTAAAGCTAGTGATAGCTTACACGAAAAACGTTTTGCCTTACCGGATTATTTCATAAAGGGCATTGCCGCTGCCCAAAAAGAAGATGACAATGTAGTCCTGCTTCGAAAATGGAAGGATTATGGCGTAAGATATGGTGATATGGAAGATATCGTGAAGGAAGTATCGGACGAGCTGATTGCAGCTTATCCGGAAGAACGAATTAATCGGCTAGTAGCCGCTGCAAATGAAATGGTGGATACGAAGGAAGCATTTTTGAAACGACCAAAAATTAAACTGACTGCAGAAATGCTGAATGACGAAAGCTGGGAAAAGCGTTATCAGGCTTTAGAACAAATGGAAGATCCAACGGTTGATGATATACCCGTATTGGACATGGCACTCTCCGACAGTAAGGTCTCCATTCGAAGGCTCGCGGTCGTATACTTGGGTATGATCGAGGATAGAAAAGTGCTCCCGAGCTTGTATAAAGCATTGAAAGATAAAAGTGCGGCCGTAAGACGAACGGCTGGTGATTGTTTATCAG
This sequence comes from Bacillus sp. CFBP9009, assembly GCF_036541465.1. NCBI lineage: Bacteria > Bacillati > Bacillota > Bacilli > Caryophanales > Bacillaceae > Bacillus > Bacillus sp. CFBP9009. The sequence goes on along the minus strand of NZ_JAZHFU010000008.1, from coordinate 125,678 downwards.
ATCTTGGCTTTGAAGAAGCGATGGGAGAAATGTCTCAATCACTTTCGGATAAAAATAAATTGGTTAGATGGAGGGCGGCGATGTTTTTATACGAAGTGGGAAATGAAACGACCCTCCCTTATCTTAAGCAAGCGGAACAGGATCCTGAATTCGAAGTGGCCCTTCAGGTCAAGATGGCCATTGACCGTATAGAAAATGGGGAAGAAGCAAAAGGTTCGGTTTGGAAGCAAATGACAGAATCAAGACAAGTGAATGACAAGTGATTTGGAATAACCCAGGCAAAAGGCATGCGGATGATTTAATCCGCATGCCTTTTTATTTTTGCGAATCATTTCCAGTCGTTTGACATAAGTTCCCCTCAGGTCGAATCCCAAAACATTAGTTTCTAAGATATAAATTTGATCTCTATTATTTTAGTAAAATGATTTTTGTAGAAATTTAGTGTTGAATGGTTGCATTTGTATGTAAATATGTTAGAATTTTTAGAGTATACTAAAAATTATATTATATTGAATCATTAAACATTTAGTGGAAATTGGGGGTACAACAAATGTCTACATCAAATATGAGAAGCGACATGATTACAAAAGGGGTCGATCGAGCTCCACATAGAAGTCTGCTGCGGGCAGCAGGGGTTAAAGAAGAAGATTTCGGTAAACCGTTCATCGCGGTTTGTAATTCATACATCGATATCGTTCCAGGTCATGTCCACCTTCAGGAATTCGGAAAAATAGTGAAGGAAGCGATTCGCGAAGCGGGCGGTGTTCCTTTCGAATTTAATACGATCGGGGTAGACGATGGAATTGCAATGGGTCATATTGGTATGCGCTATTCCTTACCAAGCCGTGAAATCATCGCAGATTCCGTGGAAACTGTTGTATCGGCACATTGGTTTGACGGTATGGTCTGCATACCAAACTGTGACAAGATAACGCCGGGAATGATGATGGGAGCACTTCGTGTCAATATTCCTACAATATTCGTAAGCGGCGGACCCATGAAAGCAGGTAAAGATAAAAATGGTAAATCTCTTTCATTAACATCCGTTTTTGAAGGGGTGGGTGCTTATCAAGCAGGTAATATCAATGAAGAGGATTTGCAGGAAATCGAGCAAGTTGCATGCCCTACTTGCGGTTCTTGTTCAGGAATGTTCACAGCAAACTCCATGAACTGCCTGGCTGAAGGATTAGGACTTGCACTTCCGGGAAATGGAACGATTTTGGCGGTAGCCGAAGAACGTAAGGAATTCGTTAAGAAATCCGCTAAACAGCTGATGGAGATAATCAAACAGGATATCAAGCCTCGTGATATCGTTACGATTGAAGCAATTGATAACGCATTTGCATTGGATATGGCGATGGGCGGTTCGACCAACACCGTTCTTCATACACTTGCATTGGCACATGAAGCAGGTTTTGAATATCCGATGGAACGCATAAATGAAATAGCTAACCGCGTACCGCATCTAGCGAAAATAGCACCGGCATCCGATTATCATATTGAAGATGTACATAATGCCGGTGGGGTAAGTGCCGTCATTAATGAGTTACTCAAAAAACCAGGTGCCTTTAATGGAGATTGCCTTTCTGTCTCAGGTAAAACGCTCCGCGAAAATGTTGCTGGTTGTGAAATATTGGACAAGGATGTAATCCATCCATTGGATAATCCGCATTCTGAGCGTGGCGGGCTTGCTGTATTGTTCGGTAACCTTGCTCCTCAAGGTTCCATCGTAAAAGTGGGCGCGGTTGACGCATCAGTTGGTGGCTACCACAGAGGTCCTGCCATTTGTTTCGATTCCCAGGAAGATGCTCTTTCCGGGATCATTACCGGTAAGGTTAAAGAAGGGGATGTAGTGGTCATTCGTTACGAAGGGCCTAAAGGTGGGCCGGGTATGCCGGAAATGTTGGCACCAACTTCCCAAATCGTCGGAAGGGGACTTGGAGCGAAAGTCGGTTTGATCACTGATGGCCGCTTTTCAGGCGCATCTCGAGGCATCAGCATTGGTCATATATCCCCTGAAGCAGCTGAGGGAGGCCCAATTGCCTTTGTTGAAGATGGTGATATCATCGAATTGGATTTGAATAATCGCAAAATCCAATTGGAAATTTCCGATGAAGAATTCGAAAAACGCAAAGCGAATTGGAAAGGCTTCGAGTCAAAAGTCAGAACAGGCTATTTAGCACGTTATTCCAAACTTGTAACGAATGCCAGCTCAGGCGGAGTGATGAAAGTTTAAGTTAAAAGGAAGACTAAAACATGGTGGCAGAATGAAAGTGGATTCTATCACCATGTTTCTTTGTGAGGAACAATGAATTTTACAAAGCTTTAAGCGTCATTTTTGCATATTCACTTAACAATATAGTATGATTATTCTAATTGAAGAAATGTAACCAAGGGGGTTTTTTTATGTCAATGGCATATGATGAATACATGAAACAAATGGTGAAACCAATGCGTGCGGAACTGGTGCAAGCAGGTTTTGATGAGTTGGAATCCGCTGAAGCGGTTGAAAACTTTATGGAATCGGTAGAAGGTACGACACTTGTGGTCGTGAATTCCGTTTGCGGCTGTGCTGCAGGGTTAGCCCGTCCAGCTGCTACTCAAGCCGTACTGCAAGCAGACAATAAGCCAGATCATTTGGTAACTGTATTTGCCGGCCAAGATAAGGAAGCGACAGCTAAAATGCGGGAATACTTCGATGGAATAGAACCTTCTTCACCATCAATGGCTCTTTTAAAGGGCACAGAGGTCGTACATTTCATTCCACGACATGATATAGAAGGACAGCCAATGGAAGCTATCATGGAAAATTTATTGGCAGCGTTCAGTCAAGTAAAATAAGTGATAAAGCGGAATGTCCTGGAAACAGGGCATTCTTTTCAAATTTAAGAGAGTATGAAGGGGTAGGATCCATGTTTGTCACAACAGTAGGAAGAGCCGATAAAGAAACGATGATATTAGCGAAAAAGTTAGCTGAAGAATTACATATCCCCTTTATAGCCCGAAGAAAACGATCGGTGAGAGATATCCAAGCGGAACAGAATGAAGATGATTGCCTTGTTTTTGGTAAAAAGCGGATGGAGTTATATCGATACCAGGAAAAAGAACCATTCTTTTTCCACCCGAACCTAGCGATGATCCGTATAAAAAGAATAATGCGCGGAGAGAGTGATCCATTTCTCATTGCCGGAGATATAAATGTAGGGAACTCTGTGCTTGATTGTACCTTGGGTTTGGGCTCTGATGCGATTGTCGCAAGTTTCGCAGTGGGTGAACATGGACAGGTTGTCGCATTGGAAGGAAATCAATATTTGGCCTTGCTCGTGGACCATGGGATGAAGACATGGGAGGATGCAGAAGAAACGATGATTTCGGCGATGAGAAGAATAGAGGTCATGCAAGGTGATCATTACGAAATTTTGAAAACATTGCCGGATAATCATTTTGATGTCGTATATTTCGATCCCATGTTTGAAGAAACGATTCAGGAATCGAATGGGATCAGGGGACTGACTCATTTTGCGGAAGGTAAGTCTTTATCTGTGGAAATAATGAAAGAAGCCAAGCGGGTTGCACGAAAGAGAGTCGTGTTGAAAGACCATTTTCGCAGCTCCCGCTTTGAGGAATTTGGATTTGACGTAATAAAGAGAAAAACATCCAAATTTCATTTTGGCTTCATTTCCATTCAGTGATCAAGATTTATAATCTGTTTCGTCCAGGCCCATGGCACAGCCTTCTCGGCTTGAATCGGCAGCACCATAGTTAGAGCCATCAGGGTTGATTTGAATCGCTTGGACATTCCCTATGGAGTGGGGAACTTCATTAAAGGCGAAGCCCATTGCTTCCAAGTGGCCTTTGCTGGTCATATCAATTCCTGGTTCCCATTCAATATGAGGGCCCATTGGAGTGAAAATTCTAGGTTCTTCGATGGCTGCTTTCAAATCCATTTTCATATCGAGTACATTGATGATCGTTTGCACGACTGAACTGATGATGGTTGGTCCTCCAGGTGAACCCAGCGTCAAGATCGGCTCGCCGTCTTTAAAGATGATGGTCGGGCTTTTACAGCTGACTGGGCGTTTATTGGGCTGCACTTCATTCATGCCGCCTGGAATGGAATCGAAATCAGTCAGTTCGTTATTCAGCATGAAACCATAGTCAGAAACCATAATGCCTGATCCGAATGGATGTTCCACTGTAGACGTGCATGCTGCGATATTCCCCCATCTGTCACGGACGGTGAAGTGTGTGGTTTCACTGATATCCTCTTCATTAGGCTGAGGAATGACTTCCCTTTGCTTCACGGAATCATAAATCCAAGGGTTTCCGAAGTCAATGGCATTATTTCTTGTTTTGAAATTAATGAATGAACGTCGTTTAGCTATATACTCATCATGCATTAGACCCGCCAATGGCAATTCGGCAAATTCGGGATCAGCGAGAAATGCCTTTTTGTCTGTAAATGCCAGACGCATCGCTTCTGCAATTAAATAATATTTTTCCCAAGAACGGACGTCATATTGTTCTATATGGAAGCTCTCCAATATTTTCAGGATTTGGATGACCGTGAAGCCGCCAGCACTTGGGGCATTTGATGACGCAATTAGATAATCCTTATAAGTCCCATACATTGGTACATCGATAGTAGCTTTATAGTCCTTTAAATCAGAAAGCTCCATGAACCCTCCAAGCTCCTGTATACAGGAAATGATGCCTTCTCCGATTTCACCTTCATAAAAAGCGGAAATTCCTTCACGTTGTAAGATCCGATAGGTATTCGCCAGCTTTTCTTTTATCAGCAAATCGCCATCCTGATAGGGTTTTCCGTTTGGTATGAAGAACCTACGCGCTTCTTCGCCCAATCGATATTCAAAATTTTTAAGAGCGTCGCAAAGAACCCAATTGACGGGAACTCCTTTTTCTGCAAATTCAATGGATGGCTCGATGAGGTCCGCTAATGGCTTACTGCCATTTTCAGCGAGTGCTTCATCCATAGCTTTCAGTATTCCGGGTATGCCTACCGCTGTGGCTTTGATCGATCTTTCTTTAAATGGGATGACTTCCCCTTTTTCATCAAGAAACATGTCTCGATGTGCGGCTTTAGGTGCTCTTACATGGCCATCGTATATTTTCGTTTCCTTATCTTTAGCGTTATATACCATTAGGAAACCACTTCCGCCGATACCGGTCATCATGGGTTCCACAATATTCAGGGCAAATTGGATGGCGACCGCCGCATCGACAGCATTTCCACCTTCACGTAATATTTTTTCCCCTATGGAGGTGGCTACCGGATGAGCTGTAACGACCATTCCGGCGCCCCCTGTAGCTGTTTCCCTTTTGTAATCCTTATCTTTAATGATCTCATTATTGTTTTCCAAAATAATTCCTCCATTATTCAGTCCTTTTATCTGCCAAAAGGTAAGGCTTATGTTTGAATGAAAAGAAAACCTTGTCATTGTAGAAGAATGACAAGGAGATTTTTCGTAGGTATTCATTTATTCTTAATCAGCAAATGATAAATATACGAAAAATGCTAATGTTACAAGACATAAAGCCACCATGGCAGTCGAAGCCATATAAGACCCCTCCTTAAAAAGACTTGAATCTAATTAATTTCTCCAAAAATCGTCAAAATCCTTCATTTAAATGTAAATTTATTGATATTTAATAAAAAAGTTCGAATTCATTTCGAGTTCATAAACTTTATATAGGTATTTATCCTTTTTTTTGATTTTTAAAACATGGGTAACTATATATTCGTAATTACCAAAAAATAAAAGTATACTAAATATAAAGACAATACAAAAAAGGAGGGGGAGTGTGATTTGAAAGCGGCGGTTTGGTTCAGGAAAAGTCTCGTCATTTTAGTATCCGTTTTAACGTTTGGTCTTGTCACTCCTTCAGATCTGGCGTGGCTTGCGGAAGCCGATTCGTTAAAGGATACTAAAAAAGGGTTAGTGGAAGAAGAGGGATTATCCTATCTTCCTTCGCAAAATTCGACTGAACTAGAAGAGGAATTCAACCGGGAAGAATTTTTATCGGGCATAATGAATAAGGCAGAGGAAAACGCATTTGTGAAATTTGGCGATAAGATCAATCCTAAAATTGGCGATGAGTTCAAAATGGCCATATTACCAAAAATCGAAGAAGCCATTACCGAAATGGCTGCCCAATTTCCAGATGAAAAATTACAGCAATTAACCATCACTGAGCAGCCGAGTGCGGGCAGGGCCGAAAAAATATTTCATATTTATGATTCAAATAGCGGCAAGGATATCATCAGATTCCATGTCAGGCAGGAAAATCCTCCACTGGAAGGGTATTGGTTCGATTTTCATTATCATACCCATCATGATTCATTTGCCACCCATTATAATATAGGGAAAATATATTGGGATAAAAATACGCCGCCAGAGTGGACGAGTAAACAAAGGATCTCATAGCGGTTGGTTTCGTTGATTTTATGTAAGTGTAAGAGTATGATGAAAATGAAATGAATTTCTAATAGCATCGAAATGATACGTTGTCATGCAACGTATTTATTTTGTGTTGAAATAAAAGCAGAGTTTTTATCATTGCGGGGAACAATGTTATTTTAAAAGGTTTTCTAATTTTGCTGTTATAGTAGCAGAGGAGTCTTTATCATGTCAGAGTTATTAAATAACATCATGCAAACGTATGCACAGTTTTTTGACTGGCATATGTGGGTGGAGGTTTTATCCGACCCGGTGAGCTGGGGATTGATTGGAACGCTCGTATTAATGGAAGGGTTGCTATCAGCGGACAACGCTTTGGTATTAGCTGTAATGGTCAGGCACCTTCCGGAAAAACAACGGAAAAAAGCACTTTTTTACGGTTTATTAGGTGCTTACGCTTTTAGATTTATAGCGATTGGAATCGGTGTTTTCCTCATTAAGCTTTGGTGGGTGAAGGTAATTGGGGCCGCCTATCTTGGTTGGCTCTCATTTAAATACTTTAGGGATAAAAGAAAAAAACAAGCTGATGAAGATATTCAGGGAATGAGTAAAAACAGCATACTGATCCGTATGTTTGGTACCTTATGGGGAACGGTTGCGGCAGTGGAATTGATGGATATAGCATTTTCCGTCGATAGTGTCTTGGCCGCATTCGGGGTGAGTGAAAAAGTCTGGGTGCTTTTGACAGGCGGAATGATTGGTGTCTTGATGATGCGGGGAGTGGCGGGATTATTTCTAAAATTGATAGATAAGGTTCCTGAATTGGAAACTGCCGCATATGTCCTTATCGGATTCATTGCTATAAAAATGTTATTGGCCGTTGCAAGGATAGAAATCCCGCCTGCGATCTTTTTTGCATTTATTTTACTGATTTTCGGCACCACGATCGTATTCCATTTGAAGAAAGGGAAAAAGCTCAAGGAACATGGTTGAGCACTATTTAAAAAAGCTGTCATCTAAAATGATGGCAGCTTTTTGTCGCAAAAGTTTCAGAATGGTATCATCCCGAAGCCCTTTTACGATTTTTTGTTCATAATTCGACTTCCCCAATTACGAATATTACCATTTCTCGATCTTTCCAAAAAAAGCTCATTGTTTTATCGATTGAATTCCTTTATCTTCTTCAACTAACGACGCAGGTTAGTGAAAGAAGGGGAATCAAATGTAGTGGAGAATTAATCTTGTTAGAATCTTATTTTACCTGGGGAAGTATCAATGGAATTACGAGATGGTTTATATGAAAGAAATATCAAGTTTATGTTCCGAGGGGGATCTGTTGTTGATGAAAAAACAGCGTAACATTATTTTATACATTGGTACTTCAATTGATGGCTATATTGCAAATGATGACGGTACATTAAAGTGGTTAGAATCAACAGAAGTAGAAGGAGACTCTGGCTATAAATCACTACTGGAAAGAATTGACACTGTTGTAATGGGAAAAGGAACTTATGATGTCATTCGTGGATTTGATATGAATTATCCTTATAGTGAATATAAAAATTATGTATTTTCTAAATCTGTTAGTGGCTCAGATGAATATGCTACATTTATTGATGAAGATGTCAAAACTTTCATTAAAAATATAAAACATAAGCCTGGTAAAGATATATGGTTAATTGGTGGAGGAAACTTAGCACGTGAATTTTTTAAAGAAAGTTTAATTGATGAATTCCAGCTAGCCATTGCACCCATTATTTTAGGGAAAGGAATCTCCCTTTATATCGGAGATGATATTACTGTAAATTTCACATTAACCAAAGTACAAAAATTAGGTCAACTTGCAATGCTTCATTATATTAAAAAATAATTACGCGCTTTGCCCGCAGGAGTCTCGCACACCCCTTCCAATCAACTGGAACGTTTTTTTGAGGGTTAAGTAAATCTGATCGTTGATTTCCACTCCAGGCACTCGCTTTCCGCGGGCGGTCCGGCAGACAGTCGGCGGAAAGGGAGCGGATTTCTGAAATCAACTGGATATTTTATAAAGTTTGAAGCTGACATCAAATATGATGTCAGCTTTTATTTTGGAAAATATCAAGTATTTGAAGAAGGGCTGTAAATGTTGTGAAGAAAAGAAATGGCAATAAAAAGTTAAGCCAAAGTGAAGACAGTAGCGGATGCAGCAGTATGCCAAATAAGATGGAGAACAGAAAAAGGTCGAGAATGATGAACACTCTTAAACTGTAAATATCAAGCACTTCTTCAGCAAGTTCACGGTGCTCATTCAAGATGGCTTTTTTATTATTGGTTTCCATGCGATCACCTTAAACCTTTTACGATTATATACTGTTGATATATGAAAAGCGCGGATCAATGGTTCTTCTCATGATGAATGGCAACCGAAATTACCAAAAAAACATAGAGTTTTTACATTAGGGCAATATGTTATACTAATATAATAGTATCAAAGGTTTAGAGTTTTTAAATAACATATATTTTCTTAACATAAATGAGGAATGAAGAAGGGGGGAGAAGCGTGTGAAAAGGAAAAAATGGTTATCCATACTTGCATTAATTGTCTTTTTATTCTCAATGCTCTCCTATTCATTAGCGAAGGATGATGGGGTGAAATGGCGGAATTTACCCAAAGATAATCTTTTAAGACAAGCTGAACTTTTTAAGGGCAATAAAGAATTGCAACGAATATTTTTATTTCCAGAAGAGGAGTACGATGAAAGGGAAGCACTTAAAATTGCTGGTACCATTAATAATCTGCCTTATTCCCTTTTGGTGAAAACTGCTGAAAGTGGTGTGAGGATCAAACTATTCGATGGTGATTTAACAGAAAATCAATCCGCGGCAAAATTAAAGGGGAAAACCCCGCGTGGTTATTCGAATAAAGAAACAACTTGGGATGATGTGCCTGGTATGGGCGGATCACATACGGTATTGGTTAAAATCGGGGCAAGTGACAAGGGCAACGGGCATGGCTCCGTTAATTTGGAACTGCATGAACTGGGGCATTCAATTGATAATATAGTGTTTGATGGAATCCGTGAAGACATGGATTATTTGAAGATTTGGGGTAAGGAAGTGGATGGGCTGTTTCCTGGGATTACGTATTTTTCCAATTACCCTGAGGAATACTTTGCAGAAACGTTTGCCATGTTTTATGTAAACGATGAACAAAATCAATTGCTTAGACAAAAAGCACCCAAGACTTATAATTTTATTAAACAATTAGATTAAACATTGGGCAATAATACGTTAAAATAAGGAGAATGAAAGTAGAAAAGGTGGTTTATCATGAAGCAATATTTAGATTTATGTAAGCATGTACTCGAAAATGGAACTCAAAAGGGTGATCGTACGGGAACAGGAACGATCAGTACCTTTGGATATCAAATGAGATTCAATTTAAAAGATGGATTCCCTGTACTTACAACGAAAAAGGTTAGTTTAAAAGCGATTATCCATGAACTATTGTGGTTTTTGAAGGGTGATACGAACGTTGGCTACCTTCAGGAAAATAGCGTGCGCATCTGGAATGAATGGGCTGATGAAAAGGGAGAATTAGGTCCGATTTATGGTCATCAATGGCGTTCTTGGGGAACGGCTGATGGAAGGCAAATCGACCAAATCAGTGAATTGATCGAACAAATCAAAACGAATCCAAATTCAAGAAGGCTGATAGTCAGTGCTTGGAATGTTGGTGAACTGGACGAAATGGCCTTGCCGCCTTGCCATGCTTTCTTTCAATTCTATGTCGCTGATGGCAAGCTTTCATGCCAGCTATACCAACGTTCAGCGGACGTCTTTTTAGGTGTTCCTTTTAATATAGCTTCATATGCGCTCTTAACGATGATGATCGCCCAAGTGTGTGATTTGGAAGTTGGCGAATTTGTACATACTTTCGGGGATGTCCACATCTACTCTAACCACCTTGAACAAGTGGAACTGCAGTTGACTCGTGATCCTAAACCATTGCCAATCATGAAAATCAATCCGGATGTGAAAAATATCTTTGATTTTAGCTTCGAGGACTTCGTTTTGGAAAATTACGAAGCCCATCCCCATATAAAAGGTGAGGTTAGCATATGATATCATTGATAGTGGCTATGGATCAAAATCGTGTGATAGGTAATAACAATAAACTGCCGTGGCATTTACCGGCAGATTTGCAGTATTTTAAAAAAGTGACGATGGGCCATCCGATCGTCATGGGCCGAAAAACATTTGAATCGATCGGGAGGGTCCTGCCTGGCCGCGAAAATGTCATCGTTACCCGCAATCAGGATTTTAAAGCGGAAGGCTGCGTAGTTTTACATGATATAGCAGAAATCAAAACGTTTGCAGATAACCGAGATGAGGAAGTCTTCGTGATTGGCGGAGCTGAAATCTTCAAGGAAATCCTTCCTTTTACCGACCGCTTGTATATAACGGAAATCCATGAAACCTTTGAAGGTGATACTTTCTTTCCCGTGATTGATGAAAATGAATGGGATAAAATCTCTTCAAACCCTGGCAGCATCGATGAAAAAAATCGATATGCCCACGATTTTATTATTCTTCAAAAAAAATAAAGTGCTAATCCGATTATGGGGAAATGACCATAATCGGTTTTTTTTGGTATGAAACAAACAAAAGAAAGAATTTTTAGAAAAATCAATTACATTAATAACAGTAAAGTGCTATAATGATTGAATTCATTAGGAAGGAAAGAGGGATTGTTATGAATCAGACTGCATCTAAGAATAGGGGGATTCAATTGGAAGATATTCTAATTGCCTATAGAGAACTGAAAGAAATCGTTTTGCATACTCCTTTACAAAAAAATCAGAGACTCTCTGAAAAATATGATTGTAATGTTTATTTAAAACGTGAGGACTTACAACACGTACGTTCCTTTAAATTAAGAGGGGCTTACTATAAAATGAAAAGCCTGACCGCTGAAGAGACGAAGAATGGAGTTGTTTGTGCCAGTGCAGGAAACCATGCACAGGGAGTAGCTTTTTCCTGCAGCCAATTGGGTATCCACGGGAAAATTTATATGCCTGCTACAACTCCAAGGCAAAAAGTCGATCAAGTTCAGCTATTCGGCAGGGATAATGTGGAAATCATCCTTATCGGGGATACATTCGATGACGCATTTGCCATGGCGATGGAATGCTGTGAAAAAGAAGGCCGTTCCTTTATCCATCCATTTGACGATGAAAAGGTAATCGCCGGGCAGGGTACAACCGCTGTAGAAATCCTGAATGATTGTGAAGATGGAATCGACTATGTATTTGCCGCTATGGGCGGAGGCGGATTAATGGCCGGAGTATCAAGTTATTTCAAATCGGTTTCCCCAAAAACGAAATGCATTGGAGTGGAGCCGCAAGGTGCTGCTTCGATGGAATTCTCCTTCAAGGAAGGAAAAGTTTCTGAACTTGAAAACATAGATACATTCGTTGACGGAGCAGCCGTCAAGTGTGTGGGACAGTTGACATATCAGCTTTGTAAGGAAAACCTGGAAGATATCATTGTCGTCCCCCCAGGCCAAATCTGTACGACGATTCTCGATTTATATAATCAGCATGCGATCGTAGCTGAACCGGCAGGGGCTATATCTGTAGCCGCGTTGGATTTATACAAAGAACAAATCAAAGGCAAAACGGTTGTTTGCATGGTCAGCGGAGGGAATAACGACATTGGGCGTATGCAGGAAATTAAGGAGAAATCCTTATTATATGAAGGGCTGCTTTATTACTTCATCGTGAATTTTCCGCAACGTGCTGGAGCTTTAAGGGAATTCCTTGATGAGGTGTTAGGACCGAATGACGATATAAGCCGTTTTGAATATACGAAGAAAAATAATAAAGAAAGCGGGCCGGCCCTGGTTGGTATTGAGCTAAAAGATAAAAATGATTATGCAGGGCTCATTCAAAGGATGAACAAGAAAGGATTCTCTTTTGTAGAGGTCAATAAAGACAGTAATTTATTTCACTTATTGATTTAATCATGGACAAAATGTTAAATTAGGATAGAATAATACCTATGTTTTTACATTTTATTCTGCCGGCCCAGTCGTACATGAGCATACTGTCGATAATTGTTACCATTCTATGACGAATTGCCAGTTCCCTTTCAATTGGTTGGAAATGGTATTATAATCGGAGTAGGTCTAATTACAACACCAAAGGGGATGTATCCATGTCGAACATTGGAGTACCTGGTCTAATTCTCATCTTAATATTGGCATTAATTATCTTTGGTCCGAAGAAACTTCCAGAAATTGGCCGTGCTTTTGGACAAACGCTTCGTGAGTTTAAAAAGTCCACGAGTGATTTAACAAAAGGTGATTATGAAGAAGATAAGAAGCTGCAACAAAAAAATCATGAATGATTGAATGCTGGGCGTAAGATGGAATCGTCTTGCGCCTTTATGCTGGAACAAGATACGGATTTTCAGATGAAGGCGTGATCAACTTTGGAAGATAAAGAATTAAATATCATCGATCATCTCGATGAATTGAGAAAACGGCTCATCATTACAGCTGTTGCTTTTGTCATCTTTTTTATCGCCAGTTTTATTTATGTTGAGGAGATTTATAATTGGTTCGTGAAAGATCTCGATTTTGAACTAATGGTATTGGGACCGAGCGATATAATCTGGATTTACTTTATGCTTGCAGGTGTCGTAGCCATTGCGGCAACGATACCGGTAATTGCCCTGCAAATCTGGTTATTCGTTAAACCCGCTTTGATGCCAAATGAAGTAAGGGCGACCCTTGCCTATATTCCGGCACTTTTCCTGCTTTTTATCGGAGGGCTTGCTTTCGGTTATTTTGTCATCTTCCCGACCATTCTTCAATTTTTGATTGAATTGGGCGATGGGATGTTCATAACCAGTTTTACAGCGGATAAGTACTTTTCATTCGTATTTAATATGACGATACCTTTTGCTGTTTTATTCGAGCTTCCTGTCGTTACCATGTTTTTGACCTCCCTTGGCATAATTAATCCTTATGTGCTTCAAAAGTTAAGGAAGTATGCATACTTTGTACTGGTTGTCATAGCGATATCGATTACGCCGCCTGACTTTATGTCAGACTTTATGGTGATGGTTCCGCTTCTGTTATTATATGAAATCAGTATTTCTTTATCTAAAGTCGTCTATAAACGAAGGGTGAAACGTGAAAGCTTGCGGGAAGGCACCTACGAGGAAGGTTTATAAAAAGAGGTCCATAAAGGCATTTTGCCCTTTATGGGTCTTTTTTTTGTGAAAGTCAATCTGATTTGTCTGTTTTTTTACACATTTGAATATTTATACTTTTGGATTTATTGTGTATAATATAAGCAATCGGTGAAAAATGAGGATTGATATTTTGATGTTCAAATGCTTGGAATTCAAAGATTGTTTTGGACATAAGGTCACAATTTCAGAAATACCTGTCTTACTGCCTAGTGATCCGAATTTTTTTATGTTGACCGTGCGTTTGGAAGTATTTGTAAAGAAGGTTTTTGCCAATAAAGATCATAAAGAAAATTACTCATTTAAGCATTATTTAGCATCCGTACTCAAATGGCCCGTTTATAACAAGCTTTTTTTTGGAAGTTTACTAAATAATGCTTAATGCGGACTGTTCCATAGCTAACTTCTCCGTTAAAAGAGATGACACGAATGCCATGCAATATCTAATAAATCGGCATGTGTTCAGGTTAGCTCATGGGACGGTCTTTTTTTGTGTGATCATTTCAAAAGACTAGTATCACTTCACTTGAAAAAAAGAAAACCTTTGGTTTGAATGCGTACCTTGAATAGGTATAATACAATAGATATGTTAATTTAGGGATGTGTAATGATGAATAAAGTAAAGATAGTAACAGACTCGACAGTAGATATGACACCTGAGGAACTGGAATTTTATAATATTACAATGGTCCCTTTATCGATTTTTATAGATGGGGAGACTTTTTTGGATAAGGTTGAAATCGAACAAGAAGAATTCCTGAAAAGAATGAACCAGTCAAAAGAACTGCCAAAAAGTTCACAACCAGCCGTAGGTACCTTTGTGGAGGTATATGATGAACTAGGAAAAGACGGCAGCGAGATTATATCCATACATATGACAGGTGGCATGAGCGGCACAGTTCGCTCAGCGGAAAGCGCAGCAAGCATGTCTGAAGCGAAGGTTACCGTTCTTGATTCGAAATTCATTTCAAAAGCGATGTCATTCCAGGTGATCGAGGCAGCGAAGATGGCGAAGGAAGGGAAATCCGTAGCTGAGATAATTGATCGACTGGAACATATTAGAAAACAGTCAAGTTTAATCATTGTCATAGAAACACTTGATAACCTCGTTAAGGGCGGAAGGATTGGCAAAGTTTCTGCTTTTATTGGTTCATTGCTGCACATAAAGCCGATTGCACTTCTTGATGATGGTGTACTGAATCCTGTATCCAAAGCTAGGAGCCAGTCACAGGTCGTGAAGTTCATCATCAAGAAATTCAAAGAAGATACTCAAGGCAAAAAAATTAGAGGCATTGGTTTTGTACATGCGAATGGCCTTGAAATAGCGGATAAAGTCCGCCACGCCATTGCAGACTTAACAGGATATCAAGACATAAAGATAGAAGCAACGACTGCCGTTGTCAGTACCCATACGGGTGAAGGCGCAATGGCAATCATGTATTATTGGGATTGATATTCATAAACCATATGAAACTGCGTTTGGCGGCGGTTTTGTCACTTTTACAATTGTCTTTAATTCGTAGAAATAGTTGCTGTTCTCATTCCGATTGGTCTGTTAGAATAAATGAAGTAACAGAATATTTTATACATAAAGGACGGGGTAGGGATGAGAAAGCTGCAATTGCTTATGGCAGCTATGGGAGCATCAATTTTATTGCTGTTGACAGCATGTGGTTCCAATGGTGTACCTGATGCTAAAAATTGGGACCTTGAAGATTTCAGTTACATCGATCAGGAGGGTAAACCTTTCTCAAAAAGCGATCTTAAAGGAAAGGTTTGGGTAGCGGATTTTATATTCACTAGCTGTGAGACGGTCTGTCTCCCCATGACTTCGAATATGACGAAGCTGCAGCAGCAATTGAAGGATGAAGGTATTACGGATGTAGAGTTCGTTTCATTTTCCGTGGACCCGGAAATTGACAAACCTGATGTTTTAAAAAAGTTTGGTGACCAATTTAATGTGGATTACGGCAACTGGCACTTTCTGACCGGTTATGGACAGGAAGAAATCGAGCAGTTTGCATTGGATAACTTTAAAACGATCGTCAAAAAACCAGAAGCAGAAGATCAGGTGATTCATGGTACCAGCTTTTTTCTGATTGATCAAGAAGGAAAGATCATCATGGATTATACAGGCCTGCAGGATATTCCCTTTGATGAAATCATTAAGCATATTAAAATTTTACAGAATTATTGAACAGGTTAAATGACCTGTTCTTTCTGTTTTCATCCATCCTTTATAAGGATTTCAATGGAGCTTTAACGATGCTGAAAATGAGCAATAAGTTTTTGAAGAAACAGCGGTAGTTAAGAATGATTTTACATGCTCAGTACATGCTAATTTTTATAGGACTAGCTTTATTTCACTGCATTTTTCATATTGTATAGTAAGGAATGCTCAATTCTGGAAGTACAATGAAGGTATATTGTTTGCAATCTTTCGTTTTCTGCATGATATAATATATGGGTAGGAAGGTGAGGGTCATGAGGTACAAAATCACCTGTCTTTTCATATGCCTAGTTTGGATTTCAGGCTGCAGTCAAAGTGAAACAGCCTCAAATCAGCCATCTGTTCAGCAGAAAAGCATAGTTGAGCTGAGTAAAAAGGAAACCATTCCTGCCAGCTTTTTTCCGGACCCTGTGAAAATCGTATCGATTGGCGACTCCTTGACTCAAGGTGTCGGTGATAGTAAAGATAATGGCGGGTATCTGCCTTATTTACAAAATAAGCTGGAAAAAGAACCATCGATTACTTCAGTTGAGATGATTAATCATGGCATACGTGGAAATAGGACCGACCAACTATTGAAAAGACTGGATAAGACTAGGATTAAAGAAGACATAAAGCAAGCTGACTCGATTGTCGTCACAATCGGTGGAAATGATATCATGAAGGTCTTTAAACAGAATTTCTCCAACTTGGAACTGAATCAGTTTGAATCGGCAAAAATAGGGTATGAAAAAAGATTAAGGCAGATACTTGATAAGGTTCGTTCCGAAAATGATTCTGCGCAAATTTACCTTGTAGGCGTCTATAATCCATTTTCCAAATGGTTCGGAGACTTTTATGAACTTGATATGATCATGAATGATTGGAATGAAAGCGGAAAAGAGATCATTGAAGAATATGATTCAGCCTATTTTATTGAAATAGCAGACATTTTCGAGAATTCCGAAGAAGATTTGCTGTATGCCGAGGATTATTTTCACCCAAATGACCGCGGATATGAATTAATCGCGACAAGAATCTATAATGATATGGATATTACCACTATCGGAAAGGACACATTGGAAGCGAGTGCCAAAGGAGATGATGACCAAGAATGACAAATGTCAAATGGAAGACATTGTTTATTTCCCTATTAGCCCTAAACATCCTGGTCATCCTGTTTGTAACGATTTTAGTTAATCTGCCGACTAAAGATCAAGATCTGATACCCAAAGTAAGCCATGAAGAAGATATCCAATTTCAAATTCATACGAATCGGGAAGATTTGACAAGATTAATCAACCAGTATCTGGATAAAGAGGGATTGACGGGATCCATTCACTACGAAGTGTATTTAACGGATGAAGTCGAATTATATGGAACAATGCCATTTTTCAACCGTGAAGTGGAAATGAAATTGACTTTTGAACCAATTGCCCAAAAGAATGGGGATTTGATCCTGAAGCAAAAATCAATTGCAGTCGGTAAAATGAACCTTCCTGTTTCATATGTAATGAGTTTAATAAATGACCGTTATAATATGCCGGATTGGGTTAGCATCAGTCCTAATGACGAAAGTATTTATGTGTCATTACAGGATATGGAACTGAAAAGCGATATTAGGGTTAAGGCGAATGAATTCGATCTAAAAAATGATGATATTTCATTTTTATTGACCATCCCATCATCATTACAGTGATAGTGAATAGATGGATAAAAAACCAGGATCGATGCATCCTGGTTTTTTATCCATTTATGGAGATAGCGTTAAGGTTTCCAGTGAGGATGACTGCCGATTCGAACCAATTAAATAAATGGTTGTGGGAGTATTTACTTGGAAGGCTTTGTTTGGCAAAGGGAGTGCGATCTCTTTTGTCCCAGCTATCCTCACTTCGAAGTCTACTATCATGGGATGTATATTAAGATATTCGCTTGCTTTCCTGAAATGGAGTTGATCAAAAACGACATCTCCATCTTTGACGGCAATATCCACCGAGAGTAAATCATGTGAAAGCTGGATGAATCGTACCTTTGCTTCATTTGGAGGAACAAATGGAATATCTTCGAAAGGTAACATGTTCAATGATTCATTAGCCAGGGCAGATGCAAGAGCAATGGTATAGAAAGTCCCGCTTTCGAGTGTCACATTACAGCTTAAAAGAGGTAAGGCGCTTTGTCCGCTGCGGTATATTTCCAATGGGTACTTGCCAGGGGGGAGTGGTAAATAACCATTGTTCTCTTTATATGAGAAATTTTTAAGGATAGGCATTTCATTTACATAAATATCAAATGAGGGAGCTGTTGGGGCAGCATGTAAAAAGCGTACTTGTGCAGGCAGTAGGACATTCATTTGTTCATATCTCAATTGTTGTGTTGATTTTTCGAGACTTTTCAAATGCTTATGGAAATAATAATCATGCAATTGCGGATCGCTGTTTTTGTAATAAGACGATAGTAAATCATATGTTACCGATTTTTGTGAATATGATTGTTTATCGCTCATTTCAAACACCTCTCATTTTTCCAGTATGTTCTTATCATATGTTGTCATGCTTGGGCGTGTGTCTCCCGTTTAAAAAGAGGAGGGACGATTTTTCGTAAAAAGGGTCGATCGGCATATTATTTTACAGCGTCATATAAAAGCGTTAAAATTCATTCAATGGATTGTTTGTAAAAAAGGAGGATTTTCATTTGACAAAGCAATTAGAGAAGGCAACATTCGCAGGCGGATGTTTCTGGTGCATGGTGAAACCATTCGATGAACAGCCTGGCATCGAATCCGTTATCTCTGGCTATACGGGCGGGACTACGGAAAACCCTACGTACAAAGAAGTTTGCTCCGAAACCACGGGCCATTATGAAGCAGTTCAAATCACCTTTGATCCAAGCGTATATCCATATGAGGAGATAATCGAGTTATTCTGGCAGCAAATTGACCCGACAGATGCTGGCGGGCAATTTTATGACCGGGGAAGTTCTTATCAAACGGCCATTTTTTATCATGACGAAAACCAACGTGAAATTGCAGAAGCATCCAAAGCTAAGCTGCAGGCAAGCGGGAAATTTTCAGGACCGATCGTAACGCCGATTATACCAGCCAAAACGTTTTATCCAGCCGAGACATACCACCAGCATTATTATAAAAAGCAACCTGAGCATTATGAAAGATATTCGATTGGTTCAGGACGGAAAGCATTTATACAACATCACTGGGGGGAAAAAAATGAAAAGTAAAGAAGAATTAAAACAGAAACTCACTCCGATTCAATATGAAGTCACACAAAATAATGGAACGGAACCAGCCTTTAACAATGAATATTGGAACTTGAAGGAGGAAGGATTATATGTGGATATCGTTTCAGGCAATCCTCTTTTCACTTCAAAGGAAAAGTTCGATTCAGGCTGCGGTTGGCCAAGCTTCACTAAACCGCTTAAAGAAGAGGAAGTAGTGGAAAACCTCGATACGAGTTATGGTATGAGAAGGATAGAGGTTCGCTCAAAAACTGCCGATTCTCATCTGGGTCATGTTTTCAATGATGGGCCGGGACCGTCGGGATTACGCTATTGCATCAATTCTGCATCATTAAGGTTCATCCCGCTCCAAGATCTTGAAAAAGAAGGATACGGAGAATACAAAAAGCTGTTTGATTGAATGCAAAACCCCCTATCAGCTAATGATAGGGGGTTATTTATGAGTAATATTCAATCTGTGATGATTGATGCGATCCGGACATATGGAATGGTGGTAAGTTCCATTGCTTTATTCCTGCCAGTCACCTCAAAACGGACAGTATGTGAACCGGGACGGAGCCCATTTGTGATAAATAAATATCTTTCACGGGCAAATGGCCACCACGTATTCAAAGTCGTAATTTCATTTCCGTCGATCCATACATTCACTTCCCCGCCATCAGGACTTCTAAGCAGTTTCACACCAAGCATACTTCCTTTGAAGGTATATTCAATCACACTGCCCTTTTCACTGCTAGTGAAATAGCCACCCCTTGGACGAAAACCGCTCATTTTTCCATAGTGGTCAATTTCCGATAATTCAAATCCAGAACGGGCATGCAGCTTAGATGGAAGGCCTGCTACAGCCTTTTCCCGTTTGATGTTTTCCAGGAACCGTTCATAAATTGCATCAGCATATAATTTATAACCCAGCCCATTTGGATGAATCAAATCTCTTGTCAGCTGTTTTTCCGTATATCCTGAATCTTTGAATATAGGTCGCATATCCACATTGGTTGCACCGTAATGTTTGGATAAAAGTCCGATGGCTGACGCAAATTCCTCATATTTCAAGGAACTCTCTGTAATTGTGAATAATTCAGCGTTAGGGTGGAGACGTTTCGCTTTTCTCATTAATGCTTCATATGTCATGGTAAAATCATCGACATCCATATATTTGCGATCATTCTCACCAAAAACGAAGAAAATCAGATCTTTATGATCATGCTCCCTTCTTTGGGAAAGCTTGAATAGGCCTTCAAAAGCAGTGGCTCCGCTTTGGACCACGTAGTCACCGTGTAAAGCAATATCATTGGCTTCATTCATCTTATTTTCTAACTGTTTGAACCATGTTAGATCAGGCTTTTCAGCTCCCGACCCTCTTCCGATACTGTCACCAATGACGAGATATTGAATGGCCTGGCCTGATTGGAATTTTTGATAAACATTTATCGAATCATCTGATCCATATGTTTTAGGGACTTTTTGAAGGATATAGCTGATTAGAAGGATCGTGGCGATTGCAGCGAAAGGGATGAAGGATTTTGCGTTCGTTTTCAATTATGTTCCCCCGTATTGCCTTTTATGTATCCATGTAGGTATGAGATAGCTTAAAGAGGCTAAGAATTGTTTTTCCTTATTATATCCCAATTTTAACGTAACACAATAAATATGAAACGTTTTTTTGACATTTTTCTGGTTACTTGCGGTATTTCAGCCATTGAATGATTAACGGTGAAGATGGTGTTGCTTGAAGTTTTTTCTTAAATCCAGAAAAATAGGCAAATGCACAGACCAAGGCGGGCGTATTGACATATGGTAAGGTGTAAAGAGAAATAAGAATTCTAAAAGGAGTGAAACTTAATGTACGGATATGGTGGAAATGTTGCAGGACCAGGATTTGGTTATGGTGGCGGTGGATACGGCGGCGGCGGTTGCTGCGGATTTGGATCAGGCTTCGCATTAATCGTTGTCTTGTTCATTCTATTGATTATCATCGGCGCTTCATTCTGCTGCTAATACAATAACCTAAAGACCAGCTGATAAAGCTGGTTTTTTCTTTTTTGTAAGGAATGTGGGTGGACCTTTTTAGATTCCATGGTTGTTGACTGAAAAGGCAGGTTAAATCCATGGTGGACAGGCGATACATAACCAATCCTATTTCGAATCCTGATACGGGCATGGCCAATCTGCAAGAAAATAACTTGTGTGAAGGACATACCATAAAGGTTCTGGGTTTTTCTTTGTTCACCATTTCTGCTAAAATAACGACAGAATGTAATTAATTTAGGGGGATAAAGATATGAAACCTTCCCGTTTACAAGCAGGGGATGAAATACGCGTAATTGCTCCTTCAAGAAGCTTGGCGATTGTCAAAGGGGAACAACGCAGATTGGCAGAAGAAAGGTTGACTGAACTTGGTTTTAAAGTGACATATGGTGAAACGGCTTTGTTCCATGATGACTTTTTCTCGAATTCGATCGAAGACCGGATCGAGGATTTGCATGAGGCGTTCAGGGATCCAAATGTGAAGGGGATTTTTACAGCCATCGGGGGGTATAACGCTAACCAATTGTTACGATATATCGACTATGATTTGATTAAGGAAAATCCAAAAGTGTTGATGGGTTATAGTGATATAACCGCAATTTTATTGGCCATTTATAATAAAACAGGTTTAACTACATATTCAGGTCCTCATTTCTCGACGTTCGGGATGAAGGCTGGTCTGGAATATACGATGGAATATTTTAAAAAGGCTGTAATTGAAAGTGAAGGCTTTTATCTTGAGCCAAGTGAAACGTGGAGTGATGATTCCTGGCATTTAGAACAGGATGACCGAACTTTTCACCCGAATGGTGGATATATGGTCATTCAGGAAGGTGAAGCGGCCGGGACAATCATTGGAGGTAATCTTTGTACACTCAATCTATTACAAGGGACAGAGTTCATGCCATCTTTAAAGGACAGTATCCTTTTCATAGAAGATGATGAAGAAAGCCATCCTTTCAGTTTTGACCGGGATTTACAATCCTTGCTCCATCAGCCAGGTGCAAGCGGGATTAAAGGAATCGTCATCGGCCGTTTCCAAAAGGATTCAGGAATGACTGAATATGCCTTGCAGGAAATCATCACTTCCAAAAAGGAGATAAATGGCATACCTGTGATCGCTAATGCCAACTTCGGTCATGTCCATCCATTTGTAACGGTGCCGGTTGGTTCAAAAGCATTAATGAAGGTGAAGAATGGAAAAGCGACGATCCAGATCCTTTCATGACACATTATGAAGACGCCGTTCAAAAAGTGGACGGTGTCTTTATCTGTCGGGATATGTATGAATATATTTTACATTATGGTGTATTTTGGAGTCTTTCCTCTTGTAAGCCCTGGAAATTGTCCTATTTTACAAGCATTATTAGGGAATATGAGTCTAATAGTTCAAATTCTATATTTTTCTGATATAATACTAAGAGATTTAAAATAGAAAAGGTGATTATGTGTTATTAACAATTCCAGCATCCATTCGTTTAGAAGGGGCTTTGGCCGAGTATAATAAAAAAGGCCGTGTGAGCCATACATGTTTCGTATGTAACGAAGACACTTCTAATGGGGATGCAAGTAACTTGAACTACTATAAGTTAGGAACTAAAAAAGTTTGTCATTCCTGCATGAAAAATGTTTTGCGTCATCCGTCTTTAAAAGAGTATGAATATGTACATACTTCAGTTATCGATAAAACTGCTTTTTATAAAAATGTGCTGGCTGTTTTAAAGGATGAAAGTTTTTTGGAGTCAATTCGTGAAGAAAAACTAAATAGCGCATTGTAAGAAAAAAGTGTATCTCTTGCGGATACACTTTTTTTGTCGCCATTTTTTTGACGATCTCCCATGAAACCAAGAAACTTATCCGATTACATGCCTAGGCCAATTTCCTTAGCAAGATTGCCTTCACCTGGACATACACTTTATTATATTGCATTTGTTTTTAAAGAGAAGGAGTGTGCAGGCTTATGGAGCAGTCTTCATTGATCAAACCGGTCCTGGGAGGAGCCTACCCGACTATCAGTCATGGTCAGGGAGTTTTTTTGTACGATAAAGATGGAAAGGATTACCTGGATGCTTCTTCCGGTGCTGTTACAGCCAATATTGGCCATGGAGTCCAGGAAATCATTGAGGCGATGGTCAAACAGGCTAAACAGGTTTCATTCGTGTATCGTTCCCAATTTACCAGCGATGCTGCAGAGAAACTTGCCGGGAAAATTGCAGAATTGACAAAAGGGGAACTGACATACAGTTTTTTTGTAAACAGCGGCTCCGAAGCGACTGAAACGGCATTGAAAATTGCCATTCAGCATTGGCAGGAAAAAGGGAAGCCAAAGAAACAGAAAATCATATCGAGATGGATGAGCTACCATGGCATCACGATGGGAGCTCTTTCAATGTCCGGACATCCGATTCGCCGGGAACGATTTACTCCTTTGCTTGAATCATATCCTTCTGTATCTCCTCCATATTGTTACCGATGTCCACTTCAACTTGATTCACATACGTGCGGAATGGCCTGCGCTTCGGAATTGGAAGCATCAATCCGGCGTATTGGCAGTGAAAATATAGCTGCATTCATTGCTGAACCTGTTATCGGCGCTGCAGGAGGGGCAATCGTTCCTCCTGATGGTTATTTTCGAAAACTCAAGAAAATATGCGAAGAGAATGATATTTTATTTATTGCGGATGAAGTAATGACCGGATTTGGACGTACCGGAAAGATGCTTGCTTCCGAATATTGGGATGTGGAACCTGATATCGTAACATTTGGTAAAGGCATGAGTGGAGGCTATACCCCGATAGCAGCCGCAGTAATGACCAAAAACGTCATGGAGCCCATAATGAAAGGCTCGAAATCAATTATAGGAGGCCATACGCTTAGTGCTAATCCGTTATCGTGTGCGGTATCGTTGGCCGTTTTGGAATACGTCGAAAGGAATGAACTTGTCGAAAAATCGGCCGACAGAGGGAATTACCTGATTAGGGGCTTGAAAAAGTTGGCAGGGAAGTATTCCTATATCGGTGATATACGCGGTAGAGGTTTATTGATTGGCATCGAATTTGTCCAGGATAAAGCAACATCGGCCCCATTTCCGAAGGAGGAAGACGTGACCAATGAAATCATTGAATTGGGAATGAGAAATGGAATACTTCTTTATCCCGCGGCCGCAGGCCTTGATGGTGTAACCGGGGCAGCCATCATCATCTCCCCGCCGTTAACGATATCAGAAGAGGAGTGTGCTGAATTGTTAATGAGGGTCGATATAACTTTTAGGCAATTCAATGAATCGATAGGTAAACGTTCATCACAACAAGGAAGTGAGTCATAGTGGTGGAAAATACATTCCAGAAGATTTGTCGTTTGGAGGATGTCCGCCATCACTTTAAAGATAATCAGTCCATCCTCTATGGGGGATTCGGTGGCATAGGGACGCCTCCGGGATTGATCAATCTGATTTTGGAATCAGGTATTAAGGATTTAACCTTGATTGGGAACGATACAGGTTTCCCCGATATCGGAATCGGAAAACTGGTCACGCAACGCCGAGCGAAAAAGATCATCGTTTCCCATATCGGTTCCAATCCTAATGCAGGACTATTAATGAACAATGGAGAACTCGAAGTGGAGTTCTCTCCGCAAGGGACACTTGTCGAACGCATCCGGGCCGGAGGGATGGGACTAGGCGGTATATTGACTGATATTGGAATTGAGGCCGATATCGTCCGGGACGGCAAGCAAACCGTAAAGCTAGGTAAGAAAAATTATCTGGTGGAACCGGCATTAACTGCAGATATCGCCATTGTATACGCAGAAATGGCAGATCCTTATGGAAATCTTAAATTTGATAAAAGCGCCCGGAACACGAATCCAATCGTTGCTGCAGCTGGACAAATCACTATAGTCGAAGCCATGCAAATCGTTCCGCTTGGCTCTATGGATCCAGAGGACATCATTGTTCCGGGTGCCTTTGTGGATTATATCATTCCATCAAAAGGAGTCGATTGGAAATGGGTTTGGGAACAGAAGATAGGAATAGAATAGCGAAACGGGCAGCAGCAGAAATAAGCGATGGGATGCTGGTCAATTTGGGAATCGGCATTCCATCACTTGTACCGAATCATCTGTTGAATGACCATAAAGTTATGTTTCATGCGGAAAATGGCCTTGTGGGAATAGGCAGTACTCCTGAAACGGGAAAGGAAGATGCGCATCTTTGCAATGCAGGCGGACTGCCGATCACCATTAGAGCCGGGGCTTCCTACTGCGACAGTACTGTTGCATTTGGGATGATACGGCGTGGCAGGGTGGATATCACGATTCTTGGAGCCCTTCAAGTAAGTCAAGCGGGGGATCTCGCTAATTGGATTGTCCCGGGAAAGCGGGTGCCAGGCATGGGCGGTGCCATGGAGCTGGCGGCAAAGGCCAAAAAGGTCATTGTCTTGATGGAGCATAACGATAAAGCGGGCATGTCTAAATTAGTCAAAAAATGTACGTTGCCGTTAACTGCCAAGAAATGCGTACATATGATCATCACCGAATTAGGCGTGTTTTCCGTAACTTCGGAGGGCCTCCTTTTAACTGATGTATTTGATACGTCCAGCATTCAGGAAATCAGGAATCGGACCGAAGCCTCGTTTACCGTCTCTGAAAACATCCATATTTTAAAAGAATGAGAGAGGAGAATGGATATGTATGAGGAAAAAATAAGAACATGGTTGAATGAACATCGGATGAATGGGGTTCAGCTTTTGCAAAAACTGGTTCAGGAACCGAGCAAAAGGGGGCAAGAAGGAAGTGCACAAGCCATAGTGGTCGAGAAGTGCAGACAACTTGGTCTAGAAATAGATCTTTGGGAAATCGGGGATGAACAATTAAGAAAACATCCCCATTTTTATTGCGACCGCCGGGATTTTAAAGGAAATCCAAATCTTGTGGCTATTAAAAGAGGAACGGGCCAGGGGAAATCCCTTATTTTAAACGGACATATTGATGTAGTTCCTGAAGGAGATCTTGCAGCATGGCACGATGAACCCTATAGCGGCAAGTTAATGGACGGGAAAGTTTTCGGGCGGGGAACGACGGACATGAAGGGCGGCAATGTATCTTTATTGCTGGCCATTGAAGCGATCGTCGAATCCGGAATCAAATTGAAGGGGGACGTGATATTCCAGAGTGTGATTGAAGAGGAAAGCGGTGGTGCCGGCACACTTGCGGCAGTAATACGGGGGTACAAAGCTGATGGTGCAATCATTCCGGAGCCTACAAATATGAAACTATTCCCTTTACAGCAAGGTTCGATGTGGTTTCGACTGAAAATAAAAGGCAAGTCTGCACATGGAGGCACTAGGTATGAAGGAGTCAGTGCAATAGATAAAGCGGTTAGTGTAATGAAAGAAATCAAGATGCTCGAACAAGAACGGAATGAGTCACTCCGTCATTCACTCTATAAAAATGTCCCTATCCCCATTCCAATCAACATAGGTAGCATTCAAAGCGGGAATTGGCCTTCCTCCGTGCCGGATACAGCCGTTCTGGAAGGTAGATTCGGCATCGCACCGACAGAAACCATGGAAGAAGCACAAAAATCGCTGATGGAGCGAATAGATGCTTTAAACGAGAGTGATGCATGGTTTAAAGAAAAACCGATTGAATTGGAATGGTTTGGGGCAAGATGGCTGCCTGGCAATCTCGAAATAGATCATCCGCTCATGAAGACAATTAGCACATATTATGAAAAAGTGGTAGGGGAGGAACCGCTTATCGAAGCGTCCCCTTGGGCGACGGAC
This sequence comes from Bacillus sp. CFBP9009, assembly GCF_036541465.1. Taxonomy (NCBI): domain Bacteria; kingdom Bacillati; phylum Bacillota; class Bacilli; order Caryophanales; family Bacillaceae; genus Bacillus; species Bacillus sp. CFBP9009. Next base: position 98,748 of record NZ_JAZHFU010000008.1, on the reverse strand, counting down.
GGAGGGTATCTTTCATCGGTTGGCTCTACCCCCGTAGTTGTGTTTGGACCAGGGGAAACGAAGATGGCCCATGATTCGAACGAATATATAGAGGTGGATAAAATGATGGAGGTTGCGGAAATCATTGCATTGACCATCATAGAATGGTGTGGGGTGGACCAGGAATAATCATTTTTCCGGAGGTCTGATTCCAGGAAGGGTCAGGCCTTTCGCAACAATTTCGAAGTTTTGAAGGGAGCGGGACAAATGGAGGCTGGAATCATTGAAAAAAGGATTCAAAAGCCAAGGTACACCATACATATTACGATCGACCATTTTAATAAGCGAATCAGGATTGATGATTATTTAGGTCATTTTCAAGAATGCGTGGAGGAATCTTTAAAGGTGGCTAAAGACATTTCAGCGGAAAAGATCATCTTCAAGTCACGCAAGGAAAACGTTCTGGCATTGCTTGCTCAGGGCTTTCTATATGAAGGAAGCATCGATAAATTCTTTTTGGGAAGCGATTGTTTCTTCCTTGTTAAATATAACCGGAATGCAAGGCGCAACAGTGCAGAATGGGAAAAGGAAGATCAAATCCTTACCGATGTACAGAGGCTGCCGATAAAATCCGGATTAGATAATCCGCCGTCAGCCTATCAAGGCCGTAAAGCGAAAGTTACCGATGCACCTCAGCTGGCCCAATTGTATGGGGAGGTTTTCAAAGTGTATCCCACACCGATGAATGATCCGGTATATGTAAAAAAGTGCATGGAAAAGGGAACGGTTTTTTATATTTATGTCCATGATGACAGGATTGTCAGTGCTGCTTCAGCAGAAATTGATTCCTTTTACCATAATGCAGAAATCACCGATTGTGCGACATTGCCAGAACATCGGCAGTACGGCTTAATGAAACACTTGATTTCCGCGCTTGAAGAATATCTTATTTCACATGGGGTTTATTGTATTTATTCGATTGCCAGGTCGCTCTCATTCGGCATGAATGCTGCATTGCATCAGCATGGATACTCGTACCGCGGACGTTTGGCCAATAACTGTTACATCTTCGATAAACTGGAAGACATGAACCTTTGGGTGAAAAATTTCACTTGAATGCTCAATTTTAGGCAGTACATGACAAGTTTTTGGCATTTCCTCATATACATCTAGCAAGAAGGTCTTGAGGAGGGATATCTTGCCAAGTGAATTTTTTAATACAAGTGAAGTATTGGAAGCAATATTAGAAACCATTGATGAAGGCATTCATGTGATAGATCCAAAAGGACAGACCATCTTTTATAACGAAGTGGCGGCCAATCATGATGGGATGAAAAGAAGTGAGGTGCTTGGGAAACCTTTGCTTGAAGCCTTCCCTTCTTTGAATCACAAATCATCGACATTGCTGCGGGTCATTAAATCTGAAAAACCAATCTACAACTATAGCCAATCGTATGTAAATGCACATGGGCGAATCATTGAGACGTTAAACACGACGCTCCCCATATATGTAGATGGGTTTATGATAGGTGCTATAGAGATTGCCAAGGATTATTCAAGCTTGAAGCAATTATCTGAAAGGTTAGCAGACCTGGAGAGCTCGATCAAGACGATCAAAAGTCCTGAAAGGAAAACGCCCGGAACCGGCGGATTATATTCTTTCACTGAAATCCTGACTATTGATGCTGGATTTAAAGGTCTGATCTCACAAGGGAAAAAGGCTGCCCGCTCCTCCTCATCGGTGTTGGTTCATGGGGAAAGCGGTGTAGGAAAAGAGCTTTTTGTTCAAAGCATACACCAGGGCTCGAGCCGCAGTAAAGAACCATTCATCGCGCAAAATTGTGCGGCCTTACCAGAAAATTTATTGGAATCGCTTCTATTCGGTACGGCTAAAGGAAGCTACACTGGTGCTGTGGAACGCCAGGGACTGTTTGAATTGGCCAATGGCGGAACGTTGTTTTTGGATGAATTGCAATCGATGCCGATTGACTTGCAGGCAAAGCTTCTGCGTGTGCTCGAAGATGGGTTCATAAGGAGGATAGGAGGTACAAAGAGTGTACAGGTGGATGTGAGGATCATGGCAGCGATGAATATAGATCCGAAAAAGGCGGTATCGGATAACAGGCTAAGACCCGATTTATTTTACCGATTGAACGTATTGAGCTACGAGCTGCCTCCGCTAAGGGAGCGGATTGATGATATAGAGCTTCTTACTGAACATTTCATATCAATATTTAACAGTAAATTAGGATCGTCCATAAAAGGCATGGATGAGCAGACAAAGGTTTTTTTTCGGGAATATCATTGGCCTGGAAATGTAAGGGAGCTTAAACATTCCGTAGAATTCATGATGAACCATACGGAGAATGATGTTTTGAACCTTGCAGATTTGCCCCAGTCTTTAAAAAAGCGCACCCCATCTGAAAAAATACTTCCGCTTCGTGAGGCCATGATTGAGATGGAAACAAAATTGATTACCGAGGCCCTTCTTCAAACGAACGGTAACGTTTTCCAGGCATCGAAGCTATTGCAAATTCCAAGACAGACCTTGCAATATAAAATTAAAAAGCATATTTGAATGGGGAAAATCCGGATGCAGCCTGCAGTCCGGTTTTTTTTATGGGCCTTCGAATTATTGGGTCATTTTGGCACCCTTCTTGCATTTAATACTACTATCATAACTCAGGAGGTATAACCATGTTATTTGACTTATATAAGCCAGATCGCAATTGGAAAGATATAGAGCTATGGAAAGATGTAACCGAAGAACAATGGAACAACTGGCTGTGGCAGCTTACGAATACGATCCGAACTGTTGATGATTTGAAGAAAGTGATAAACCTTACTCCGGATGAAGAGGAAGGTGTGAGGATTTCCACAAAAACCATTCCATTGAATATCACCCCATACTATGCTTCGCTAATGAATAAAGATGACCCAAGGTGTCCAATCAGAATGCAATCGGTCCCAATCTCGGAAGAAATGCATAAAACCAAATATGACATGGAAGACCCCCTTCATGAGGATGAGGACTCCCCAGTGCCGGGACTGACCCATAGATATCCGGATCGCGTTCTTTTTTTGGTGACGAATCAGTGCTCCATGTACTGCCGTTATTGTACGAGAAGACGCTTTTCAGGACAAATTGGCATGGGCGTGCCAAAAAAACAATTGGACGCTGCAATCGGTTATATACGTGACACACCGGCAGTTCGGGATGTCCTTATTTCAGGCGGGGACGGATTATTGATCAATGATACGATCCTTGAATATATCCTCAAAAACTTAAGGGAAATTCCTCATGTTGAGATAATCAGGATAGGTACGCGGGCTCCTGTTGTTTTTCCTCAAAGAATCACTGAAAATTTATGTGCCATTTTAAAAAAATATCATCCGGTTTGGCTGAATACTCATTTCAATACCTCAATAGAAATTACCGAGGAGTCAAAGAAAGCATGTGAGATGCTTGCCGATGCAGGTGTACCTGTGGGCAACCAGGCAGTTATTTTAGCGGGGATCAATGACAGTGTCGCAATCATGAAAAAGCTGATGCATGATCTTGTTAAGATTCGTGTCCGCCCTTACTATATTTATCAGTGCGATCTGTCGGAAGGCATCGGTCACTTCAGAGCTCCCATTTCAAAAGGCATTGAAATCATCGAGGGGCTCCGAGGCCATACATCCGGGTATGCTGTACCTACCTTCGTCGTCGATGCTCCAGGAGGGGGAGGGAAAATCACGCTGCAGCCGAATTATATCCTTTCACAATCTCCAACAAAAACGGTGCTGCGCAATTTTGAAGGTGTGATAACCACTTATCCCGAACCTGAGCAATATACACCAGGACTTGCAGATGAGTACTTCAAAGGGGTATATCCGAATATGGAAGAAAAACAATCAGATATAGGTGTATCCGGTTTAATGAACGACAAGCAATTCAATTTAGTGCCTGAAGGACTTAAGCGAATGAATCGAAGGGAAAATTACGTGACCAACCCAGAGCATGCTTCATTGAAAAACCAACGTGAAAAGCGAGATTTGTTAAAAGAAAAGAAATTCCAGGCACAGCAAAAAAAGAGCACGCCTAAGGGAGATGAATAGCATGGAGACGTGTCCATGGTGTGAGAAAGGGAAGCTTGCATCAGTAAATGGGACTGTGTATTGGGAACTGCCGGATGGTACGAGGGCAGTTGAAATTACGGAGACCCCTTCATCTCATTGTGAGAGTTGCGATGCGCTTTTTCAAAGTGATGAAATAGTGAAGGGAATTGAAAATCAACTATTTTTAATTGATTCGAAACAGCTTGAAAAACAAACGACATACAGTGAGCTAATGAACATGAAAAGGCTGTTGAAACGTAATTACTTTGACTTTTAGCGGCAGGATGCATTTACGTTTCCATATATGAATGTATAAATCCCCCCATTTGGACAGAATTAGTGTAAACCACTATTTCCATCTTAGATGAAGGGGATTTTCCTTTTCAGAAAATGAAAATAATAAGGTTTTTGAAGTGCATTTGTTTGAAAGAGTGGGTTAATGAAGCACTTCGTTCCTTTGTCGAATCATGAAAAACGTATAAAATAAAAAAGATTTTCAGTCTTAAAAGGACGGGATTAATATGGTAGGGAATACGATATTTAAGTGTAATTCCGTAAGAAAATGAATGCAATTTTTGTTGAAAAATCGTGGATTTCTATAAAGTGAGGAAGAATAGACCAAATTCTTTTTAAAAAAGTGGACGGAAGCGAAAGTTTCCGATATATTAAAGCAGAAATCATAGTTATTTTAGGGGGGGCTCAACATCATGAGACCATTTTATTTATATTTAATGAAATTTCGACAACCAAAGGAAATTGATGCAATCACTAAATTTGCCAATCATGCCTATGAGGATCATGGCTTCCCAAAACAATCGACTGATTATAATGAACTGAGCAGTTATTTAGAATTGAATGCAGACTATCTCGATAGTATGTCACTATTCGATCAAGCATGGGAACAGTATGTCCAAATAGAAGAAGGGCTCTTATTAGGAGATCAGGAATAGGGAGGATCGGAAGGATGCTTAAAAGCCTTCAAACCCGAATTTTGCTTTATTCATTACTTATTGCAAGTGTTCCTCTTCTGATATTGGGGATCATATCCTATGGATCACAACGGTCCCTGCTTGAGAAGGAAGCAAAAAACGCTCTGAATGCAGGTTCACTGAATATTGTAAATGAAACATATAGCTATTTGAACGAACGGATCAGTGATGTGAAGTTAATGAGCGCAAATTCGGTAATCATCAATCCTGGCCATTCTAAAGAAGAGAAGTCAGAGGAACTAAAAAAGTTTATCGATGCAAAAGGAAATTATTACAGTGTCTTGCATTTGGATATGGAAGGCAATGTCATTGCAGATACATCCAATAAAATGATCGGGGACAACCTCGCGCAGAGAATATGGTTCAAAGAGGCCATAGAAGGTCATGAATTCCTTTCTGACGTTTATAAAACCCGGGCTTACTCAGAACCGATAATAGCTCTGAGTGCGCCGGTATATGATAATGCAGGGAAAATGATCGGTGTCGTATCTCCAGCTTTCCGATTGGAAGGACTTTGGGAGCTGATGGAGAAAAAGGCTAATGAAATTAGCGATAAATACCCAGTGAACTTTTTCATGATCAATCAAGAAGGCATCATGATTTCGAAAAAAGACCCGCATGGAGTCATGCAGGATTCTGCATTGAAAGAAATGGGATTAACGAAAGGTAAGCTGATGGAAGCTTCTTTATCGGATGAATTGTACAGCGCAGAGAACGGGGAAAAAATATATTCCATCCAGCCTGTTCATACGATTGCAAAAACGGAGAATAACTGGTTTGTTGTTGTGGGTGCAGATAAGAAACAAGTGTTTCAGCCTTTGAATGACCTTTTAACACGGTATCTGACAATCTACAGCATCGTTTTTGTTTCTATCATTCTGGCTGTCTATTTACTAACAAAGACCCTTGTGCGGCCAGTTCAAGAACTTGTTGAAGCGACAGAGGATTTCATTGGAGGAAAGGAATTCATCATTTCCGATAAAAGAAGCTTCGAGGAAATGGAAAAATTGAACCTTGCCTTTCTAAGAATGATGGAAACGATAGAAGATCGCGAGAAGGAAATCGTCCGTACGGAAAAATTGAAATATGTCGGCCAGCTTGCTGCCGGTGTCGCACATGAAATCAGGAACCCGCTGACGACAATAAAGGGCTTTTTCCAATTATTGAAGAGCCAGGATCATGATAAAACATTAATAGAAAAATATAGTGATGTCATGCTTCATGAAGTGGACCGGGTTAATGTATTCGTGACACAACTTCTTGATTTGGCAAAACCGCATCAACTGGAATGGGAGAAAATCGATTTAAAGGATTTCCTTGAAGAAATAATAGATACCTATATCCCTTCAATTCCGAGTTCTCATGTAAGACTAATTAATGAAGTGACACACTCTGTCGTTGTTTATTCAGACAGAAATCGGTTAAGGCAGGTTCTCTTGAATGTCTTGAATAATTCTTGTGAAGCCATCGAAGCAAGGGGGCAGATTGAATTGCGTTATACTTCCGTGTCCCATTATGTAAGATTAGTGATCAGCGATGATGGGAAAGGCATCAGTCCCGAGAATTTAAAAAATATCGGCATGCCCTTTTTTACCACCAAACCGGATGGAAACGGATTAGGTGTGGCGACGTGCATTCAGATAATGGAGGAATTAAAAGGGAAATTCCAAATTGAAAGCGTCAGCGACGAAGGAACGAAAGTGACGCTCATCATTCCAACTACGAACCGTCTCATTAAATGAGGCGGTTTTTTGTTGTAATGCCATTTAATAAATGGGCCGGTTACTTAGCTAAATGAGCAAAATGCCCTCTCATTTCCATTAACCTCCATGTTTGTTTGTGCATATAATTTACTAATCAAACGATAAGGACCATATTGGGGGATGTCTCTTATGGGCAAAAAAAAACAGCCGAAATTTAAATTAGGCGATACAGTCGTAATAACAATGTATGGGACAGTCGGGAATATAACCGATGTGAAATTTCTCGATGGTGCTTATGTGTATGAAGTGAACTATAGTGAAGGTCTTTATATCGAAAAAACATTGCAATCGATAAATGAATATGAAGGTGAAATCCTTTATCAAAAAGAACAAATCGATATTGAATATAAATATTTATTAGGTGACTTGGTCCAGGTGGATGGGTATGAACAGGATTATTTCAAGATTATCGGCTATCGAACGGAAATTTGGCGCTATAAGGAAAATGCCTGGGAGGATGTAATCTATGAGTTATCCAGAATCTCTGATGGTGAATGGCTTGAAGCGCATGAGGAAGAACTGACTTTGATAGCCGATGCTAAACGTGCAGATGGAATCATTAAAAAGTTGGGTCTGCTACTTCCTAAAAAGAAAAATGAGCTTGCTATCATTGCTAAACAAAACAACCCTGGTAAAGGTGAGCGAGAAATGACAATGACAAAAAATGAAAAAAAGGAAATGATTGATGGACTGTTGGATTTATATAATGATTATTGTAAGCTCTACGAACATTTTGGCGATGATGAATATCGTCACATCATGAAGATCGCCCTTGCTAAAATTGGAAAAGCGGCAGAGGAAATTTATCCAGATCATAAAAAGAAGCAAACGAAGTGAAAGTATCCTGAATTTTTAAAGGGGCAATTTCCAAATTTCCTATAGAAGCTTCCATTCAAATTGAACACGGATGGATCATGATAAATATAGGCCCTTCAAATGATTTTTCATAATGGGATGCCTTACTGGTATATTTGTCTCTACACATTCATAGACCTTTAAATAAGGGGGCGATGATTTGCGAGAAATTGAGGTTTTTATTGATACAGAAGAGATAGCGGAATTCTTTTTTCAAGAATTGATAAGACGGGGCTATCTTCCAACAGAAGCTGAAGTTGAAGATCTTGCTGACATCACATTCGAATATCTTCTTGAAAAGTGCATAATTGATGAAGAAGTCGATGAGTAACCTGTCATAAGACGGTTAACAGCTTCCTATCCCTTAATTTTATTAACCTTAAAAAAAAGACGGCGGACCTCCGCCGTTTTGTTGCGGTTCAAAGGAAGGGTGCCAAAGTCTTTTCATGACTTCCAGTTTCCTTATCTTTTTCAAGTTCTAGGATAAGGTTGGATTTTCCTAACTTGTGGTTGATATGGTATAGTAGTTTTTGAATATCATTTCAACCACAAGTTAAGGAGGACATAGTCGTATGAGCGTACATATTGGTGCAAAAGAAAATGAAATTGCGGAAACGGTCTTACTTCCTGGGGACCCGTTGCGTGCAAAATATATTGCTGAAACATTTTTAGAGGATGCTAAACTTTATAATGAAGTCCGTAACATGTTTGGATATACAGGGACATATAAAGGGAAAAGAATTTCTGTACAAGGTACAGGCATGGGTGTCCCATCCATTTCGATTTACGTGAATGAATTGATGAATAGCTATAATGTCCAGAAGCTGATTCGTGTGGGAACTGCAGGAGCGATTCAGAAGGATGTAAAAGTCAGGGATGTTATCCTTGCAATGAGTGCTTCCACCGATTCCCAAATGAACCGCATGACTTTCGGCGGGGTGGACTTTGCCCCAACGGCGGATTTCGAATTACTAAGAAAAGCTTATGACGCCGGCACAGCTAAGGGCTTGCAATTGAAGGTCGGTAATGTTTTTACGGCCGATCAGTTTTATAATGATAATAGTGATTTGGAAAAATGGGCAAAATACCAAATCCTTGCGATAGAAATGGAATCAGCAGCGCTTTACACGCTTGCTGCTAAATTTGGCCGCCAAGCATTATCTGTATTAACCATTTCCGATCACATTTTAACCGGTGAGGAAACGTCGGCGGATGAGCGCCAGTCAACCTTTAACGAAATGGTTGAAGTGGCTTTGGAAGCAGCTATCCAGGACTGATAATTGGATGTAAATGACAGGCGGGTGACCAGGAATAAGTGAAGCTGTATAATGACAGTTGGATACAGGCTCAGTTATTCCTTGGTAGCCCCATTTTTGTAATGTCAATAGATGCCTGTAGTCCATGGAGCGTTTAACGTTTGCGAAGGCGTAAAAAAATACATATGGGCATAAGTTGTTATTTTTGATAACAATTATTTTTCGATTGTCATGAAAGCTGTTAAAATAGATAGAAATCGTTTATATCGTCATGAAGAATGAAAGTGGTGAGGCTTCAGTGGAAGAAGAAAATCAAGGACAGCCAAAAGAGGCAGGGAAATTCATTAAAATAAAAAAGTTTACGTTCATTATGGGGATTTTCTTAGTCATATTTCTAACTGCAGGGATTACTACAATAGCCTTGACCTTTGGAGATGAAAAAGTAGAGTCATTAGCACCGGATAAGCATGCGGAATTTGAAAAGCTGTATACTACATACGATGAGATAAAAGATAACTATTATGAAGAGGTTGATGAAGAAAAGCTGGTTGACGGCGCAATTAGTGGAATGATCAAATCATTGGATGATCCTTACTCTGCTTATATGGATAAAAAGGAAGCATCGAGTTTCAATGAGAGCATCTCTTCATCTTTTGAAGGAATCGGTGCCGAGATTCAGGAGCAGGATGGACAAATCATGGTCGTCTCACCGATAAAAGGGTCCCCAGCAGAAAAAGCGGGGGTAAAGCCGAATGATATCATTTTAAGTGTGGACGGTAAAAGCGTTGAAGGGCTAAGCTCTTCTGAAGCTGTCCTGAAAATCAGGGGCGAGAAGGGTACGAAAGTGGATCTATCCATCTCAAGAGCTGGTGAGTCGGAACCGATTGAGCTCACCATTAAACGGGACACAATTCCGATTGAGACGGTTTATGCGGAAATGCTTGATGATGGAGTTGCAAAAATTCAAGTGACCAGTTTTTCCGAACATACAGTACAAGAGCTGAAAACGGCGCTTGAAGAAATGTCCAAGAAGGATATGAAGGGTCTCGTATTGGATTTGCGGGGAAACCCGGGGGGACTGCTTAAACAAGCAATAGAAATGGCAAGCCTGTTCATACCTAATGGGGAAGTGGTCCTTCAAGTTGAGGAGCGCAGCGGGAAAAAACAAGTCTATAAATCGGAGAATGATGGAGAACTGAAAATCCCGGTAGTCGTGTTGATTGATGACGGAAGTGCCAGTGCTTCTGAAATCGTTGCAGCGGCTGTCAGTGAATCTGCGGACATTCCATTGATTGGTGTCAAGTCATTTGGGAAAGGGACAGTGCAAACTGCCGAACCCTTTGAAGATGGATCTAACTTCAAATATACGGCAGCTAAATGGTTGACTCCTGAAGGCAATTGGATTCATAAAAAAGGGATCAAGCCGGATATTACTGTGAAGCTTCCTGATTATGCCAGCCTTCCGTACATTTCGCCTGACAAGGAATTGAAAGCATCCGATTCTTCGAGTGAAGTGAAAGCTGCTGAAGAGATGCTGAAGGAAGCAGGCCATGATCCGGGTAAGGTAGATGGATTCTTTGATGAAGCAACAACGAATGCTGTCACAGCATTCCAAAGGGAACAAAAAATTAAAGAAACTGGCACCATTAAAGGTGATACTACCGTGAAATTGATGCAGGTCATCCAGGAGAAAATCCTTAAGAATGACACACAAGTGAAAAAGGCGGTAGAAGTATTAAAGAAAGAAATCAATAAATGATTTAGCACGAAAAGCCTGTCAGCGATTATCGTTGGCAGGCTTTTTTTGTCGTTTAATGCATAAGATTCCAATATTAGGCAGAGAATAGGGGTAATTTTCCGATGAGGTGAGGTAATGAAAGAAAAGGTATTGTTCATATATCTATTGATCTTGATTCTGGCAGGCTGCACTTATGCCCCTTTACCCAAACAAAATGGAAATGCAGGTACGGAAAAAAAACTAACCAAAGAAGAGAACCAGGAAAGCGTGAAAACATTTCTGTTAATTGGTGTTGATACAAGGGGAGAGGAAAAATCTCGATCAGATGCGATTATACTGGCAAAATACTTTCCTGAGCAGGAAAAACTGAAACTAGCTTCGATTATGCGTGATAGTTATGTGAAAATCCCCGGGAATAAATCAGGATATAACAAAATAAATGCAGCTTATTATTATGGTGGAAGGGAACTTCTCAAGAAAACCATACAGGAAAACTTCGGTGTCAAGGTCGATCATGTAGCGGTGATTGACTTTCAGGGATTCGTGAAGATGGTCGATTTACTTGCACCTGAGGGGGTAGCGGTGAATGTGGACCAGGAAATCATTGATGATATGAGCATTCAAGCAAGCGTCGGTAAAAATGTTTTACATGGGGAGGAAATATTGAAATATGTCCGTTTTAGACATGACGATGAAAGTGATTTTGGAAGGATTGAGCGTCAACAAGAAGTAATGGTTCAATTAAAAACAGCGTTTATAAATCAAATCTCGTCCTTCGAAGGGATGGCAGCCCTTCCTAGTATAATCGAACAAGGACTCTCGTACTTGGATACAGATATTGGACTGAAAACAATAATGGAAATGGGTCCAAAAGCCGTCTTCCATACACCGGACACCGTCGAAACCTTAAGGGTTCCAGTGGAAGGAAGCTTTAAAGATGAAATATATCCCCAGTCCGGAGCCGTTTTGGAAATAGACTACACTAAAAATAAGAAGGCACTTCAGGAGTTCTTTTCCAAAAAATAAAAATTGTATTATGGACCTCGCAAGAATAATCACAAAAACGAGAGGGATACGAAATCCTTCTCGTTTTTTATCATCAATAAAGCAAAATGGATCATTTAACAAAAAGCGGAATGTTTTTAATGAAATCCGGTGTTATGATGCCATTTTCGGTAATGATGCTTGTAATTAGATGATTCGGTGTAACGTCAAAGGCTGGATTGAAAGTCTTCACGTTTTCAGGAGCGATCCTAACACCTTGAATGAAGGTGATTTCCGCTTCATTCCGTTCTTCGATCGGGATGGAAGTGCCGGACTCGAGAGTAAGGTCGAATGTGGTTGATGGAGCGGCCACGTAAAAAGGGATACCAAAGTGCTTGGCTAATATGGCCAATCCCAATGTCCCGATTTTATTGGCTGTATCTCCATTAGCCGCAATTCTGTCGGCACCGACGATGATTCCATTTATTCCTTTCTGGTGAATCGTATGGGCAGCCATATTATCAGAAATTAATGTGACATCAACCCCCGCTTGCATCAATTCCCAAGCAGTCAAACGCGCCCCTTGCAGGACAGGCCTGGTTTCACATGCATACACTTTTAGCGGAAAGTCCTTTTCTTTAGCCAGGTGGAAGGGAGCCAAGGCTGTGCCATACCGAGCCGTGGCAATTCCCCCAGCGTTGCAATGCGTTAGAATGGAATCACCTCTAGTGAATAAGGATAAACCATGTTCCCCGATTTTCCTGCACATTTCTTCATCTTCAGCAAAGATGGCTTTAGCCTCCAATACAAGTGCTTCCTTGGCAGTTGAAATGCTTTGCGCAGCTTGCAGAGTATTTTCCATCCTCCTTAACGCCCAAAAAAGGTTGACAGCAGTTGGCCGTGAAGAGGCGAGTTTTTCAATATGCCTCGCTACATTTTTCTTGAATTCCGCTAATTCAGCGGTTGTTTCCTGTTTCGCACCAAGTGCAACACCAAATGCTGCCGTCAGTCCAATTGCTGGAGCCCCGCGAACTTTTAATGTCAAAATGCTGTCATATACATCATCAACAGAATGAAGTTCAATAAATTCAGTTATGGAAGGAAGGGCTTGTTGATTTAATAATGTAATATGGGTATCAGCCCATTGTACCGAATAAGGTAATGGTGCTAGTGTAGTCATGTGCAGGTCTCCTTTTAAATGGTTGAATAAGATGGCAGTGTACGTTGCTTCAACGCTTCAATGACAGCTGGAACATCCAATTCTTCCCGTTTTTTAATTAAAAAAGCACCAATTTCCAATGTTGCCGTTTTGGCAGCGATCCTTGTTTCTTTATCTTCGATGACATTTAAATCGGCAACATGGGAAAGTCCGATGGTTCGCCGAATCAGTTCACAGCCGGCAAAGCCGAATGCATCTTTTTTGAATTTTGTCAGTAAATAAGGCAGATAACCTTTCACATGGCGAAATGGGCTTTTATTTTGGCCTTCCCATAATTCGGAATAAGTTTCTTCAAAGGCCTTCCAAAATTCATTAAGGTGTGTGAAAATCTCTTCCTTTCCAGCGCTATTACGTGTGACTGCCTGAAAGAGAAGGTTGGCGGTGTATTGACCAAGGTCAAAACCAACTGGACCATAAAAAGCGAATTCCGGATCGATAACCTTTGTTTCAGTTTCACTTGCAAATATACTTCCAGTATGTAAATCTCCATGAAGCAATGCTTCCTGCTCGGTTTCAAAGCTTTGTTTCAGCTTAGCGACCTCAAGGATCACTTCTTTATCATTCCATATATTTTTGGCGGCATCAGTCAATTCCACCTCGAAATCTCCCGGGAGTTCCTCAAAAAATGGATCCGTGAAAATAAAGACCTCAGTGATTTTGCAGAGTTCGGGATTCGTGAAATGTCGGGCCACTTCCTTTTTCGCAGAGGGTTCTAAATGATAATCGGATGTATAAAATGCCGTTTTCGCAACAAATTCACCAATATGCTGTGAAAGCAATGGATAAGAATCGCCTTCGATAAATCCTGTTCTAACGATTTTCAAGTGCGATAAATCCTCCATGACCGTGATGGCAAGCTGTTCATCAGAATAATAGACTTGCGGTACGAATTCTGGGCAATAACTTCTGAAATGAATCAGCGCATTCGCTTCAATGGCAGCTCTTTTCAATGTCAGCGGCCAGCTTTCTCCCAGTACCTTGGCATAAGGGACCGCTTGTTTAATTATAATTCCTTTATTTGTGACTGTGTCTGTAATATGAAAAACATAATTTAAGTTTCCATCGCCGATTTCTTTACAAGTTAAACTTGCATCCACATTGACCAACCCAAGTTTTTTTGCAAGGGTTATAGCTGTTTCGTTTGTCAATCTCTTAAAATTTGAATGGTTTTGAGTCATTCTTTTCCCCTCCGGATTCAAAATAAGAATAAAAAAGCCTCTTTCATATAGAAAGAGGCAGAAGTTTTGGCTTCGGACCTCTTATCTTCCAGAATATGAATTCTGGTGGAATTAGCACCGTGCTCTGTGGATTTTATAATCCGGCGGTGAATCCGCCCCATTTCACAATGGTATTACAGTCGGTTGCTGGGCTTCATAGGGCCTTTATCCCTCAGCCTGCTCTTGATAAGAGTAAATGTTTTCTGAAATTTTAATCTTCGGGAAAATAATATCAACTTTTTAAATAGTTTGTCAATGGGTAAATTAATAAAAATCAGGACGGCGATCTTCGAATACAGGTATTTTGTTACGTGCTTCCGTAACTTTATTGAAGTCCAAGGTGCCTGTCAGGAGTTCGTTTCCTTCTCCGGCTTCACTTATGATATTCCCCCAAGGATCAATAATCAAGGAATGACCGGCAAATATATTATTGACATCAGAACCTGAGCGATTAACGGCTACAACATAGGCTTGGTTCTCGATGGCACGGCTAATCAATAAGGCTCTCCAGTGATCGAGTCTCGGCTTTGGCCATTCAGCCGTAATGAATAGAACTTCGGCGCCTTTAGCGGTATGGGCTCGCTGCCATTCAGGGAAACGGATGTCATAACAAATGAAACCAGCACATATTTTTTCATCAAGAGTAAATAAACCATCTTTTTCTCCTGGCTTAAGGAAATGATGTTCATCCATTAACTGAAATAAGTGAAGCTTATCATATTCTTTTATGAGATTTCCCTGTTTATCGATGATGATCATGGTGTTATAGATTCCATTGCTCGTTTTTTTCGCAATGGAACCGCCTACGATGTGAATCTCGTGTTTCTTTGCCTGTGTTTTAAGAAATTCAATCGTTTTTTCCGCCTCTTGATCAGCAATCTCATTTAACCTGCTTAAGTCGTATCCGGTTGTCCAAAGCTCTGGTAAAATGACGATATCGGGTTCTGACCGTGCTGCTTTTTCCAACCATTGTTCCGCAACCTGAAAATTGATACCCGGTTGCCCGAATGCTATATCCATTTGAATACAAGCTATTTTCCACTTCATCGTTTAAAACCCCCACATGTAAAAAATGCTTTACAAGACTATGATAAACATATATCATTTGTGACTAGAATTTCAAGAAATTTCAGAGAAGGTGTATAAATGGTGCAATTCGAAAAATCCGGACAGCTTCAGGACCTGCCCAAGCAGTTTTTTGCCTCACTAGTCGCAAAAGTCAATGCCATCACGGAGCAAGGACATGATGTCATTAATTTAGGTCAGGGAAACCCTGATCAGCCAACACCAGACCATATCGTGAAAAGTTTGCAGTCTGCCGCTGAAAAAACGATTAATCATAAATATTCGCCATTCCGGGGGCATCAATATTTAAAAGATGCTGCTGCGGTCTTTTATGAACGTGAATACGGTGTCAAGCTAGATCCGAAAAGTGAAGTGGCGATTCTCTTCGGGGGAAAGGCAGGTCTAGTCGAACTGCCGCAGTGTTTATTGAATCCGGGTGATACGATCCTTGTTCCGGATCCCGGCTATCCGGATTATCTTTCCGGTGTTGTTTTAGCCCAGGCAAAGACCGAATTCATGCCCTTGACAGAAGAAAATGATTTTCTTCCAAAATACAGTGACATACATAAAGAAGTACTTGATAAAGCCAAAATGATGTTCTTGAACTATCCGAACAATCCCACAGGTGCTTCTGCAACTGAAAGTTTCTTTGATGAGACCGTCTCCTTTGCAAAAGAGCATTCAATTTGTGTGGTCCACGACTTCGCTTATGGGGCGATAGGATTCGACGGAAAAAAACCGATAAGCTTTCTTCAGTCAGAGGGAGCGAAGGAAATAGGAATAGAAATATACACATTATCGAAAACATACAATATGGCAGGGTGGAGAGTCGGCTTTGCAGTGGGGAATAAGAGTGTCATAGAAGCTCTTGAACTATTACAAGACCATCTTTATGTGAGTCTCTTCCCGGCGATACAAGAAGCTGCGGCAAGCGCTTTGCTTGACTCGCAGAGCTGTGTAGAGCAGTTAGTGCAGATGTACGAGGGGCGAAGGAATGTTTTCATTGAGGGATTGAGGGCAATCGGCTGGGATGTCAAAGCTCCTGCGGCATCATTTTTTGCCTGGCTCAAGGTACCTAAAGGTTTTACTTCCGAGAGTTTTGCAGATTATTTATTAACGCATGCCCACGTAGCTGTTGCTGCTGGTAATGGATTTGGTGAATTTGGCGAAGGATACGTCAGGGTAGGGCTTCTGACTTCGGAAGAACGGCTGAAAGAGGCTGTGGAACGGATAAGTAAATTAAAATTATTTTAACCACAATGATATATCCGATTAATTCACTCTTATATAGTTAAAACTTATTGACAAAGTAGGGATTACCTGTCAGAATACAAAATAAATTCTTAATCTTTCGATACTTGGATGCAAATTTATATATCAGCGTTTTCTTATTTTGAGCAGGTGGAGGGACTAGCCCTATGAAGCCCAGCAACCGACCGTAATTCCATTGTAAAATGGGGCGGAATTCTTCGCCGGATTTTTCTTGAAATCCACAAGGCACGGTGCTAATTCTTGCAGCCAATGGCTGGGAGATAAGAAGATGGCTTTTTAAAGCCTCTTCTTTATGAAGGGGCTTTTGCCATTTTGAGACCATTTCAGGTTAATGACATCGAGAGTTTACTAACGTGATATAGGAGTGATCAAATGAGCGAGATAGTCGCTACTTATTTAATTCATGATTCTAAGGGAAATCATGAGAAAAAAGCAGAGAGCATTGCCTTAGGATTGACTGTCGGGACATGGACGGACCTGCCCCATTTGGTCCAGAAACAACTGGAAAAACATAAGGGACGCGTCGTATCGGTGACACCACTTTCTGAAGAAGAGAGGGCAAACAGCTACTTTAATCGTAAAATATACCGTTCGCTTATTAAAATTGCCTATCCGGCAAGGAATTTCTCCAATGATTTACCTGCAATCCTCACGACGGTCTTCGGCAAACTATCATTGGACGGAGAAATAAAACTTATCGACCTGGATTTTGTCGGTGATATTCAAAAAGCCTTTCCCGGGCCGCAATTTGGCATTGAAGGCATTAGGAAAAAGGTTGGCGTATTTAACCGGCCCCTGGTGATGAGCATCTTTAAAGGTGTATTAGGAAGAGACCTGACATTCCATAATGAGCAACTGAGGCAACAAGCATTAGGAGGTGTCGACCTAGTTAAAGATGATGAGATCCTCTTCGACCAGGAACTGACTCCATTTTTCGATAGAATAAAAACGGGAAAAAGAATATTGAATGATGTCTATGAAACCACTGGCCACCGAACTTTATATGCTGTCAATCTATCAGGGAAAACATTTGAATTATTGGATAAGGCAGAGCAAGCGGCTGATGCAGGGGCAGATGCCTTGTTGTTCAACGTTCATACATATGGTTTGGATGTATTGCAGGCCTTGAGTGAACATGATCGTATCAAGCTGCCGATCATGGCGCACCCCGCATATAGCGGGGCATTGGCAGCTTCATCATTTTATGGGGTCGGCTATCCATTATTGCTTGGTAAATTAGTAAGGTTATCAGGTGCGGATTTATCCTTGTTCCCATCCCCTTATGGAAGTGTCGCACTTGAAAAGAAGGAGACCTTGGCGATTGCCGAAGCTCTGACAAAAGATGAACTTTCATGGAAAAAAGCCTTCCCTGTTCCTTCTGCTGGCATTCATCCGGGCATGGTTCCGGACCTAATCAAGGATTTTGGAATCGATAGTGTGATTAATGCCGGAGGTGGAATTCACGGGCATCCTGATGGAGCAGAGGGCGGGGCAAAGGCTTTCCGTTCTGCTGTGGAAGCCGTACTGGCAGGAAAGGACCTATCAGAAGCGGCTGCTGAAGATGAAACACTAAAAAAAGCTCTTGTGTTATGGGGAGGCCTATAAGAAATAATGAAACCGATCATCTTTTGTGATTTTGACGGAACGATCACCAACACGGATAATATCATTTCCATCATGAAGAAATTTGCGCCTCCGGAATGGGAAGCGTTGAAAGACGGTGTCCTTCAGCAAAAAATCAGTATATCTTCAGGAGTAGGGGATATGTTTTCCCTGCTTGATAGCGGCTTGAAGGATGACATCATCCAATATGTAAGAAAGACGGCCGGCATTCGTCCAGGGTTTAATGAATTCGTTGAGTATACGAAACAAGCCAACATCCCTTTATATATTGTAAGCGGGGGCATGGATTTTTTCATTGCACCGCTTTTAAATGATATCTTGCCAACAGAGTCCGTTTATTGCAACCATGCATTTTTTGATAAGGAAAAGATTTATATTGAGTGGCCACATGCTTGTGATGATCAATGTAATAATGATTGCGGTTGCTGCAAGCCATCCATTATGAGGGAAATTGCGGGTGCGGAAGATTTTAAATTCGTTATTGGAGATTCAGTAACGGATTTTGAAGCTGCAAAACAGGCCGATTTTGTCATAGCCCGTGACATACTGCTTGAAAAATGCGATAGGGAAGGGATTCCACATCAAGGATTTGAAACGTTTTTTGATGTAATTGATATTTTAAAGCAGCAGGAGGTGGTTAAAGCGTGAACAATCATTCTAAAGAATGGCAGGAGCTGGCCTATATTAAAGCTGAACTGGCCGAGAGGGATTGGTTTATGGGAACTAGCGGGAACTTGTCCATTCGGGAGCCCAAAAGCCCTTACTTTTATATTACGGCAAGCGGTAAGGATAAGAGGAAGCAAACGGATTCAGACTTTTTACTGGTGGATTTAAAAGGAAAGCCAGTTGAAGAAACGAACCTAAGACCATCGGCCGAAACTTTACTTCATACAGTCATTTACCGGAAAACGAATGCGAACTGTGTGCTCCATGTCCATACAGTTGAAAATAATGTGATATCCGAATTGTACGGAGATGAAGGCCAAGTTTCTTTTTGTAATCATGAAATCATTAAAGCGACCGGTCGGTGGGATGAAGATTCGGAACTTCGGATTCCAATCATATATAATCATGCTGACATTCCGCTGTTATCCGATAAGTTCGAGCCACATGTTGAAGAAAACTCTGGCGCAGTGCTGATCCGCAATCATGGTATTACGGTTTGGGGTAAATGCGGACTCGAAGCAAAGAGAATACTTGAAGCTTGCGAATTTTTATTTCAATATCAACTTTTGCTTAATCAACAAAAGGCGTTTGCAGGTTCTTTAAGATAAACACTCATAGAGGAGGAATGAATGATGGCGACAATCAGATTCCATGAAACAAACGAGGTTATTGAAAACGGTGAACAGGTAAAAGGATTTTTAGAAACACAAGGGGTTATTTATGAGCAATGGGACATTTCTAAATTACCGGCCCATCTCGTGGAAAAATACGATCTAACAGATGCTGACAAGGAGGAAATCCTTGTAGCATTCCAGTCAGAGATAGCGGAAATCTCCGAAAGAAGAGGCTATAAAGCGCATGATATCATCACATTATCCGATGCGAATCCGAACTTGGATCAAATGCTTGAAAACTTTAAGCAGGAACATCACCATGAAGATGATGAAGTGCGTTTCATAGCAGGCGGAACGAGTATCTTTGCCATTGAAGGCAAAGATAAACAGTGGTTTGATGTGCGCCTTAATCCAGGAGATCTTATTAGTGTACCAGAATCAACAAGACACTATTTCACGCTTGCAGAGGATAGGAAAACTGTTGCTGTCCGCATTTTCGTTACAGCTGCAGGATGGGTGCCGATTTACGAAAAAGACGAAGTTCAAGCATGAATCAATGTTGAAAAACCAGCTTAAGGGCTGGTTTTTTTATTTGGATCCGGCAAGTGCGTTAGTAAGATAAGTATGATAAAATTTAACCGAATCGAATTTAACCGGATTATAGGAGCAGATAAGAATGAAAACAACCGAAGTATACATATTGGGCGGCTTTCTCGGCAGCGGGAAAACGACGCTTCTTCGAAATATATTAAAGCAGGAAAGTGACGCGGGCAGAAAAGTGGCCGTGCTTTTAAATGAGCTTGGCAGTGTATCGGTTGACAGCGGACTCATTGGTGATGGAGTGCCTCTGAAGGAGTTGTTTGACGGGTGCATCTGTTGCACAATTCAAGATAAACTGGAGGTTCAGCTTCATGAATTGCTAACCGAAAATGACCTGGATGCGGTTTATATTGAAACGACGGGCGCTGCTCATCCAGTTGAAGTATTGGATGGCATCATGTCGCCAATTTTCGCAAAAAGGCTGGAGTATAAAGGGATTATCACGGTGGTCGATTTATTAAGGTGGCGCGATCGCGAGGAACTATCTCCGCAGCTTCGGCAGCTGCTGGCCGAGCAAATCCACCATGCCGATTTCATACTATTGAATAAAGCGGATTTAGTAAGTGAGATGGAGGCTGCACAGCTGATATATACGATACAGGCGCTGAATACGGATGCTGTATGTTTATTGACGGAGTATGCAGACGTTTCCTTGAAATCATTGCAAGGAATGCAAAGAAATCGGCAAAATGGCCATCAAAAGCTTGATGTACATGACCATTTGCATTTAACTGCAGTCGTTCATACATTTGAAGGTGCCGTGGCACAAACCGACTTTGAAGAGTGGCTTAGGTCCCTGCCGGAAACGGTATATAGAATGAAAGGATACATTTCCTTTACACATTCACAATACCCCCATTTATTTCAATACTCCTACGGAATGCCAATGTATATGAATGAAATGATGAAAATGCCATTGAATATCGTCATGATAGGGGAAAAGTTGGATGAGGAAATGTTGATCGGTCAGTTGAAAGCTATAGAAGCGAGAGCGGCCCGATAAACGTTTACCGCCCATATAAGAAGGGAAACATATAAGAAGACTTTCTTATCAAGGAGGCGGTATTAATGCCATGGAATAAGAACGATTACCCAAATTCGATGAAGAATCTAGATAAAGATGTCAGGGATAAGGCTATAGAGATCGCGAATGCATTATTGGATGAAGGATATGAGGATGGAAAAGCCATTCCAATTGCCATAGACCGGGCTAAGATGTCGGTGGGAAAAGATTGAAAAAATGGTCAGACCCATTTGTGGGTCTGACCATTTTTATTCTTGCATTCCAAAGGCGGCAAATGTCTTTTCGTCTTCTATTAATCCGCACGCAGCACATTGCACCCGAACTTCAGGACCATTATATGCTAGATGGAACGGCTGAAGGGAATCGTTCGAATATTGTTCAACAATCTCACCGGATTGCGGATCCTTTTTAACGGGGGTTGCTACTTGCTGAATGAGATTGAAGCGAGATTTATTTGTCCGGCAATTCGGACAGCGGTATACTTGAGACACTGTACTCACTCCTTTTTTGAATTTTAAAAAGCGTGATCGTATTATTAAGATAGTCTTTACGAACTTGATCAATAATATGTATGAATTAGTAATGGATGGAAGGGATACTATGAAAGAAAATATCAGGCAAGAAGAATTACTGGTGGCTTATTTAAGCATATGGAACAATCGTAAGGTGACCGATGGAGGTGGAAGGGAAGTTTTGTCGGAACTCATCCGCCGTGAGCTTTTGGATGAAAATGCCCATCCCCGTGCCCGAAAACCAGTATTGGAGAAATTTTACCTCTGCATTAAACGCGTGATGGAATCTTCGCTTTCGGAAGAAATGAAAAATGCGATCGTCATGCTCTATATCACTGAATTGGAAAAATTATGATTGTCGATTGTGATACGGATGCTTGTTAGCAAATATTCTTTTCCGCTTCATACTTTTTTCACAAATCATTGTTAAAATTTTTTAAAAATAGATATTTAATGAATAAGGAGCTTAAAATATGAAGTGGGGCATTGGGCTTTTTCTTGCCATCGTACTGCTTACTGGGTGTAATAGCGGTAATGCATTTACTAAAATCAATAAAAGTGAATCTTTTCTGGCGACTGTCAATATCAAGGATACTTCTCTGACTTTTATAGATGAAAACTATCATCCATTTGCAAAATGGGATATTTCAGAACCATTTACCGGAGCCCTGCTCCTGGCAGACAAAGATACTATCCTGCTTTATGGAAAAGAGATGAAGAAAGTCCAAGTTTACTCTTTATCAGCAGGAAAACTGATAGACAGTTGGGAAATTGGGAAAGGAATCGTCAATATGCAGTTGTTACGTGATGGAAAAAGCATCGTGGCGGTCAATCAAGCGAATCATTCCATTTATTTTTTAAATGCTGATGGGGAGGAACTGGATATTGTCAAGGTTGGTAAAAGCCCCTTGACCGTTCTTCAAGGAGAGCAAGCGAATCGTTTGTATGTTATTAATTTTGGTGATACCAAATGTTCAGTGATAAATCTTGAAACGAAAAAGGTCGATTTCGAATTTCCCGTACATAGTTCCAGCACTGGCACATTATTAAGGGAAGAAAAGGATGAAATATGGATCGGAGGACACGGTGATGGGGACCAAGTGGAAGAAGATCTATATATTTATTCGGCAAAAACAGGAGAGTTGAAGAAGAAGCTGAAGGCCCCCACCATGCCGATAAAGTTCCTGGAGAATGCTGAAGGCATATTTGTCCTTAGTCATGGTACAAGCTCGTTATATAAATTGAATGATCAATATGAAGAAGTGAAAAGCAAAGTGGTCGGCGTCAACCCCTTTGAAATGGCGAACTTCAATGAAGATGTGGTCGTGGCGGGATATGATAGTGATGAAGTGTATGTAATGGATGCTGAAACAGTCGATGTTAAAAAAACGATAAAAGTCGGCGAAGGTCCGTTCCAATTGATGTTGAGGGAGTAGATGACATGCATGCTTACACCATTTTAGTCGTGGATGATGAAGAAGATATGCGAAATCTAGTTGAAATGTATTTGCTGAACTCAGGTTATCGATGCCTTCAAGCTGCGAATGGAAAAGAAGCTATAAGGATGGTTGAAACAGAGGAAGTGGATTTAATCCTATTGGATATCATGATGCCAGGTATGGACGGTTTCTCCGTTTGTGAAGAAATTCGTGAAAATGGGGAGATCCCTGTGATATTTGTCAGTGCGAAAGGTGAAGAATGGGATAAGGTGAAAGGGCTGAAGCTTGGCGGCGACGATTATATCGTCAAGCCGTTCAATCCAGGAGAATTGGTCGCAAGGGTCGAAGCTGTATTGCGAAGGACAGGGAAATTATCATTGAATGAAGAGAATCAAAACCATGTCCGATTCGGTAAAATTAGCTTGAACTTACAATCCAGAACGGTATTGGTTGAAGGGAAGGCAATCAATTTAACCTTGAAAGAATTCGAATTGCTGTTATTTCTCATGCGTCATAAAAGCCAGGCACTCAGCCGTGAACAACTGCTTGAAAATGTATGGAGCGGGGAGTATGGAGGATCTTTACGTACCGTGGATACCCATATCAAAACGTTACGAATGAAATTAAGAGCGGCCGATTACATTCAAACCGTCTGGGGAATCGGTTATAAGATAGAGGAAAAGAAATGATCAATAAATGGCGAACCCTCTCATTTAAATTATGGCTCACCATCATCACCGCCATCATCCTTTCCGTACTGTTTGCTTACTCACTTTCTCAATATTATTATAAAAATCTATATGTGGAGAAGCTTAAAACAGATTTAGTCAATGAAGCGTCATTGCTAGGGGCGGATTATACCGGCGGTGAAATCAGTGATGACTTCAAGGAAAAAGTTGAATGGTTTAACAGTAAGAATGACAGTGAGGTCTTTGTCGTCAACAATCCCAGGGAATTGAGTGCCTGTCTGCCTTTTGAAATCAATTATGATACCCTTATTTCTGAGGAAGAACGTCAAATGCTTTTAGATGGGAAAGCCGTTGAAAAAGAGGGATATGAGAAAAGGTTTGAAAAGAACATTGTAGCGGCGATCATACCCCTGATTGACGAAGATCGCCTCGAAGGTATCATCTATACATATATTCCAGTAGATTCCATTACGGTTTTACTTAAGGAATTTGCTGCAAAATGGTTGGCAGCGGTCCTATTATTCTTGATAGTCGCGATATTTTTTACTACAAAATGGTTGAAAAGGCTAATCAGTCCGATTAAGGAAATAGAGACTGCAGCCCATCGTGTTTCAGAGGGGAATTATGACATACAGGTCCATGTAAGGAGCCATGATGAAATAGGTAAACTGGCAATAGCCTTTAATGATATGGCCAATTCCATCCATTTGGAAGAAGAAAGAAAAAAAGAATTTCTAGAAAATGTTGCACACGAGCTCAGAACCCCGCTTAGTTACGTAAAGGGATACACGCAGGCCATATTGGATGGTGTCGTGAAAAATGATGAAGAACAACGGAAATACCTTCATCTCATTTCAAGGGAGGCCCTTAGGCTCCAGCGGCTTGTGGGAGATCTGATGGACTTAACAAAAATGGATAGTGATCCATTCTTGTTAAATAAAATCCCAATTGCCTTTGCCCAATTCATTGAAGACGTACTTGTGAAATATGAACCGATAATAAAAGAAAAGCAATTGGACCTGCAGCTGAATCTGGATCCAGACCCGATTATTTTTGGGGATGAAGGAAGGATGGAACAGATCCTGCATAACATTTTTGATAATGCCATTCAGTACACGGATTCTGGAGGGTCGATCCATATTACCCTAATTCAGCATAAAGATGATTGCGAACTGCTGATTACTGACACGGGTAACGGGATCCCGGAAGCGGATCTGCCACATATCATGAATCGTTTTTACCGAGTGAACAAAGCACGTAGCCGTTTTGATGGCGGTTCAGGGCTTGGACTGTCCATTGTCAAAAAATTGGTGGAATTGCAAAATGGTAAGATCGAAATAGAAAGCAAGGAAAAAAGGGGAACAAAAGTCAGGGTCATCCTACCGGTTATAAAAGAAGAATGGAATTCATAAAAAGGGGATACGTTCAAAAATGAAAAAAATCGTGTTATTTTGCATGACGTTAATTTTTTTGGCCGGATGCGGCAAGGAAGAGGAAATTCCGAAAATGTTAAATGTCGATTTAGCTGTCGATCCAATTCAGGGTAAAGTGAATGAGCCTGTGAAATTTCAGGCAAAAGTGACTTATGGGGACGAAGTCGTGACAGATGCGGATGATGTCAGTTTTGAAATTTGGCTTGCGAATAGCGATGACCATGACAAGATTGCAGTAAAACATAAAGGAAACGGCATATATGAATTGGAAAAGACTTTTGATGAAGAAGGAACCTATTATGTATATGCCCATGTAACGGCAAGGGATATGCACAACATGCCAAAGAAAGAATTCGTCATAGGGAAACCAAGCACTCCTGAACAAAATGGCGGGAAAAAGGAAATGGACGAAATGGATGATGAAGAAATGAAATGATGAATGACCATCAAAACCAAAACAATTCGGGAGTGAACCCGAATTGTTTTTTTTTTGAAAAATGGTTCAAGACAATAGGGTAGAAATAATTGGGACAAAAGACGGGGTGTCGAAGTTAAATCGAAAAATTTGTAACATAAAAGTAATGAAAGTCATATTAAGTTGGTTAGATACGATATGTCAACAAAAAGTTATTAGTATTCAATGGAAATGGTTCTATGTAACTACCATTGACAAGTAAGGACTGGAAAAATATGAGTATATATACCGCCGAAAGAAACATAGATAGGTAAAGCATTCTTGCAAGTTTTCTCTGAAACTAGGATAATAATATTTTCTCTTTCGTATCCTGATGAATTCGATGGAAATTGATGGTGCATTTATTACAAAAAGTGCATGTTATGATAATTCCAGAAGCAAAGCACAACACAAATCGAACATCACAGGAGGAAATACGAATGAAAAAGAAAATGTTTATGTCAGCAGCAGCGGCTGCAGCTATTATATTCACAGGAGTAGGAGCTAACCAAGCTGAAGCAGCCAACTGTGATACTGTTAAACAAGTAACATATAAATCTATGAATCAAGAGGATATGCAAAAAGTCCTTAACCAATATCTAGCTAAATACAATATCACTTTACCTGCAGCGCAGGCACAACAAAAACCAGTTCAAAAACCAGTTCAAAAACCAGTTCAGCAAGAAGCTGGAACAACTAACCAAGCAAAACCTGCAGCAAAACCTGCTGCACCAGAAGTAACACCTGATAAATCAACTGATAAAAAACCAGAGACAAGCTCTGAATTAAGTGCTTTTGAACAAGAAGTTGTTAAATTAACTAATGCAGAACGTGAAAAACAAGGTTTGGCAGCTCTTAAAATCGACACTGAGTTGAGCAAAGTTGCACGTATCAAGTCTCAAGACATGAAAGATAAAAACTACTTTGACCACAATAGCCCAACTTACGGCTCACCTTTCGATATGATGAAACAATTCGGAATCAGCTATAAAACAGCTGGCGAAAACATCGCACAAGGTCAACAAACACCTGAAGAAGTGGTACAAGCTTGGATGAATAGCCAAGGACACCGTGAAAACATCATGAATTCTAGCTTTACTCATATTGGAGTAGGTTATGTAGAATCTGGTAACTACTGGACTCAACAATTCATC
Source organism: Bacillus sp. CFBP9009 (assembly GCF_036541465.1). Taxonomy (NCBI): domain Bacteria; kingdom Bacillati; phylum Bacillota; class Bacilli; order Caryophanales; family Bacillaceae; genus Bacillus; species Bacillus sp. CFBP9009. The sequence goes on along the minus strand of NZ_JAZHFU010000008.1, from coordinate 72,102 downwards.
GGAAAATAATAGATTAATAGAAAAGTGCATCCCATTAACATGGGGTGCGCTTTTTTTTGCGAGAATGGATCATTCCACTCCATGGAAAAAAATCTATTGTGACATCGATTGGTTCTCTATAATGTACCCAAATCTAAAAAAATTGAACCAAGAAATAACAGGAACCGCACCTTATCATCAGCGAGGTCCCGGTGAAGCAACTTAAATCTCGGATACATCGATTTCTGAATACTGTGTATTGAAACTTTTTTGAAGACGTATTTCCAATGTTGATTCTTTATATTGGGCGGATGCTCCTTTTTTCTTAACAGTTGCGGGGAGTGTTATGACATGCCGATTTGACTCTTCAGGAATCCCCTCGATAATGGATTGGTTAGATGTATGGTAAAGTTTCATTTTCTTTAGCCAAGATTCATCTTCTATGGGAATCCTTACGAAGACATATAAGTGGGTTTCAAATACTTCGGCATGTAAAGGATGTTCAGATCTGGCATTTACTTTTTGTGAGCCGCCATCATTTTGATTCATCATACCTTGCATATTGTCAGGGATGACTTGTGAAAATACTTTTTCAATGAATGATTGTACATCACTTTGCTGCATATTTTTCATAAAGTCCTTTTGGTTCGGGTTATTCTTAAAAGAAAAAAGTGAATTCCAGGGAAACATATTGAATTCCTCTCTCCTGCTTATGGTCTGACAGGTTTATTTGTTATATTTTATGCAGCTAAAGCCCATAGGTTCTTTTATATAATTACTAAATTATAGAAAATGGAATAAACTTATGTATAATTAAGTAAAATCCATTAGATAAAGAGGGTAGGCCTGTGGATGAAAAAGTAGCTTTTATTACTGGTGGAGCAACGGGAATCGGCAAAAGGATGGCATTTTCACTCGCGGATAATGGAATGTCCATTATCATTACTTATCGGAAAAGTAAAAAGGCAGCTTTAGCATTAGTGGATGAATTACAGGAAAAATACCATGTTAAGGCACTTGCGATTCAAGGTGACTCGTCAAGTGAAGAAGATTGCCGCAATATTTTGCAAAAGATTTTGGAGGCCTTTGGCCATGTTGATATCTTCGTTCATAACGCAGGGCCATATATGCATGATCGTAAACACATGACTGAATATGGCAGTGATGAATGGAAGTACATCATGGATGGGAATTTAAATGGTTTTTTCTATTTTGCGAAGGAACTTATTCCGCAAATGCGAAGTAGAAACTGGGGCAGAGTCATTACATTAGGGTTTGAACGGTGTGAAACTGCACCAGGCTGGATTTATCGTTCTGCTTTTGCCGCGGCAAAGAGCGGCTTGACCTCCTTGACAAGAACTTTAGCTGCCGAAGAAGCTACACATGGCATCACCGTGAATATGGTCTGTCCTGGTGATATCGTAGGTGATTGGAAAGAGGGGGAAATCAGGGGCGCGAGGGCAGAAAAGGATGGTACGGTTCCGGTCGGCAGACCGGGTACAGGCGAAGATATAGCGAGGGTCGTCACGTTTCTTTGTGATGAGGAGTCAGATTTCATTACCGGCAGCATCATACCGGTAACAGGCGGTAAGGATGTTCTTGGGAAAATATATAAAGCCTAGCGTGAGAATGAAAAAGGGTGAGGCCGGTAATTCAGCCCCACTCTTTTTTTACGCCATTTTTTTATATTTCACTTGCTGTATGAACCGTAAGCGAGCCGCCAAGCCTATAGCTCCGAGAGCCAAGCCGGTAATTAAGCCGATCCAATACCCAAAGGCTCCCATATCGGTATACTTTGCAAAAAAATAGCCAATGGGAAGCCCGAGAATCCAGTAGGAGACCAGTGACATCGCAAATGTGACATTAACATCTTTATATCCACGCAATATACCCTGAATGGGTGCCTGGAGGGCATCCGATATCTGAAAGAAGATGGCATATATTAAAAAATGTGAAGTCAGCATCATTACCTCATGATCTTTTGTGTATAAAGAAGCCACAGGTTCACGGAAGAGGAATAGGATGGTCGACAAAACGAGCGACATCGTCAAGGCCATCGATATGCCAATCCAGCTATACACTTTTGCATCTTTATAACGGGTTGCCCCAATTTCAAATCCAATGACGATCGTCAAAGCCATGGATATACTTAGCGGTATCATATAAAGCAGGGACGCAAAATTCATGGCAATCTGATGCGATGCAATTGTCACGGTATCATACTTACTCATCAAAAGGGTGACGGCCGAGAAAATGCTTGTTTCAAAAAAGATAGCCAGCCCGATGGGGACCCCAATCAATAATAAAGCCCGCCATTCTTTCCAGGAAACCCGGAAAAATTCATTGAAAACCTTATATGTCGAAAACGGGTTGATTTTTATTACAACAAGGATGGCCACCAGGGCAATTAACCAATAAGTAATGGCAGTGGCGTACCCGGAACCGACACCGCCAAGTTCGGGGAATCCAAACTTCCCGTAGATTAACAGGTAATTAAAAAGGACGTTTACCGGGAGTGCACATAAGGTGATGATCATGGAAATCCTGGTCTGCCCCAGAGCATCAATGAAGGCCCTTAACGCATTATAAATGAATAAAGGAATGATACCGAGTGAAAGTGCGATCAAATAATCATGAGCAACCATGTGTACACTATCTTCAAGGTCCATGGCATTCAATACAGGGTTCAAAGAAAACGCCCCAATGATTAATATGAACAAGGCTAAAGCGACAGCTAAATAAATGGCCTGCATCACGGAATAGGAAACGGATTTAGACTGCCTGGAACCGACCAGCTGTGAAACCACCGGCGTTAAGGCAATCAATATCCCGCTCAGCCCCGTGTACACGGGTGTCCATAGCGAACTGCCGATGGAGACGCCAGCAACGTCCTGAGTGCTGTATTGTCCCGACATCATCACATCAAAAAAGGTCATGGCATACATGCTGATTTGGGTTATAAGGATAGGTATCAATATATAAAATAACAGGCGGATCTTTTGTGATTTAGTATAAGTCTGATTCATTAAAGTACCTCAATATCAATATTTGGAATTTTCAACACAATGAAAGAATTATATCACATAAGCATGTGATGTTTTAAGAGTTTTTATTTGAAGCTAAAAAAGACTTGCAGTTTAGGGCAAGTCTCAGTTTGTAGACAAAAGGGGTTCGGAATTAAAAAATTCCGAACCCCTTTTGAAATTCCCTTTGAATTTTCGCTTATTTAAGTTAATAAGTGCAGAGCAAGTATACGTGGATTCCACACATGTGAAAGCCAGTGCGATATGATTTCCATGATAAAGTGCCTCATATCTCAATGTTCGGGGAAAATTAAACGACGCTTTAAAGATACAGACTTGTTTGAACAGACTTCTATCGTATCTTAATGACAACTGCTGAGCCAAAGAACCAACTGTAAGCCATATTTGTTTCAACCTTCTTTCAATTCAATTGTTTTACGCATGAACGAATAATGAAGGTATATTAAATGAAGGTCAGTTTAACTTATTTAGCTGGATCAAAACTTGGGCGTCCTACCTCTGAATACATATCTTTTACCAAATCTAAATGAAAGAGAAGTCAATGGCAGCTTCCATTTTACGAACCAAATGGTTTGCTGGCACCAGTTGATCTAAAGTAATCATTTCAAGTTGATCTCGCTGAATAGAATCATGTTTAGAAAGCATCCTCATCACCTCAAGTTTTAATTAGTCTATTTTAAAACAATAAAGACTTTAGGCAAAAGGGTTCTATCTAAAAGTTAAAACAAAGTAGATTGGAGCGGGTGTGCGAGACTCCTGCGGGAAAAGCGCGTCCAGGGGAGACCCCACAGGCGCAAGGGCGCCGAGGAGGCTCCCGGACCGCCCGCGGAAAGCGAGTGCCTTACGTTATAATCAACGTCAAAATTTGTACAAGCCATAAAAAACTGTAGACAACCTCGATTTTCCTAGAGGTTGTCTACAGTCTGAGACTTGCCGTTTTGGGCAAGTCCTTTTGTCAGTCGCGCATGGATTCAAAATCATTCATGGCTTCCATATTTGAGTCTTTTTGAAGAATGAAGGCTTGGGACGGAATGGCAATTTGTACATCTTCCTGTTCCAATATCTCCATTATTTTAAAGTTCACATCTTCTTTGATTGATAAATATCCTCCAAAGTCCGTCGCTTTCGTGAAGAAATAAAGGTAAAGATTGAAACCGGAATGACTGAACTCATCAAATTTAACCAAAATCGTTTCCGGATGGACTTCAGGATGATCAATCAGCATTCTTTCTATGTCTTTAATGACATTTTCCAATTTTTCTTTTGGTGTCGTGACATTCACACCCAAATGGAAGGCAATCTGTCTTTTGCCCATCTTGGACCAGTTGATGATCGGTTCATTCGAAAGGGTCGCATTTGGAACGGTAACTAAAGCTTGAGCAAAAGTTCGAACTTTGGTGCTTCGGAATGTGATGTCTTCAATGGTCCCCTCCACACTTGGAGTTTTAACCCAATCTCCAATGGTAAAAGGTTTTTCGGTAACGATGACGATACCCCCGAAGAAATTGCTGACTGTATCTTTAGCGGCAAGAGCGAAAGCCAATCCACCCAATCCAAGCCCTGCAACGAATCCATCGACATTAAATCCCCATTCTTCCGCGATGATGGAAGCACCAAAAGCAATGATGATTAATTTTATGATTTTCGTAAAGAACGGCATGACGATTTGATCGACTTCAAGTCCGAATTTACTTACTAATTTCGGAAATAAAATGGTTAAGATCGAACTGATATTGAAAATCGTCCAAATTATTAAGAAGACAAAAAATGATCTGTATATTTTTGATCTTAATTCAACCGAAGGTGAGTCAATCGGAAAATAGTGTAGTGAAATGATAACACCAATCAAAACGATAAGCCATCTTACCGGCTGTTCTATTGCGAGCATTAAGTTGGCGGCAAATTCTACTTTACGTTTTTCTGCAATTCGTAGAAAGAACTTGAATATATATGTAGTAAATACTTTCCGAAGCAAAAGAAAGATTAGAAAAATGCCAATGGAAATTCCTAATTTGGTCCAGGCTTCGATCCCATCAAATTGATTGAGTGATTCAGAAACTTCTTGCAATGTATTACTCCTCCAATGTATCTTGTAGTATTGTAGAATACTAAGATTATAATATATTCATGCTGAAAAAGGAAAAATAATCGATGATTACTTTCATCATGGGGATTTTACGGTTCACTGAATACTTTTTCAAGTTATTAATGGCAAGGATATATGGTAATATGGATGCAAAGTGATTTTTTAAGTTTGGAAGGTGGAAATATTGACTAAGAAAATAGTATTTACCGGAGGCGGTTCTGCCGGTCATGTATCTGTTAACGCAGCAATCATCCCGGAATTTTTAAAGCATGATTGGGATGTTACTTATATTGGTTCAAAAAAAGGCATTGAAAAAAATATCATCGAAACGGAATTTCCCGAGGTCCGTTATGAAACGATTTCCGTTGGGAAATTCCGACGTTATCTATCTGTTGAAAATATGAAAGACCCTTTCCGGGTCATAAAAGGGATTTTTGATGCACGAAAAATATTAAAAAAGACCAAGCCGGATTTCATTTTTTCTAAAGGTGGATTCGTTTCGGTTCCAGTCGTTTTGGCAGGCAGGATGCTGAGAATACCGATTGCGATACATGAATCGGATTATACGCCTGGTCTGGCTAATAAGATTGCCATGCCACTTGCATCGAAAATTTTCACCACTTTCCAGGAAACGGAAAAAGACCTTCCGAAAGAAAAGGCCATGTATCTAGGCGCTGTATTGCGCGATGGGATTTTTAAGGGAAGCGCTTCTGCTGGTAAGGCATTCTGTGGATTCACGAATAACAAACCGGTGTTACTCGTTATGGGCGGGAGCCTTGGGGCCGTTAAAATCAATAATCTGATAACAGATAACCTAGATGCCTTATTAAAGGATTACCAGATTATACACATTTGCGGGAAGGGAAATGTGAAAACGGAATTGAAACAAAGGGGATATGCTCCTTTTGAATTCGTACATGAAGAATTATTCGATCTTTTGGCGGCTGCTGATGTCGTTGTGTCAAGGGCAGGTTCAAATTCAATCTTTGAATTCCTTGGTTTGCAAAAGCCGATGCTGCTTATCCCTCTAAGTGCCAATGCATCCCGCGGAGATCAAATCCTGAATGCGTCAAGCTTTGAAAAACAGGGCTTTTGTAAAGTCATTCAAGAAGAAGAGTTAAATGACCGGATTTTTAATGCTACATTAGCGGATTTATTGGAACAATCGGATGAATATCAGGAAAAAATGCGTCAAAAACGCCCATTCAAAACGGCAGCTGAAATGTATGAATTATTACTTCAAGTAATGGCTGCAAAAAAATAAGTATCAATCCCCTCTATGCAGCATATCTTTTTCGAACAGAGGAGGGGGTAGAATGGCTTATGAATATTCCAAAGGATGGTTCATTCAGCAGCTGAAAGCTGCAGGGATAAGCTATCATCCAATTGAGAAAAAAAAGCTGGAGCTGTATAAAACCTATATTCTTAGGCGTTTATACGACGATCTGCAAAAAAGATAAATCATAAAAAAGAACCGCAACGTCATTGACGTTACGGTTCTTTTTATTTTATAGAAAATTACTTATAAAAGGAAAAAAACAGGAAATAAGGATACCTGCGATAGCCATTGCCGCACCTGCGACAGCCCCGGTGAACTCACTTTCCTGGGCAGCTTGAGCAGTTCCAAGACCATGAGCGATCGTACCATAAGCGATACCACGAGCGAAGGGCATCGTGATGTTTAGTTTATCCATCATTTTTGGAGCGATCATCGTACCCAGTACCCCAGTCAAAATGACAAAGGCTGCTGATATATTGGAATTTCCGCCATAAAGTTCCGTGATTTCAACAGCGATGGGCACTGTAATGGATTTAACCGCCAATCCTTGGAGTATGAATTGCGGAAGAGAAAATGCTTTAGCGATGGCGAAGGCAATGATCAATGTGACCATAAGACCAAATATCATGCCGCTAATTGCCGGCATTGCATATTTAACGATTATCTTTCTATTTTTATAAAGTGGTACGGCCAAAGCAACGGTAGCCGGTCCCAGGAAATAGGTGATGATGTCTTTTCCCGGTGAATAATCTTCGAAGTCCAAACCGCTGATCAGCAGTACGAGAATTATTGTAACCGTACTGAAAAATACGGGCGTCGTAAAAGGTGATGGATGTTTAGCATATATTTTCCTTCCAATGAAATAGGCAAGGAAGGTTATCAAGATGCTATATGTTGTGATGAGCGCTGTCATGCTGCTTAACCTCTCCTCTATGGGATAGCTTCTGAACAGTCCAAGCTGAAACGATGAATCCAAATATCAGGCTGACTCCCAATGTAAGTGCCAATGGCAAACCGAATTTAATGAAAAGCCATCCCATTGTCATTAAACTGATTGAAATGGGGATGAAGAAAAAGGCTAGGTGCTTTACCAAAAATCCTGAAGTAAGTTCAATCCATTCGACTTTTATAACCTTCGTCTGTAATAAACCGAATAACAGAATCATGCCGATGACGTTGCCTGGTATGGGTAATTGAAGTAAATTGGCTAAATAATAACCGAGCTTGCAAATGATGAGCAGGAAGATAAGCTGCACGATAAAAGCAAATGTTTTTTTCATGATTAAGTCCTTTCAATGACGCTTTGAATATATTGATGAATTGGTCAATTGTATTCATTATAAAAAAATATCCCTAAAAAGAATAGGGATTTGCAGCAATCTATCTTAAACATCCTATGCAAATGGAAAAAAGAGCTTTCCAGGTTTGGAAGCTCCGGCCATTATATGAAAAGATAAACAAAGCCATATTGAAATGTTCTTCGCTTTATGCTTCAAGTAACTGCTGTTCGTCATCATCATGCTGTCTAAGGATATGAAAGGTGTATAAATCTTTAGGGATTTCATACAAATCGTAGATATCGCCTTCATGATTGATCTGATCATAAAGGGATTTTCTAGTTTCGTTGGCATTGACGGCATAGGGAAGCTTTTCTGCGGCTTTTATAGAGCGGATATTTTTTTTGCGAATACGCATGAAGACCGTTTCCAAACCGAGCTCGAAAAAAAGCTCTTTGAAGAAAGCGTCTTTTGCAATGGCATTATACCCTTTTCCATGATATGGCTTGCCAAGCCATGTGCCTAAGAAACCTGCACCATTTTCAATATCGTATAAAGAAATACAACCGATGGGATTTTCCCATTCATCCAAGATTGTTCGTGAAATGAGTTGCCCAGCATCTTCGGCTTCGATCGTTTGCTTAGTAATGAAAACATATTCTTCATATGAATCTACCTTATGGCGCACGAAAGGGAAGACATCTGGATGCGTCATTTGTTCATAAAGAGAAAAACAATCTGTGAAATCTCTCTTTTTTAACATTTCCGTCCCTCCGTTTGAGGGCAGTTCTTATGCGTAGTCGCTGCCCACCCTCGAAATTTTTTAAGTCGTTCATCAAAAAATTTCGGGGTGGGAATCGAACCCACTAGAACCGGAAACCGGTGGCGCACCATTTGCCTTCCCTATTTTTATTGTCAGAAAATATGCAAATCTAAAGAACCTTACGAAGGTATAATACTAAAAAAAAAACGGTTTGGGAATAGGTTTTTTGCCTTTTTTTTTCGTCAAATTTCAACTTTTTCTTGAAGGGTGAAATCGTCAGGCAAACGCCTGCATTTTTCCTTGAAAAACTGGTTTTTTCGCCCGCTTTTTTCTTTAAAATTTACCTGTGAATTGCATGAATAAAATGATTGCGCCGAGGGCCCACACATAAATGGAGAATATTTTCAGTGAACGCTTTTTTAAGAAATCGATCATCCATACTACGGCTATATAACCAAAGATTGCTGCGGCCAGGGTTCCGACGAAAAGCGCAGTGAGTGGAAGCCGTTCAACATCTCCAGTAAAAATCGGTTTCATCTGAAATACGATGCCCCCCGTAATGGCAGGAATTGAAAGCAAAAAGGAAAAATAGGCTGCGGTGGCCCTATCCAATCTGCAGAAGAGGCCGGCGGCAATAGTTAGGCCGGAGCGCGAAAGAGCAGGCATGATGGCAGCAGCTTGGAAGGTACCGATAATCAGCGCATCTTTAATGGAAATTTCATTAAGGGATTTGGCCCCTTTTTTCACTCCGTCCGCTACCCATAAAATCAGTCCGGTCGCTAAAAATTCCCAGCCTATGGTGACACCTGTTTTTGAAAGGCCATCAAACCAATCCCCGAGTAAAATGCCGGCAATCACTGCAGGAATCGTCCCAGCAATGAGAAGCAGAGTCATTTTGGAGAAAGGATTTTTCAAAATGGCAATTATGTCATTCTTATAGACGACCAATAACGCCAGCAATGTTCCGATGTGGAGCATGGTATCCAGAAAAATGCCGGCCTCGTCAAGATGGAAAATATGCCGACCTAAATATAAATGTCCAGTACTTGAAATAGGTAAAAACTCAGTCAAGCCTTGAATGATCCCAAGGATGAAGGCTTGAAATTCATTCAGCAAAAAAACATCACTCCATTCTAGAAGGTATAGGACAATCCATTATTTAAACTGTATGCACAAGAATGATGAACATGTCCGGATTTTATTGGCTTTATCAAGAAAAAGCAGTCCAATTTTACCTTTTTTCGAATAAAATGAAAGGAAAAATGAAACTATTTTTCATTTGATTCGTAATTATTCATATGAGAAAGGAGGAGAAGACACTATGCCTAATAAAGATGAAAGAGTGTTTGCTGCCCTTATTTATGTGATCAGCTTTTTTACAGCATTTATCGGTCCTTTGGTGATTTGGTTATTGAAGAAGGAATCGTCACAATTTGTGGATTATCACGGAAGGGAATACTTGAATTTTTTCATTTCCTACACCGTATATTCAATAGTCGCAGGGATACTCACTATAGTATTGGTTGGATTCTTGCTATTGCCGGTTATCGGGATAGCTTTAGTCGTATTCACCATCATTGCTGCTGTTAGGGCTTATGAAGGAACGGATTACAGGTTCCCGTTGATTTTCAGGATATTATAGAATGATGTAAAAGGATTCCGTTCAATACGGAACCCTTTTTGTAATGAACCATGTTGGGAATTGCCATTAATTAAAAAAGGGAATAGATCATATTAACGCGAATAAAGTATTATGATATTTACTTCAATGCACTTTTAGGAAGTGGATGCCGGGCGGATTGTGGTACTGCTAGCCAATGGCCGCCCTTAAGGCGGCAATCTTTCTTGTAAGGAGTGAGGAGCAGAGCGGGATATGAATATACGTGAATATTATCAAAAAACGAGTAATTCTAATTTTCATGCATCTTGGATATCTCTTCTTTTGGCATTTGTATTTTTCATTTTCCATATTTTTGCGATGATACCGGGCAATATATTATTGATCACGTCTCCTTTTATTTTCTTTAGCATTGCCCAATTTGTCAGTCATCGTATATATGAAAATAGAATGAATGAATTGCCTGATGAACTCGTGGGGACGAATACCGGGTTATTAAAAAATGAACATATTTTATTGACTTTTATGCCAGCACCGACATTGCGCCTGCTCCTTTTTGCGCCTGATGGGTCACTAATGGGCGAGATACGGGATTTGAATATGAAGTGGTTCATGTGGATGATACCCAATTTCTTGTCGATGCTCATGACCAAGCGATATGAACTGGTGGACCATGAAGGGCGTTTGCTGGCTAAGTACCATATCAAAAGGGGGCTTTTCAATAAAATGACGATCATGGATGATCAGGGCGGCATTATAGGATCGTATCAAGAAAATCGATCATTCGTGAAAATCAATGGAATGATCTATAAGGAAGACGGTACGGAATGGATGCCCATCGAAACGCCGGGGAGCGTGAATTCTTTCGAGATTGTCACAAAAGACGGGGAAAAGATCGTTTCATACCAAGAAGGCTGGATGCCTTTGGAGTGGGGGAAACGATTCAAGACAAATACACCCATACTTTCTTTTTCATCAAATGTTGCTGAAATTCCTAAAATCATCGTCTTTGGTTTCTGTGCAGCCACTCTGAATCATCGTTCAAATTGATTAGGGTTACCCTTTAGCAAATCTTTTAAATATTTGATATAATCATAGTGGAATACATAGGTTAAATACATTTAAAAAGGTGGTAAATATGAGTTTACTTAATGAGATTCTTGATTATAATGAACAGTTTGTAGAAAAAGGTGAATATGTTAAGTATAGGACGGATAAGTTTCCTGAAAAACGGATGGTCATCATAAGCTGTATGGACACTCGGCTCGTTGAACTATTGCCAAAATCCTTGAATGTCAAAAATGGCGATGTCAAAATCCTGAAGACTGCCGGGGCAATCGTCTCCCACCCATTCGGAAGTGTCATGCGGAGTATCCTTGTTGCTATTTATGAGCTAAAGGCAGATGAAGTATTGGTCATACCTCACCATGACTGCGGGATGGCGTCAGTCGATGCCGATTCTGTAGTAGACAAGATGATCGAACGTGATATACCAAAGAGCACCATTGATACACTTGGAGCTGCAGGAATCGATATCCGCAGTTGGCTTCGCGGATTTGATGATGTTTATGAAAGTTGTAAGAACAGTGTGGAAGTGATTAAAGGACATCCTTTGATCCCTAAAAATATTCCTGTGCATGGTCTAATCATTTCCCCTGATACAGGGAAGCTGGAATTGGTAGTCGATGGGTATTCTGAAGGAAAAAAATAATATATTCATCGAGGCTGTCGGGATCATTCCCGGCAGTTTTTTTCAAATTTTTATCATTACTATTTATTTTTATCCTTTTTTTTGTTAAAATCGCCAAGTGTAGTTTGTCACTAATACAAACGGGTGGGCGAGGGATAAATTTAATAAGGATACAACATGAAGAAATTAAACTTGGAAACGTTTTTTCATTTTTCCGACTATGGAACGAATGGAAAACGTGAAATCCTTGCTGGAGTGGTCGGCTATTTTACGATAGTCTATATTCTCATCGTGAATTCCCTGATTTTATCGGAAGCGGGCATACCGATTAATGGTGCAGTGATCGCCACGATTCTTTTATCTGCTTTAAGCTGTGTCATGATTGGACTTTGGGCGAATGTCCCAATCCTTCTCGTTCCAGGAATGGGCGTAAATGCCCTATTTGCTTATACCATGGTTCAAGGAATGGGTCTATCTTGGCAATCGGCTCTTGGTGCTGTGTTTATCTCAGGGGTAATTTTTGTAGTCATCGCTTTTACAAAATACTCTAAGTTAATCAGTGATTCGATTCCAAGTTCGATAAAAGAAGCCATATCTGTCGGTCTTGGCTTATTCTTGATGTTAATCGGTCTTGAAAAGGGCGGGATAATCACAGGAGGTTCATCATCAATCGTCGCACTCGGAGATTTAAGCGATCCAGCGGTGTGTGCAACGGTGTTGACCTTTTTACTGGCAATCACGCTGTTCATCAAGAATGTCCCCGGTAATTTCATGATTACCATCCTGGCAGGCAGCCTCATTGCCTATTGGTTCGGGACGGTTCAACTATCTGAAATCCATTTTTCAGGCATAGACACAGCTTCCTACGGCGATCTTTTCTTTTCATTATCGTTCTTGGAAGTAAACCGGATTGAATTCTGGATAAGTGTATTTGCGATGACGATGGTTCTTGTTTTTGAAAATATTGGTCTTGTACACGGGCATGTAGACAGTATCAACCGCCAGGATGCCTATAAAAAGTCGCTGCAGGCGACAAGTGTGTCCGTTCTATTATCAGGCTTATTCGGTTCGAGTCCTACCGTTGCAACAGTAGAAACGGCAGCTGGAATCGCATCAGGAGGCAGGACTGGTTTTACTTCAGTGGTGACGGGCGTGCTATTCATTCTATCACTGTTATTTATACCGGTGATTAAAGTAATCCCTGATAGCGCCATTGCCCCCATCTTGATTATCATTGGCATTTTGATGCTCGGAAACATAAAAAAGCTGAATTTCAGTGATTTAACCGAGAGCATACCTGCAATCATGATCATCACGATCATTCCTTTCACATACAGTATTGCCGATGGAATGGCATTCGGTTTCATCCTGTACCCGTTCTTGAAGCTTGTAACCGGAAAAGCGAGAGAAGTGTCAGCCCCGATGTATGTGAGTGCCGGAATGTTTATCGTCTATTTCATCATTGGTATGATCGATTAATAATTCAAAAGAGCGGTTGTAATGAGTTAATTCTTATTCCAACCGCTCTTCTTATTGGTTTTTTCGTCGGAAAAATGGATTTAATGTAATTTACGCGATGACACATCCATCTTGAAAATGCTATGATATAGAATATTAAAAAATGAAAAATGACAAGCAGCATATTAGAGGATGTGACAGAATGATTATTGAAGGTTTAAAAAGCCATGGTTCTGGAAATGATTTCTTAATCATTGATGAATTGACTACAACCCTGACGTTTACTGAAGAAGAGCGGAAAAATTTCGCGAAGGCCCTATGCAATAGGGAGAAGCTTGGAGCGGATGGTATTTTGTTCGTAATGAAAAGTGAACATGCCGATTGCCGGATGCGTGTCTTTAATGCAGATGGATCGGAAGCCTCGATGTGCGGCAACGGACTTCGCTGTGTTGCACGTTACGCGAACGACGTTCTGGGGTTAGATAAAATGATCGTGGAAACAATGAAGGCGGATCTACTCGTGGAAAAAACGGAAGATATCTATGAGGGCATTCCGACTTTCAAGGTGGAAATTTCACCAGTAAGTTTTAATGTGAAGGATCTACCTCTTGTATTGGCTAAAGAACAGCTGCAAAACGAACCATTGCCGGAACTTCATGATACCCTGCTATTTTCGGCATTGGCGGTTCCTAATCCACATTTGATCACACTCGTCGATAGTGATGTTTTACAAAGTGATTTGCAGGAAGAACTTTCAACAAAGGTCAATCAACCGAATGAACTTTTCCCTGATGGTGTCAATGTCAGCTTTGTGAAAGAGCTGGAACCAGGGAGCATTTATGTGCGGACATTCGAACGGGGAGTAGGCTTCACGAATGCATGTGGAACGGCGATGTCGGCTTCAAGCCTTGTAACATGCTCTGTTGGTTTAAACGTATTGGAAAGTGAAATATCTGTCTACAATAACGGCGGAAAAGTTAAATGCGTCGTCCATCATGATGAAGAAAGCCAAAAGTATTCAATTGATTTAATCGGGAACGCAACCTATGAATTCAAGGTATCGATTGAAATAGACTTAGATCAGCCTGAAAAATTTGAAATGCTTGAAAAAGAGGATTTTGAATTGGAAACAAGCTTATATGCCAAGCTTCAGGATGAAGTGCAAAGTTATTTGAAAGCAAATTTATAAAGAAATCTTCAAACTGCAGGCAAACTCGAAGAAAAGCGAGTTTGCCTGCAGTTTTCTTATTTAAAAAACGGATCGTCCTCGGAAAGCAGCGCCCTACGTTCCAATCAACATTTTACACTCCCTCAAGGTTGCCAAATAAAATAAAGCGACTTCTAACGTTTACTTCAGTTGTTGGTCTTTTTTTGTTTTAGGAACGACAAAACTTCCAAAAAGGCTGGTCCATTATCGACAAGTCTGTAATCCATAAAAGCACATCCATCCCTTTTTATTCTGTTTGGGATGGTTTCAATCGTATAGTTCTTTAACTGGAGGTTTTCGTCCACTTCCTCCCAAAACAATGGTGTAGCCACACCCGCGAAAGAATTTCCCCGTGGGGAATAAGGCTGGATGATGGTTTTTCCTTCACTATGCTGCACAAAGTCTAGGTAAAGTCGATTGTGCCGATTTATTTTCATTCTTTCCGTTGTAAAATCATTTGGGTTGGAACTTGTTAAGTAGTCACCGAGAAAGTCGGTGAATATGCGTGTCTCCTGATAAGTAAATCTGTCTTCAGGCAGTGGGATGTGAATTTGCAGTCCTTTGTTACCTGAAGTTTTTACAAAAGCTTTAATTCTTAATGATTCCATCACTTTTTTAATTTCCTGTGCGGCCTTTATCGCAAAGGAGAAAAATTCGATGGAAGGGGGATCCAAGTCCAGGACGATTTCGTCGGGTCTTGTTTTACCCGCTTTCTGAAATGGGGCATGGAATTCCAATGCAAGCTGATTACCAAACCAAAGAAGCGTTTCAATATCGTTACACAGCATGTATTCGATATCCTCATCCATGAACGTTTTAATAAAGGCCGGCGCATAATCAGGTTTGTTTTTCTGGAAAAATCTTTCTTTATCCAAAGTGCCATGAGGATAGCGGATCGTCGTAAGCAGTTTATCCCTCAAGAAGGGTAAGAAGAAAGCTGAAACCTCCCGTAAATAATGAAGGTATTCAACTTTTACCACCTGTTTACCTTCTGTTATCCAAAGCGGTTTATCCCTGGAAGTTATTTGTACCGTATCTGGAAATGTGTATTGGCCTAGCACAAATTTCTCCCAGGTACATTCATCGGGAGTCGTTTGTAAAAGCCATTGCGAAAACTGAGGTTCACGCAATTCATTTTCTTCATATACGTGTAGAAATTGAACTTCTATGCAAATGGATGGATGGATATAAAAAAATTGTGCGTCTTCGTCTGATGCATTTTGCTTGATCAATTGATGCAATATACTTTTATCTTGAGCACTCAGTCCATTTTTAACGCTTCCGATTTTCGTTACGGCACCTTCTTTGAAAACTGCGAGGGAAACGTAACCATTTTCCTTGTGCAATGCTGTAATGAAGCAAGAAACGGTCTTCCAGTTTTTCACCTTAATCCAAGATGTAGTACGTTTTCCTTCTTGCCAAGTACCTCGAATTTCCTTGGCGACAACCCCTTCGCCATCTAATAGGGTGACCTTGTTCAAGGCACTATCCAAAACGTCAAAACTTTCTATTAATTGTATCAAAGCCTTATCGTTGGGATCAGGCGGAATAGGAAAGCCAAGTTTTGCCCCCATATTCAACATTAATTCCCTACGTTCTTCCATAGGTTTAGCTGCTAAGTCTTTTCCGTTGATGCGAAGCAGGTCAAACGCTATAAACCGGCATGGGGAAAAGCGGGCTTTTTCAGATATTAAGGATTGTTTACCAAGACGTCCTCGCCACTGTATTTGAAAAAAGTCAGCTTTCGCTTCATTGGTAAGCCAGACCAATTCTCCATCTAACTGAAGCGGGAGATATTCTTCCAGATCCAGTTCTTTGATGTAAGCAATGATTTCTGGGAATTGTGGTGATAATTCCTTCTCGTTCCGACTCGAAATGCTTATGGTATCGGAGTCAATCGTTAAAATAGCCCTAAAGCCGTCATATTTGACTTCATAACGCCAATCCTTGGAGTTGGGGGCTTCGGGGTAATAGGTTGGCAGCATCGGTTTCATTTTTGTATCACCTCCGCAAATAATGATTAACATTATTTTGCCAAAAAAACGAAGTGTTAGAGTTGGCAATTGTTTTTTCGTTTTTTTTTGAACAAAGGGGAATAATAAAATTGTTCTTCTCTTTAAAAATAAGTTATGAGGTGACGAATATGCATACGATGTGGAAGGGGAGCATATCATTCGGTTTGGTGAACATTCCGATCAAACTTCATGCTGCAACGGAGGATAAGGATATTTCTTTAAGGACGTTGCATAAGGAATGTCATTCACCGATTAAATACGAAAAAGTTTGTCCGGTATGCCAGAAAGAAGTGGGGAAGGATGATATAGTCCGCGCTTTTGAGTATACAAAGGGAAAATTTGTTGTATTGGAAGACAATGAACTGGAGCAAATGAAAAAACAAAATGAAGAAAAAGCCGTGGAAATCGTGGATTTCGTTAAAATTGAAGAAATAGATCCTATTTATTTCAATCGGAGTTACTACATGTCCCCTAATGATGGAGGGATAAAAGCTTATTCCCTTTTGAGGCAGGCCCTCATGGAATCGAATAAGGTAGGATTAGCGAAAATCATCATTCGCTCTAAAGAACAAATGGCGGTAATCCGAGTCGTTGATAATACCTTGGTGATGGAAACGATTCATTATCCGGATGAAGTCCGTTCCACAGCGGATGTTCCGAATATCCCAGCCAATGATACCATTGTAAAAAAAGAAATCGATACTGCCGTATTATTGATAGATCAATTAACGACTACTTTCGATCCGACAAAATACACCGATGACTATCGAACCGCGTTACTTGAATTGATTGAATCAAAGAAAACGGGACAGACGACGATTACAGCCAAAACAAAAGAACCAGTTTCCAACAATGTAACCGATTTAATGGAGGCATTACAGGCATCCATTGACCGAACGAAACATGATGAACCGGAAAAGAAAAAGATAACCCGAAAGAAAGCGGCACCGAAAAAAAAGAAACAAGCTTAAACAGGAAGCTGAGCGGAAGACATATGGTGTCGCTCGGCTTTCTGCTTGTTTTAGAAAGGAATCAGGCCTCTTATAAGGGAATGAAAGTGACTTTACAGGGAGGGATTTGCATAGGGAAGGAAAGTGCAAATAGGTAAGTGAATCACGATTTGAGGATATGAATGGAATTAAAAGAAAATGATGGATGGTAATGAAGGCAAAAAAATTCGCTCCCTAAAGAGCGACAATGAGGAATTCAATCGTGAAAATCAACATATAGGCGAACGGTTGTAGTTTTCGACTATATATTGTGTTCATATTCTACCATATTTAATTCTGAAATAGCAACAAAATTACTGAAACAAACCTATGAATTTTTCTGGAAATCAATGATATTTCGCCCATTTAACGGCTCGTGTGGCTTTTTCACTTCATATACTTATAAAAGCTACTGAATATAATGGATTTTTAGTATAATTTATACATATAGGATGATATAAATTAAATATGAATGGAAGATGCAAAATGGAAAATGGAAAAATAAAATCACTTCAGGCGGGGAAGCCGAAACATGAAAATTTTTCGCATGTCGATATCTTTTCAGCCATGGATAAACAAGCACAGGATAATGTGACAGTGACTAAATCAGGCATAATTGGTGATGGGGTAGGTAATGTAAAGTTCCATGGAGGTCCTGATCGGGCTTTGTGCTTTTACCCCTTTGAGCATTATTCATTATGGAATGAAAAATTCTCTAAAAAGCTGGATATCCCAGCATTCGGTGAAAATTTAACCGTAGCGGGGATGAGGGAAGAAGCCACGTATATCGGCGATATTTATCAAATAGGCGAAGTGATTGTTCAAATTAACCAGGGGAGGATACCTTGTTCAACCATTTCCCACTTCAATCAAGAACCTAAGTTTTTGGAACTCGTGCTGAAAACGAGTTTCACTGGTTATTTTGCAAGAGTGCTTCAAGAAGGAACGATAAATAAACAAAACGAAATCGTGCTAATAGATCGTTTGCAAGAAAAAATTTCAGTTCATTATGCAGCAGAGGTAATCCTCCATAAACGAGATGGGCTGGAAGGCGCTAAGGCTTTACTTACTCTAGACTCGTTAGCGGAAGACTGGAAAGAAAGAATCTTGAAGAGGGTTCAAGCTGCAAAAGATTGAATCATTTTTGCAAAAGTGAAAAAAATGTCGATCAGGTATTGAAATTGACAGATTATTAATGTAAATTAAATATAATCTAATTTTGAAATCTTGTGAAAATTATATAAATGGATCTTATCGAGAGAGGTGGAGGGACTGGCCCGAAGAAACCTCAGCAACCAGCTTAGGCAAAGGTGCTAAATCCAGCAAGCAGAGCTTGATAGATGAGGAGAATGTTTCAAAAAACCTTCTTCTTTGAGAAGGTTTTTTTTTCCTTTTCTCTCATACTCATAAAATACGACAAAAACAGGACTGTTTTTGAGAGAGGGTGTAATGATGAATTTTCGTAAAGAAGTGAAAGAAAGAATGCTGGTTGGGGAAGGGGCAATGGGGACCTTATTGTACTCAAATGGCATCGATCAATGTTATGAGGAATTAAACTGCACGAATCCGGATCAAATAGAATCCATCCACCGTGCCTATCTGGAGGCTGGTGCAGATATTCTTCAATCGAATACATACGGAGCCAATTTCAACAAATTGAAACGGTATGGACTTGAAGATGAAGTTAGCAGAATCAACCGCCAGGGAGTCATTCTTGCTAAAAAAGCGGCAAAAGGAAAGGCGTATGTCTTCGGTACCATAGGGGCACAGCGGAGTATCAGGAAATCGGATTTAAGCATGGAAGAGATTAAACGGGGTTTTCGTGAACAGCTATACAGTCTGTTGATGGAAAACCCTGATGGAATTCTCTTGGAAACATTTTATGACCTGGAGGAACTGGAAACCGTCCTGCAAATCGTTAAAAATGAAACTGGACTGCCGATCATCGCAAATGTTTCGATGCATGAACTGGGTAATCTCCAAAATGGAATCCATTTAAATGAAGCCTTTCAAAAACTCGAGCAATTGGGTGCCGATGTTGTTGGGGTGAATTGCCGTCTTGGTCCACATCATATGATCCGGGCCTTGGAAGAAGTGAGTTTGCCAAAGCAAGCATCGATTGCCATATACCCTAATGCCAGCCTTCCGGATTATGTGGATGGAAGGCTCGTCTATAAAGCTGTGCCTGAATATTTCGGTTCAAGTGCCCTGGAACTTCGTGAGCAAGGTGCCGCTATTATAGGCGGGTGCTGCGGAACGACGCCACTGCATATTCAAGCTGTAAAGAATGCGATCGGAAGTTTTGCTCCTGTAAAAGAGAAAGTTACGAAATCCCGTGAAATAGAAATAATTGAAGTGAACGAAAGAGAATTGGAACTTCCGCTGTACGAAAAGGCCAAGACGGAAAGGACGATCCTAGTTGAACTTGATCCACCGAAAAAGCTGGGAATAGAGAGTTTCATGACCGGTGCTGAGGTTTTGAAAAAAGCAGGGGTCGATTCCATTACATTAGCGGATAATTCACTTGCCTCACCAAGGATATCGAATGATGCACTGGCTAATTTACTGAAGAACCAATTGAATATTAATCCGATGGTGCATATAACATGCCGTGATCGAAATTTGATTGGCCTGCAGTCACATTTAATGGGACTGCAGACGGTGGGGCTGAATGAATTATTGATCATCACCGGAGATCCTTCAAAAATAGGGGACTTCCCGGGTGCCACCTCGGTTTATGATTTATCTTCCTTTGACCTTATAAGCATGGTCAAACAATTTAATGAAGGCCTTTCCTATTCCGGTCAAAGTTTGGGTCAAAGGGCGAATTTTAAAATTGCGGCAGCGTTTAATCCCAATGTGAAATATCTGGATAAAGCCGTACTGAGAATGGAAAAGAAGATTTCCTGCGGAGCTCAATCCTTTTTGACACAGCCAATTTATTCGGTGGAGCAAATCGAAGAAGTACATGAAGCTACAAAACATTTAGAAACACCGATTTTCATCGGTATCATGCCCTTGACAAGCACCAGGAACGCAGAATTCATCCATAATGAAATCCCAGGCATCAAATTGCCTGATAACGTAAGAAGGGCCATGGCTTTAGCGGGGGATGACCCTGTAAAGTCAAGGATGGAAGGGGTTAATATCGCGCGGGAACTGGTGGACGCGGCAAGGGAAAAATTCAAGGGCATATATTTAATCACTCCGTTCCTTCGCTATGAAATGACGGCGGAACTTACGAAATATATTAGAAAAGTCGATAGTAAACAGACATCAGAGGTGGCAGTACATGAATAAAAAAGCGATTCAAGATCAGTTAAATTCAAAGATTCTCCTACTTGATGGGGCGATGGGAACCATGCTTCAAGCGGAGAATTTGACAGCAGAAGATTTTGGCGGGGAACAATTCGAGGGCTGCAATGAATATTTATCACTGACGCAACCGGAAATCATCCAATCCATTCATGAAAAATATTTAGCAGCGGGCGCAGATATCATTGAAACAAATACCTTTGGAGCGACCAGCATCGTTCTTGAGGAATACCAAATAAGCACGATCGCCTACAAGCTAAATAAAATTTCAGCTGAGCTTGCCGTTAAAGCTTGTGAAAAGTATTCCAATGAGGAATGGCCAAGGTATGTAGCTGGCTCGATGGGCCCCACTACAAAAACGCTTTCCGTAACGGGCGGAACGACTTTTGATATTTTAACCGATTCTTATGAAGAACAGGCACTGGGTCTCTTGGATGGCGGTGTAGACTTGCTGTTGGTGGAAACCTGTCAGGATATGCTTAATGTCAAGGCTGCCTTTTCTGGAATCAAAGCAGCATTTGCAAAAACAGGAAAAGATGTGCCTGTCATCATATCCGGAACAATCGAACCAATGGGCACGACACTTGCCGGCCAGTCCATAGAAGCTTTTTATTTATCGGTTGAACATATGAAACCAGTAGCTGTCGGCCTTAATTGTGCAACAGGGCCGGAATTCATGATAGACCATATCAGGACACTTGCCGATATATCGAATAGCGCCATCAGTTGTTATCCGAATGCCGGGCTCCCTGATGAAGAAGGCCACTATCATGAGTCACCTACTTCCCTGGCAGAGAAAATGAAGCAATTTGCCGAAAAGGGATGGGTCAATATCATAGGCGGATGTTGTGGTACGACACCAGAGCATATTAAAGAACTTTCCAGGGTCCTCGAAGGCATGAAGCCCCGTACAGTAACGGAAACTGCCCATGGTCATGCCGTATCAGGCATAGAGCCGCTCATTTATGATGATTCAATGCGTCCTTTATTCGTAGGTGAAAGGACGAATGTTATCGGTTCCCGAAAATTCAAGGAGCTGATACGCGGCAAGCATTACGAGCCAGCAGCCGAAATTGCACGTAACCAGGTGAAAAAAGGCGCCCATGTCATTGATATTTGTCTTGCTGATCCTGATGGGGATGAGCTTGGCGATATGAAGGAATTTGTAGAAGAGGTCGTCAAAAAAGTGAAAGTCCCATTGGTCATCGATACTACGGATGAAGTTGTACTTGAACAAGCATTAAAACATTCACAAGGAAAATCGATCATTAATTCCATAAACCTTGAAGATGGTGAAGAGCGCTTTGAAAAAATAATACCCTTAGTCCATCAATATGGTGCTGCCGTTGTCGTAGGAACCATAGATGAAATCGGGATGGCCGTCGATGCTGAACGGAAATTGGAAGTGGCAACACGGTCTGTGGATCTGCTCGTCAATAAGTACGGTCTAAACAAAAGTGACATCATCTTTGATCCGCTTGTATTTCCTGTAGGCACAGGAGATGAACAATATATCGGATCTGCTTTAGAGACGGTGAATGGAATAAAGGCTATTAAAGAAAAGTTTCCAGAATGCCTAACGATACTTGGCATTTCTAACGTTTCTTTCGGTCTGCCAGCGAGGGGAAGGGAAATATTAAATGCAGTTTTCCTTTACCATTGTACAAAAGCGGGACTCGATTATGCCATCGTGAATACAGAAAAACTTGAACGTTTCGCACTGATTCCGGAAGAGGAAGTGAAACTGGCTGAGGCACTCCTGTTTGAGACTTCAACTGAAACTTTAGCGATTTTTACCGAATTTTATCGTGGAAAAAAAGCGGAGAAGAAGGATAATGGTGTGATCCTGCCATTGGACGAACGTCTAGGTAACTATATTATCGAAGGAACGAAAGAAGGATTGGTTGATGATTTAAATGAAGCGATTGAGCGCGGTGATACCCCATTGGAAATCATCAATGGACCATTGATGGATGGCATGAGTGAGGTGGGGCGGTTGTTTAATGACAACCAACTTATTGTCGCAGAGGTACTTCAGAGTGCTGAAGCGATGAAGGCGGCTGTATCTCACCTTGAACCACTTATGGAAAACTCTGAAGATAGTGCTAAGAAAGGGAAAATCCTTTTGGCGACTGTCAAGGGAGATGTGCATGATATCGGGAAAAACCTAGTGGATATCATCCTATCCAATAATGGCTATGAAGTCATTGATTTAGGGATCAAGGTGGCACCGCAACAAATCATAGAAGAGGTTCGAAAACATGAGCCAACCATCATTGGCCTATCTGGGTTACTTGTCAAATCTGCACAGCAAATGGTTTTAACCGCTCAGGATTTAAGGCAAGCGGGAATAGATACCCCAATATTAGTGGGAGGGGCAGCATTATCACGTAAATTCACCGATTTTAAAATATCACCTGAATATGAAGGACCGGTTTTATATTCCAAAGATGCGATGGATGGTTTGGCAGTAACGAATATTTTACATGACTCTGACAAAAAAGTGGTGTACTTGGAAGAGTTAGTCGAGAAACGAGAAAGGTCGAAAGCGAATGCCGCCATTGCCGCAACGCTGGAAAAACCTGTCCGTAAGCAGTCCACAGCTGCCCCTTTAAGCGATGTTCCTGTTCAAATACCGCGTGACATCAAGCGTCACGTCCTGAAGAACTATCCATTGGATGTCATCCAGCCATATATTAATAGGCAAATGCTGATTGGTCATCATTTGGGGTTAAAGGGTAAAGTTTCCGAATTGCTTAAGCAAGGGAATGAAAAAGCGGTGCAGCTCAATGATCTCGTTGATGAATTGATTGAATTCCTTAAGACGGAACCGGATTATGGCTTGAATGCAGTTTATCAATTTTTCCCTGCTCAAAGCGAAGGCGATAAGCTTTTGGTATACAACCCGGACAATCATCATGAGGTTTTGGAAACTTTCGAATTTCCAAGGCAAGATACGAATCCGCATCTTTGTTTAGCGGACTTCGCGAAACCGGTCTCCTCCGGGCAAATGGATTATGTTGGTTTCTTCCTGGTCACTGCCGGAAAAGGAATCAGAAAATGGGCAGAAAAACTTAAGCTTGAAGGTGATTTCTTGAAAAATCACGCCCTTCAATCACTTGCTCTCGAAACAGCTGAAGGGTTCGCGGAAAGAATTCATCAATTAATGCGCGATGATTTAGGCATAAGCGATCCTATTGAAATGTCCATGAAAGAGCGATTTGCCGCTAAGTACACCGGACAAAGGTTTTCTTTTGGTTATCCTGCTTGTCCTAATCTGGAAGACCAGGAGAAGCTATTCCGCCTGTTACAACCTCAAGATATTGGAGTGGAATTGACTGAAGGATGCATGATGGAACCAGAGGCTTCCGTTTCCGCCATTGTTTTTGCACATCCTGAAGCTCGTTACTTTAATGTCGATCGATAATTCATATTATAAGGCAGCGGTATTTTTTACCGCTGCCTTGTTGCGCATGAAACCCCTTTATTGGTACATCTTAATGGTCAAAAGGAAGGGGATGCAACACCTATGAAGAGTAAGCTTAAATTATTTCTTTCCATGGCGGGTTCTTTCATTATTATTTTGTTTCTTGTGGCTGTGCAAAACATTCAAGTGCATGCAATGGTACCTGAAGAGATGACACCGCTCCTAAAAAGTAAGGAAAATCAGAAAATCGCTTATTTGACTTTCGATGACGGACCATCTTTGAATACCATGAAGATATTGGATATTTTGGACCGCTATCATGTTAAAGCCACATTTTTCGTTAAAGGCAACGAAGAGCCATACGCAAAGGAAAGCTATCAGGAAATGATTTCCCGCGGTCATTCGATTGCCCTACATTCATATACACATGATTATTCCATCATTTATCGATCGACTGAGGGTTTCTTTCAAGACTTGAATAGACTTGAAACCATGCTTCAAAAGGAGTATGGGTTAAAAAGCCGAATTGTGCGCCTTCCTGGCGGCTCGAATAATCGTCTGCGGCATCAGGCTGCCACTAAACCCATCATCAATGGAATCCTTCAACAACTAAAGGACAAAGGGTATATATACATTGATTGGTCCATTGACTCGACAGATGGCATCAGTCCGTCAATAAGTGAACGACAAATCATTACTGCTGTACAAAAAGGGACGAAAGATCAAAAGCATGTTAATATCTTATTGCATGATATCAATAGTATGAAAAATACAGTGAAAGCATTGCCTGATATAATTGAATTCCTAAAAAAAGAAGGGTATACCTTTGATACTATTGATGAGACAACCCCAAAAATGCAATTTAATTGATGAACACATTGTTTATCTATAGTAAATTAAGGTATAGGATATAGAGATTACATTGTGAAAGGATTTATCGTTTCTATGATGCCATCATTGTTTTTATCACATGGAACACCGCTATTGGCTTTGGAAAAGAATAGCTACACTTCTTTTTTGAAGGGTTTTATGCAAGCTATGAAGAAACCTGCTGCCATCGTTATTTTGTCAGCACATTGGGAAAATGAAGATCAAATGATTTCTGCAGTAGGGAAGCATGAAGTCATTTATGATTTTGCAGGATATCCTGAAGAAATATTTCAGATAACTTATCCTGCCAGGGGATGCCTTGAGCTTTCAGATCGAATTTTAACCTTATTGTCCAGGATAGGTGTATTGGGGGAACTAGATGAAAGGCGCCCCCTGGATCATGGAGCATGGGGGCTTTTGCATATCATGTATCCAGAAGCTGACATCCCGACCGTATCCATGTCCATCAGTCCTGCGCTGCCATTGGACAAGCAGTATGAAATTGGGAAAGCACTGAAAGAATTAAAGGAAAGTAATGTCCTAATCATAGGAAGCGGTGGAATTGTCCATAATTTCACCCAAATTCAGAAAGATATGCATGTTGCAGAAGGATGGGCAATCGAGTTTGAGAACTGGGTCGAAGAGAAAATCGTGAAATGGGATTTACAATCTTTGTTCAATTATGAAAAAATCGGCCCTTACAGTACAGAGGCTGTGCCTTCCAAAGAGCATTTCATTCCATTGGTCATCGCAATGGGGTCAGGGGATGACAATAAAAAAGCAGCTCTCCTGCACAGAAGCTTTCAATATGGCAATCTGAGTTTAACAGCTTGGAAGTTTGATTGAGGTGAAAGGGTTTTCAAACTAGTTAAATTTACCTGAAAAATAATCATTATACAAAAATACAAAATTCTTTTTTTAGCGAAAAAAAGACTTAAATGAGCAAAAAAGACAATTAAAAGCGATTTTTGACGAATTAAACAGAAATATAGTTTAAAAAAGGTTGCATAAAGTGGTTTAACCTTTGGATATTTCGACAAAAACATGTTAATATAACATCTGAAAACGTTTTATCCTTTAAAATTTTATTATTCAATAACCAAAGTTATTTATTATATATCTTATATATATCATATATTTGGGGAAAATTTAGAAGAAAGAAATTTGGGGATGGATAAAACGAAATGAAAAAAATTATGAGAAAAATTTGGGGGTTTACAAAATGACCATCAATGATTCTAAGGTATACGACCAATGGAAAACTTTTTCAGGTCCAAACCTTGGGTATGTCATGGAGCAATACGATTTATTTCTAGCCAACCCGGAAGAAGTGGATCCGGAACTGAAAAACTTTTTTGAAGTATCTGGTCCTCCTTCATTCGATGTATCGGCAGAAACAACGACTGGAAGTGCACCAACTGTACAAACTGGAGAAGTTCTTCCAATGAAGAAAATTATGTCTGCAGTTAATTTAGCTGAAAATATCCGTGCATACGGACATCTTGCTGCAAATATTTATCCTTTAAAAGAAGAAGCTCTGGACACTGAACAAATTCACTTTGAAAAATATGGCTTGACTGCAGATGATTTAAGGAAAATACCGGGTGACTTAATTTGTCCGGAATCACCTGAAGACGTGAAAGACGGATACGAAGCCGTACAATACCTAAAACAACTCTATACAAAAACGATAGCCTTTGAATTTCATCATGTTAATGACTTGGATGAAAAGCAATGGCTTACTGATATGGTCGAATCCGGAAACATGTTCCCGGAAGTGGGAAAAGAGAAAAGAGAACTATTACTTAAAAGATTGAATGAAGTAGAAGGCTTCGAGAAATTCCTTCACCGCACATATGTAGGGCAAAAACGTTTCTCTATTGAAGGACTGGATGCTTTGGTTCCGATCTTAGATGAAATGATTTCACAAACTGTTCAAAACGGAACGGGGAATGTGAATATTGCCATGGCTCACCGTGGACGTTTGAATGTGCTTGCACATGTATTAGGAAAGCCATATGAGGTCATTTTCTCTGAATTCCAACATTCACCTAATAAAGATTTGGTTCCTTCCGAAGGTTCAACAGGCATTAACAATGGATGGACCGGTGATGTTAAATACCATTTAGGTCTGGATAAACAGATTACTAAAGCTAATATACAAAAAGCAAGGATTACACTTGCCAATAACCCAAGTCACTTGGAAGTGGTCGGTCCTATCGTGGAAGGGTATTCTCGTGCGGCTCAAGAAGACCGTTCAGAAAAAGGATTCCCTGTTCAGGACATTTCCAAATCCCTTGCAATCCTGATACATGGTGATGCAGCATTCCCGGGTGAAGGAATTGTACCTGAAACGTTTAACTTAAGCCGTTTACGCGGTTATCAAGTTGGGGGCGCCATCCATATCATCGCCAACAACATGATCGGTTTTACAACGGAAAGTGAAGATTCACGTTCAACCTTATATGCTAGTGATTTGGCAAAAGGCTTTGAAGTGCCGATCGTGCATGTGAATGCAGATGATCCAGAAGCATGTATGGCTGCTGTGAACCTTGCTAACCTATACCGTGAAAAATACAATAAGGATTTCTTGATCGACCTGATCGGTTACAGACGTTTCGGCCATAACGAAATGGATGAGCCATTGGTGACTCAACCTGAAATGTATGCATTAATTCATAAGCACCCAACCGTTAAAGAGCTTTATGGGAAAAAACTTATTGAAACTGGTGAGTTCACTGAAGCTGAAGTTAAAGCGATTGCTGAGCAAGTGGATACAAGGCTTGCAGATGCATATGCGAAAATTTCCGGAAATAAACCGGAAGCTTCTAAAGAGTGTAATCCTCCTGGAATTATTGAAAAAGGACTTCCAGCCATTGAAACGGCAGTTCCGAAACAAGAACTTGTTACAATTAACGAAGAACTTGTTAAGTGGCCGGAAGGATTCACTCCTAATAAAAAATTAGGAAAGATTTTATCACGTCGCTTGGATTCCTTTGGTGCTGACGGAAAAGTTGATTGGGCTCATGCCGAGACATTGGCATTTGCATCCATATTGAGTGACGGCACACCAATCCGTTTGACAGGACAAGATTCAGAGCGTGGAACATTCGCACAACGTAATATCATGTTACATGATAGTGTTAATGGCAAAACATATTCACCACTTCACACACTTGAAACTGCCAAAGCATCATTCGCTGTTCATAACAGCCCGCTTACTGAAACGGCAGTTCTGGCTTATGAATATGGTTATAATGTATTTGCACCTGAGACACTTGTATTATGGGAAGGGCAATTCGGTGACTTCGCTAATACAGCACAAGTGATCTTTGACCAATTTATCGCGGCAGGCCGTGCAAAATGGGGTCAAAAATCAGGTCTTGTCATGCTGCTTCCACACGGTTATGAAGGGCAAGGACCAGAGCACTCAAGTGCACGACTGGAACGCTTCCTTCAATTAGCGGCTGAAAACAACTGGACAGTTGCCAACTTAAGTTCGGCAGCTCAATACTTCCATATCCTTAGAAGACAAGCTAAGATTTTGGATCAAGAGCAAGTCCGTCCGCTAGTCATCATGACACCGAAGAGTATGCTTCGTAATCAAGTGATGGCTTCTACAGCAGAAGAATTCAGTGAAGGCGCTTTTGAATCATTCGTAGAAACCAAAGCTTTGGGCAAAAAACCTAAATCGGTTGAACGCATTGTTTTTGCATCAGGTAAATTGGCGGTTGAACTTCGTGAAAAAGCGGCAACTGAAAAAAATACGGATTGGTTGCAAATCATCAGTATCGAAGAAATTTATCCATTCCCATTCACTGGAGTTCAGGAAGCCCTGAAAAAATATACAAATCTTAAAGAAATCTTCTGGGCTCAAGAAGAACCTAAAAACATGGGTGCTTGGACATTTGTTGAACCTCGCCTAAATGCAGCGGCTCCTGGCAATCTTTCAGTAACATATATAGGAAGGAAGCGCAGATCAAGCCCGGCTGAGGGAGATCCACTTGTCCATAAAAATGAACAACAACGGATTATGACTCAAGCAATTACACGCAATAATGAGGGGGAGAAATAAAATGGCTGAAGTAAAAGTACCTGAATTAGCAGAATCAATTTCTGAAGGATCTATTGCGCAATGGTTAAAACAACCTGGTGATCACGTTGAAAAAGGAGAATATGTCCTTGAACTTGAAACGGATAAAGTGAACGTGGAAATCATTTCAGATTATACTGGTACACTTTCTGAACATTTAGCGGAAGAAGGCGATACTGTCCAAGTTGGACAGGCTATCGCCATCGTTGATGAAAATGGATCAGCTGCAGCCGGTCCAAAAGCGGAAGCTCCTAAGGTTGAAGAAGCTAAAGCAGAACCAGCTAAGGCTGAACAAGCGGCTCCTGCTAAAGAGGCTCCTAAAGCAGAAGCGAAAGAAGCATCATCCACTCAACAAGTTATTGCTTCACCAGCTGCAAGGAAATTGGCTCGTGAAAAAGGAATTGACTTGACTCAAGTGCCTGTAGCCGACCCACTAGGTCGTGTACGTGTTCAAGACGTGGAAGCAGCAAGTAATGCTCCTGCAGCTCCTGCAGCACCTGCGGCTGCTCCAAAACAAGCTCCTGCAGCTAAACAAGCAGCCGCTCCTGTTGAAGTGAATGATGACCGCATTGAAGTGGTTAAGATGACACGCCGTCGTCAAACCATTGCCAAACGTCTAGTTCAAGTACAATCCGAAGCAGCCATGCTTACTACTTTTAACGAAGTCGATCTTTCTGCAGTCATGGAATTGCGTAACCGCCATAAGGATTCTTTCGTGAAAACAAATGACGTTAAACTTGGTTTCATGTCATTCTTCACTAAAGCGGTCATTGGCGCATTGAAAAAATATCCGTTATTGAATGCTGAAATCCAAGGCGACCATATCCTGAAAAAGAACTTTTATGATATCGGTGTAGCTGTATCCACTGATGAAGGTCTTGTTGTTCCGGTAGTAAGGGATGCTGACCGCAAAAGCTTTGCTGAAATCGAGAAGAACATTTCGGATTTAGCTGTTAAAGCGCGTAACAACAAACTGGGACTTTCAGATTTATCAGGTGGTACATTTACCATCACAAATGGAGGGACTTTCGGTTCCCTATTATCAACACCAATCTTGAATGCCCCTCAAGTTGGGATCTTGGGCATGCATACAATCAAGACTCGTCCAATCGCTGTTGGAGATCAAATCGAAAACAGACCAATGATGTACCTTGCATTATCTTATGATCACCGTATCGTAGATGGAAAAGAAGCTGTTGGTTTCTTAGTGGCTATCAAAGATATGCTGGAAGATCCAGAACAACTTTTACTTCAAGGCTAATAAAATAATAAGAACACCCCCTGTCATCATGACATGGGGGTTTTTTGTGTGAAGAACTGAAAGGATATTTTCATAGAAAAAGAGATAATGGGGTTCATGAAAGGTTATCTCAATAGTAGTTGAATGTTTTTGAAGGTATTTTTGAATGAATTTGATTATTTTTAAATGTTTGTGATTGATTATTCCTTCGTTTTCATATATGATGATGATATTAAAGTGAGGTGGGCGAATTGTTGACAACTGAAAGGCACCAGTTCATCTTATCGATCCTTAAAGAACATGGAACGGTAAAGCTGCAGGAGCTTGTAGATCAGCTACAAGCCTCGGAGTCGACCATTCGGAGAGATTTAGTGCAACTCGAAGAAATGAAGCTCTTGAAGCGCGTGCATGGCGGGGCCTCTTTACTTCAAAGAAAAGGCCTTGAGCCAACAACTATGGAAAAGCAAAACAAAGCAAGAGCTGAAAAACAACTTATAGCAAAGCTGGCGGCTTCATTCATAGAGAAAAATGATTGTATATATCTTGATGCAGGCACGACAACTGCGGAAATGATTCCTTATTTAAAGGATAAAAATATAACGGTGCTGACAAATGGTCTTATGCATATTCCAAAACTCATCGAATTGGAAATCAAAACAGTGTTAGTTGGTGGAACGATTAAATTTTCGACAAATGCGGTTATAGGAAGTAATGCTGTACAGTTTTTGAATGAATACCGTTTTGATAAATGTTTCTTGGGAATGAATGGCATCCATCAAGATCTGGGTTTCACAACACCCGACCCGGAAGAAGCTCTACTGAAGAAGATGGCATTACGCCTCTCTAACGAAACCTATGTGCTTGCTGACAGTTCAAAACTGAATGAAGCCACTTTCGCTAAGGTGGCAGATGTAAGCGATGCCATAATCCTTACTGACAGCAATGATGAAGAGGCTGTTGCTCAACTCGATAAAAATCCAAAGGTAAAGGTCGTGACCATTTAATGATTTATACAGTGACACTCAACCCATCCATCGATTACCTTGTCGAGGTGGAAAGTTTTCAAATGGGCAAGGTGAATCGAACCAGTTATGATGCAAAATTCCCTGGAGGGAAAGGGATCAATGTTTCCCGAGTGCTTAAAAGGCTGGGCAATAGTACGACAGCGTTAGGATTCATCGGTGGACAAACAGGTGAATTTGTAAAAAGGTTTTTAAGACAGGAAGAGATTTTCACGGACTTTACAGAGATAGCTGGAGATACAAGAATAAACATCAAATTGAAGACAGGGCTGGAGACCGAAATTAATAGCCAAGGGCCAGTCATTTCAAAAGGGAATTATCAACAATTATTTAGTCAGATTGAACAGTTGAATAATAATGATATCCTCATTTTGTCAGGAAGCATCCCTCCAAGCGTTCCATCGGATGTATACGAAGCCATGGCAAGGTCATGTTCCGATAACGGCATTAAAGTGGTGGTGGATACGAGTGGCAAGGGATTACTGAATGTCCTTCCACACCGGCCATTTTTAATAAAGCCCAATCACCATGAACTGGGTGAGCTTTTTTCCACCGAAATAAGAACGGTTGATGATGCTAGAGAATATGGCGCTAAATTGGTTGAAGCAGGAGCACAAAATGTTATTGTTTCAATGGCGGGACAGGGGGCCGTGCTTTGCACCGGTGGAGAGTCATATTCCGCAAATGTTCCAAAAGGGAACGTCATCAACTCAGTGGGTGCCGGTGATTCCATGGTCGCAGGTTTCATCGGGACATATGAAAGGACAGGGGATATTTTATCCGCTTTCCGCTTCAGTCTTGCCGCAGGAAGTGCTACAGCCTTTTCATCCGATCTCGGTACACTGGATAAAATTGAAGAGTTATTATCGCAAATTGCCATCAATCAACTAACAGGAGGCTGACTCTATGAAAATTACAGACTTGTTAAAATTGGATACAATCATAATAGATTTGCAAAGTGTTACAAAGCAAGCAGTCATTGATGAACTATCAGGAAAGTTAGCCGAGGCAGACAGGCTAAACGATGTGGAGGGTTTCAAAGCTGCCATCTTAAAACGTGAAGAGCAAAGCACAACAGGGATTGGTGAGGGGATAGCCATACCACACGCAAAAACAAATGCTGTAAGAATACCAGCCATCTGTTTCGGCAAATCGGTCAGTGGTGTGGATTATGAATCGCTTGATGGGCAGCCAGCTCATTTGTTCTTTATGATTGCAGCAAGTGAAGGAGCGAATGCAGATCACTTGGAAACCCTCTCCCGGCTTTCTTCGTTACTGATGGATGATAAATTCAGAGGCCGCTTGATTTCTGCTTCTTCCGGTGAGGAAGTGTTGGAGATAATCAATCAAAAAGAAATGGAGGCTTATGAAGAAGAAAGTGAAGAGGAGAAAACAAGTAATGGTGCCAGTGATAACAATAAAGGAGGTAAAATCCTTGCCGTTACAGCTTGTCCAACAGGAATTGCCCATACTTATATGGCTGCCGATGCGTTAAAGGCCAAAGCGAAGGAAATGGGAATCGATTTCAAAGTGGAAACAAATGGTTCCACAGGAATCAAAAATGGTTTAACCGCCGCAGAGATTGATGAGGCGGATGCAATTATCGTCGCAGCGGATAAGCAGGTGGAAATGGATCGATTTAATGGAAAACATGTCATTATTGTTCCTGTTGCCCATGGAATCCGGAAGACTGAGGAGCTGTTAACCAGAGCCGTGAATCAGGATGCACCTGTTTACAAAGGAACTGGAAATGATAAAAGTGATGAAGGTGATTCAGCTAAAGGAGGATTGGGGATCTACAAGCACTTAATGAATGGCGTAAGTAATATGCTTCCATTTGTCGTCGGGGGCGGAATCCTGATTGCGCTTTCTTTCTTTTTCGGGATCGAGGCAGCCGATCCGGCAAATCCGGAGTATAATCCCATTGCCAAAGCATTAAGTGATATTGGCGGGGGAAATGGTGCCTTCTTCTTACTTATCCCCGTCCTGGCTGGATTCATTGCTTCAAGTATTGCCGACCGTCCAGGTTTTGCTCCTGGTATGGTAGGGGGATTATTGGCAGCACAGGCTAATGCCGGTTTTCTTGGCGGACTGATCGCCGGTTTCCTTGCAGGTTATGTCGTCTTACTTTTAAGAAAATTGTTTTCCAAGTTACCGCAAACACTCGATGGCATTAAACCCGTTTTACTATATCCTGTATTCGGAATGTTAATTACAGGGTTTATCATGATATTTCTTATAAATGAACCAGTAACAGCAATTAACACGGGCCTGACCAATTGGCTGCAGGGCTTATCCGGAACGAACGCCATATTCCTAGGCCTGATTCTTGGGGGTATGATGGCTGTGGATATGGGTGGCCCTTTAAATAAAGCAGCATTCACTTTTGGGATTGCAGCCATTGAGGCATCAAGTTTCGGACCGCATGCTGCAGTAATGGCTGGTGGAATGGTTCCTCCTCTAGGAATCGCATTTGCAACTACATTCTTTAAAAGTAAATTCAGTGAAATGGAAAGGAAGTCCGGTTTCACTAATTACTTCATGGGTGCTTCATTCATCACAGAGGGTGCCATTCCTTTTGCGGCGGCGGATCCATTGCGCGTTATCGTCAGCAGTGTTGTTGGGGCAGCGACGGCAGGAGCCCTGTCAATGGCTTTTAGTGTAACCTTGCCAGCGCCACATGGGGGAATATTTGTCATCCCTCTAGTCAACCATCCTTTCCGCTATTTGCTGGCGATTTTAATAGGAGCCCTCATTACCGCTTTAATATTGGGATTCTGGAAAAAGAAACGGATATAAAAAAACTGAAAGAAAGCGGGTCCACGTACATTGGATCCGCACTCAGTTTGTAGACAAAAAGGTTTCGGAATGGCATCATTCCGGAACCTTTTTGAATTTTATTGGATGGAAGCAGTTATAAATAGAGGATCTATGATGACTATCATGCGTATTTTCTGCTGCCGCATGAAACGAATAGGCAAACTGTTTTGTTCTCTTGCACATAGTAGCTACTCTCAGGATCAGTTGAACTTTCTTTAATCTCCTTGTTTTCTTTCTTGATAAACTTATCTGGTGGAAAGGGCTTCTTTACACTGTTTTTACGATCTTGATTTATTTCTTCTTGAATGTGTCCTTGATGGCACGTGTTTCCTTAGGATAGATGGCTCACTATATCTAAAAATTAAAACCAACTCTAATAAATATCGATGTTTTTTGTTGCTACACCATTGAATCATTGCACCCATCCTTTTAAATGGCTGTGATAATTATTTCCATTCTGGATGTGGTAAAGTCTAGAGTCCTTTAACACGTTCTGTACAGTCTGATTTAAAGCGGCAACGATCGAATCCTTTGCTTTTTCCATACGAAGAAAAAGCCATTCAAGATCTTTGCAGAGCGTATTGTCCGATGTCAATTTAGTGCCGATCGAGCTTTGGCTAATTGGGGTTTTACAATATTGAAGTGATAATTTATCTATAAGAAAAATCATTGTAGATAGCTGTTATTACCGATTAACGAAACTTTTCAGTCATTAAGAACGTACAATTAATAATGGTGACCTAAAAACTGGGAGGAAGTAAGTATGGACTTGACCCCAAAACACCGA
Organism: Bacillus sp. CFBP9009; assembly: GCF_036541465.1. Classification (NCBI taxonomy): domain Bacteria; kingdom Bacillati; phylum Bacillota; class Bacilli; order Caryophanales; family Bacillaceae; genus Bacillus; species Bacillus sp. CFBP9009. The sequence goes on along the minus strand of NZ_JAZHFU010000008.1, from coordinate 37,123 downwards.
AACTTGTTGCTATCATTAACCACTGATTGGCAGACACCGATTCAAATTGCTGGCCGTCTTCCGAAAGAATGGGGAAATCTATCCTGTGTAAATCAGACTCTTAAAGAGTTAGTGCGTGAAGGGTTGGTGCAAGCTAATCCAGTAATGTTCGGTCTATTCCGATTAACCAAGGATGGCATGATCATAAAGGAGTTAGAATTAGGTGAGAACTAATGATATATCGGCAACTTACACAAGAGGATAAAATTCATTTTAGTTGATTCATCGAGTTTGTCTTCAGTCTGAAAGCGCATCGATTTACAGCGGTTCCGCTTTTCTTATATCCAATCCAAAACTTCAATCCGTTGCCGAAAGGGTGATACAAAAATGCGGTTCGCTTCAGGAAACCTTGCGTCACTTTAAAAGATATATGATTAATTATTAAATGTGGCTAGAAGCCTATAGCCTATCTGATTTTCAACTACAAGAGCTGGATGGGATTTTTCGGGCAGTCCTCAATTGATCGATCCGGATTAAAACCATTCTCCCCCTTAGCATTTTAAATCTGCAGGTTTCTCTTTTAAATAGAATTTCCGTGGAAATACTTCCTCAATCGGTCCACTTTATATGCAGGAGTGGCTAATTGAAAATGTTGACTTAAAATCCCCCCCTCATCCCTTATAGATTTAATATTAAAACAAAATAATTATAATAAGGTTTGCTAATCTTAATATCGACTGGTTTATTAAAGCATGAATGTAATGTTTATGGGTAAAGGAGTATTAAAATGACAAAAGGAGTGAACGTACATGCTGAAGAAAAACACCTTAAAAACGACGAAAAGGGATGATATGATTGATGTTACGACAGAAGTACAGACCTTCATTAATGAAAATGGGATTCAAGAGGGGATAGCACTTATATATTGTCCACATACGACAGCAGGAATCACGATTAATGAAAATGCTGATCCCGATGTCAAAAAGGATATGCTAAGAAGACTGGATGAGCAATACCCATGGAACCATACATTGGATTTACATATGGAAGGAAACACGGCTGCCCATTTGAAATCAAGTACGGTTGGTTCTTCACAACAGGTGATCATCCATAAAGGGAGCTTAGTCCTTGGTACCTGGCAAGGTGTATATTTTTGTGAATTCGATGGACCCAGAGAAAGGCAATATTTTATTAAATTATGTGTCGACCGGTAAAATGGAAGGTACAGCATGGATGAAGTGGGAGGAAGCGGATTGGACGATGTTTGGATTGAAGGAAGCAAAGTCATATTGAGGAATGTTAAACAAGCCGATTTAAAACGTTTATGGAGCCTGAAATATGGCGAAGCCGATCCAGAATGGAAAAAGTGGGATGCACCTTATCTTCCTCTTGAACTCATTGATTTCCATACGTATATCGATAAAGAACTGAAGCATAAAACCTATGATGAGAAAATGGGGGCTTACTCCGAGCTATTGATGGAAAAAAACGCTCAAATAATAGGATCTGTTGTATATTACTGGGAACATGAACCTTCACGCTGGCTTGAAATCGGAATTACGATTTTTGAGCCCAAGTATTGGAACGGCGGTTACGGAACAGAAGCGTTAATGTTGTTCATAGGCTATTTATTCGAAAAAATGGAGATTGAGCGCGTTGGGCTGACGACATGGTCAGGTAATGAACGTATGATCGCAGTTGGAAAAAAGGTAGGCATGCAAGTAGAGGGAAGAATGAGAAAATGCCGCTATCATGATGGTTATTATTATGATTCAATCAGAATGGGAATGCTGCGGGAAGAGTGGGAATCATTATAATTTCGTAGGTAAATTGAACCGTGAAAATTTTTCCTTCATTTCCTTGGAAAAAATTTAGCACTGTTTTCTCCCATATGGTCTGTTATCCTAGGAAGATGCTTAACGAGGAGGTTACAAGATGAAATTATCAGTATTAATAACCGTGATAATGACTCTAAGTGTCATCGTACTTGGGATAGCTTTCCCTAAGGGAACGACCAGTAAAGCTTCTGATGGGGCAACCAAACATGTCATTAAACAAGGTGAATCGATATGGGATATTGCAAAGCAGCACGGTGTTCCAATCGGTAAGTTAAAAGAAGTCAATCATAACGTAAATAATGTTGCCGAACCTGGTAAAACATTGATTATTCCACATGTAATGAATAATAAAGATAAAGAATTATTAGCAAGGCTTGTGCATGCAGAAGCCAAAGGGGAACCATACAGAGGGAAGGTCGAGGTGGCAGGAGTTGTTTTGAATCGCCTTGATAGCAATGAATTCCCTGATACGGTACGGGAAGTCATCTATCAAAAAAACCAATTCTCTCCCGTTGCTGATGGCAGTATAAACAAAGCAGCAGGAGATGATGCCAAGAGAGCTGTCAATGAAGCATTGGCGATTCATGGCTACACAAATGATGCATTGTATTTTTGGAATCCTAGCATTTCGGACAGCGAATGGATGAAACAATTAGAGGTAATCAAAATCATCGGCGGTCACCATTTTGCCATATAAACTGCATCTCAAGAACCGGCTTTCCAAATGGGAGGCCGGTTTTTATTTTAGAATCCTTCCGTTAAACGATGTCAGCCCACATCTCGCGGGGATTCAGTTCATAAATGCTGTTTTCACGGTACATGATGCTTCCGATAATGAGTTCACGCCTTATCGTTGCATAATCATCATGGAATGACTGTATGAATTCATTCAGTTCTTTTTCTGGATATTTACGTCCCTTTTCCAGAAGGCTGCCAATATGATGAAGGATGATCATTTTCTTTTTCCTTTGTGCTGGTATTGTTTTTAGTCGGCCATCTGGCGTAAAGAAGTTTTCAAGGATCTTTTTGTGTTCTAAATTCAGCTTTTGATTATCCATTTTATTAGAGTCCCCCTTAGTTGAAACCATTTTAGGTAATGCTGACGAATAATGCTTCAGTACATCTTCATTCAAAAAATAATATACCGTATTTTTTTCCCTGCGATCCTTCACTAAATTAATGTTTTTCAATTTCGTTAAATGGTGTGAAATGGTCGGGGCCGTCAATTTTAATATTCCTGCAAGTGCCTGTCCGTGTTTTGGGCCATTTGCCAGGATGGATATAATCCTAATCCTGGTTACATCACCAATCGTTTTGTGGAAAGCGACCAATTTTTCTAATTGCACTTTTATCCCCCTTTTTTAATTAGATTATCATCTAATTAGATGATAATCTAATTAGTGGGTATTAATCAAGTTAATATTCACTTTTCTATATTGCTTGGAAGATCTGGTGTATACTTTAGGTGAATACAAAAAAATTAAGCCGGAATTAAGGAGCTGTAACATGGCTAATACACATGTTTATACAAAAAAAGAAGAAGTGGTCAATGCGATAACCCACGGTATCGGCGTTTTGTTAAGTATTGCCGCACTTGTGTTTTTAATCATATTCTCAGCCCAAACAGGATCGCCTTGGCATGTAGTCATTTCAGTCATTTATGGTGTTTCCATGCTTCTTTTATATGTTTCTTCCACTTTAGTGCATAGTTTTCCAGAGGGGAAAACGAAGGATATATTTGAAATCTTTGATCATTCAGCCATTTATATATTCATTGCTGGGACATACACGCCCATCATGCTTCTTGTGATCCAAGGGTCACTCGGGTGGACACTGCTAGGTATAATTTGGGGAGTTGCAATCATTGGCGTCGTCTTCAAAGCTTTCTATGTGAAAAGATTCCTCTTCCTTTCGACGATTCTCTATATTGCAATGGGGTGGATGATCGTTATCGTTTGGGGACCACTTACAGCAACGATGCCTTCAGCTGGTATCCAGTTATTGATTGCAGGGGGATTGCTTTATACGTTTGGAGCCATCTTTTATGTTTGGCGCGGTTTTCCGTTTCATCACGCGGTTTGGCATGTATTCGTGCTTGGGGGGTCTGTCACACACTTTTTTGCGGTATTGTTTTATATCCTTCCACTATGATCACTTGGTTGATATGATGTATCTGAGAGATTCTTGAGGTTTTAAATGCCCCCTATTAGGAAATAAATAACGTATCCAAACTAAAGGAGGAAAAAACTAATGAGAAGATCAATCAAAATATTATCGGTCCCGTTTGCGTCTATGCTTGTTTTGGCTGGATGCGGCGAAGAAAACGATGAAGTGAAAAACCCGCCGGTTCAGGAAAATGAAAACCAAGCGGAAAATAATCCTGAAACAGGAACGGATAATAATGAAAAACTGCCTTTCACTTATAAGGATTTTCAATTAGAAGTGGATTATACAGGCAATGATAACGAATACGAAGCTGAATATGATACCATGGGAGCTCAAACAGAAGCTTCGATCGAGGACAAACTTAACAAACATGAAGTTCACGGTGATGAAGCAATGAAAGAATTGACCCCGATTTTAGAAAAATTGACATTCACCAAAGATTCATCAGATGAGGAAGTCATTCAAGAAGTGACAAAAGCTTTTAATTTAAAAGATGACTATCAAGAATTCGATCTAGAGGTCGTTTTCGATGATGGTACGAAAAAAGAATATCAAGTGAATAATAAGTAACCAAATCCGTTACTGTATTCTTCCTTATGTAATAAAATGGTAGCATGTTCATTGTGTCCTCAATAGTTGTCAAATTACTGTTACTATAGTAAAATGATTACGGTTAGCAAAGGGGATAATATACATTTGCTATTCATATTCGGACTTATGGGGATAGGACCGCAATAAATACTTGTAAAAAAGATTCTTTTTAAGAGTCTTTTTTTTATGCAGTGTTCCGGAATTTGAATATATATGAAAGAGAGGGTACCACTAGCGGTACCCTCTCTTTCGTTTACCCATCATTGGGAAAGTGGTGCATTTTTTTTTGGCAGCATATTAGCCGACGCTAACCTTGAACGGATTGTAATGCCAAGCCAAGATGCAAGGAATGCCTTTAAAACGCCTACGATTATAAATGGAGCAAAACCGCTGGCAAATGCCACTGGCCAAGATAATGAACTCATATATTTTAACCAAACCGTACCGATGACCAAAGTAACTATCATCCCGATTGTATTTGCAAGGAAAGCCATCGCAACTGAGAAACGCGTTTTTTCCAATATCAACCCCGTTATATACACTGTCGGGATATAGGATAATAAATAACCGCCAGTCGGACCGAATATCTTAGCTAGCCCTCCTGACATTTCAGCGAATACTGGTACTCCCGCTGCTCCTATGAACAAGTATAATAAAACGGAAGAGGTTCCATAACGTGAACCCAGTATCGTAGCTGCCAAACCAACAGCTAGAGTCTGTCCTGTAATCGGTACTATGGGCAGTGGAATTGTAATTTGGGCAAGTATTCCTATAAGTGCTGCAAATAAAGCTGTAACCATCATCATTCTTAACTTCTCATGACGTTCCTTCATCGTGCTTCCTCCTAATGTAAACCTAGTTATGTAACGAGTTAACATATAAAGAATTTTAATATGTTAAGTAAACACTGTCAATGATATTATGAATTTTTTTCAATAATGGTCTTTTAAAATAAATGAAACTTTTTGAATGCGTCATTAGTATGAATGGTAATAAAAGTAAATGGAGGGGATTATAACCATGTATTATCATTGTTGGTAAAACGCTTATCCTTGGTCCTTAAAGTAGTAAGCGGCTTTGAAAAATTGAATTAAAAGGATGAAAGAGATGGAGTTATTTGGAGTTCCATTAGAAACAGTTGAATTACCGGATATATTTAATCCAAGTCTCATTTTTAGCTTTTTCACCGTGTTTTTTGCGAGTGGGTTTTTGCTTGAATCGCTTTCAGGACTTAATGCTGGATTGAGTGCCGGCATTTCCCTGATCATTTCTTTTATTATCGTCACTTTACTGAATATATTTGTTCTGATTCCCATCTCATCAGCGGAAGAAAGTTTGACATTTCATGATAATGACCTGAGAGGGAGGGTCGGCAGGGTTCTGACATCAATCCCGGTTGACGGGTTTGGGGAAGTCCTGATTGAAAGCATCAGCGGAAGCATCGCGAAAACTGCGGCAGGTTATAAGAATGAAGGTATTGTTTCGGATACAAAGGTCTTGATCATCGAAGTTAAAAATGGGGTTGTCTATGTTACATTTAACAAAGTAATAGAAAAAACTAATGAAATTCATCGTTTTCCTTTTATGCTAGATGCAATTTTTAAAGAAGATATTGAACAGTCAAACAAAGATGCTATTGTAGAATTTATTAGCAAAAACAAACCTAGAGATACACAAATAATCCTTTCAATTGCAGAGATAAAAGAATTTGAAAACAAGATAAATGAATACAATAAAAATTATTTTAATCAAAATGCAAAACTAATTTGTATAGGAGAAGGAATTAGAGATCGAGCTTTTCTTAGTAAATATGATGGTAGTATAGATGATTATTTAGAAGAAACATTTAACATTATTTGTTAAAAATGTAATAAGTTATAAGACAAGTTCAAAAAAACTTTTCTTTTTTTTATGGCTACTTAAAAAACAAACTAATTTCCTTATATGTTGAATGTACCTAACATGGAGGAGGTGGAAATTGTGATTACAATAGTTGGACGTCATTTTTGTGTAGATATAAGAGGTATCAATGTAAATAATGTCTCAAATGAAGAATTTAAAAATGAGATTGATGGAATCTGTACCTTAATACAGAAAAACACAGAGGATATAAAGTACTATTTAGAAAATTATTTAGAGAGTCAGTATAAAGGTAGTCATACATTTAGGATTAATAAAAGATAGTAATAGGAGAGTGTAATTAATGTTTATTATTGAATGCGAAAAGAATTGTAAATAATCACATTTATATAGGTAAGATGGTATGGAGAAAGCACCAAGAATGGAATACAAAGAGAAGGGCGGGAAAAACTGAACCCTTAATTGTAGATGGTGTGCATGAGCCAATTATAGAGTTAGAATTATGGGAAAAGGTTCAGCAGATAAATGAATACCAAAAAAAATCGTTTACTTCCAATAGGGATTTCAATGGAAACTTCTTCTTAACAGGGTTATTAAAGTGTCCAAAGTGTGGTGCTGGCACAGTAATGAGCAAATCAAAGAAGAAAAATAGTGATGACTACCACCTTTATTATATGTGCCAGGCATACCACAGCAAAGGGAAAGCGGTTTGCAAAGCAAATTTAATAAAAAAAGAAGTTGTAGAACAAAAAGTGATGAGTGAAATATCATTCCTAATAGACAACAATGATATCTTAAGCGAACTGTTAAAAGAGCTTAACAGTGATAATGAGAAGGTTAATGAAACATATATAGCTGATAAGAAGATTTTCCGCAGACAGTTGAACAAAGCTTTAGATAAACGTGCAAAGCTAGACAAAGATTATTTTGCAGATGAATTAGAAAGTAGCACTTACAACAGGTTAATGAACGATCTACAGAAAGAGATAGAAAGTTTAGAAAGCAATATAAGGAAATCAGAAAGTAAAATTACTAGTAATGAACGTTCTATAAATAAGGATGAAATTATTTTTGCCCTAAAAAATTTCAATAAATTGTTTGAAATAGTTAGCGATGAGGAAAGAAAATTACTTGTTAGTTCTTTAATAAAAGAAATACAGGTGGAGGAGAACCGGAAGGAAATTAAAAAGATTACCTTCTGGTTTTCTTCTGATTATGTTTTAGCATCTAATAAAGCTCGCAGAACCGTATCATAAGTAAATGAGGTTCTTAAATAATCTATATTAAATGAATATCCGCCCACTTTATAGGCTTCTAAAAATTCTTACTTATGCTCAGGATGAAAAAGTTACACTAAACTTAAAAATACTCCCCTTTAAATGAGACAGATTTATTTTCTAATCAGGCTGCTGGACGGGAGCAAATCATAATAGTTTTTATGTTAGTTCTAAAATTGACTGCAAACGTAAATTCAGATGCTCTCATTCCCCGTCTTTGGAGAGCCAGTGGAAGTTTGAATCACTATATCGAAACTCCCATGTTTCTCCTGGACTAATAAACCCACAGCATCCATCACGATAGAAAAATTTATCGAGAACCAGGCACTACAAAAAATTTTCATCATATATAGGTGATATCCGTTCGGATTTGATGAGGAGGATATCATGCAACCTATGTTACCTATGGAAAAATATTTTGGGCAGTTTGAACTGGTGCATGCTTTTTATGGGGCTATGCCTACAGGTGTCAGCGTTTCCGAAACCGGTCGTATTTTTGTATGCTTTCCGAAATGGGGAGACGACGTTCAATTTACTGTGGCGGAAATTGTTGAGGGTGAATTGCAGCCTTATCCCAGTGTAGAAACCAATTTAGTTAATACTGGGAATATTACGATGTCTTTCGTCAGTGTCCAAAGTATCGTTGCTGATGGAAGAGGAACACTTTGGGTACTAGATACAGGGGCACCAAATTTTTCTGAACCTATTCAAGGGGGAGCAAAATTAGTTGCTGTTGATTTAAGCAAGAATACAATAAGGAGAGTATATACCTTTACAGAAGATGTTGTCTTGCCAACAACTTATCTGAATGATGTACGTTTGGATTTTCGGGTTGGAAGAGCAGGCTTTGCATATATAACGGATTCTTCTTCCAGAGGGCCAGGGGCTATTATCGTCGTAGATTTAGAAAATGGGAACGCGTTTAGACGGTTAAATGGGGCAAATTCAACTTCACCCGATCCCTATTTTTTACCGAAAGTAGAAGGTCAAATTTTAATGAATCGAAACAAAGACGGTTCAACTTCTCCATTTAGATTGGCGTCTGATAGTCTTGCGATTTCTCCCGATGGAAAGATATTATTTTTTGCTCCACTAACCAGTCGTCATTTGTTCTCGATCTCAACAGAAGCCCTTAGAGACAGAACGATACCGGACATGGATTTACCTTATCATGTGGAGTATTGGGTAGAAAAAGGTGCATCTGATGGAATGATCACCGATGCAAAAGGAATCGTTTATGCTGGGGACTATGAAAATAACAGTATTCGAAAGATATTGCCGAATGGAGCAATGGAAACCATTGCACATGATCCAAGAATACTATGGCCTGATACTTTTTCAATTGGCCCTGATGGGTACTTATATGTCATTGTAAACCAATTACATCGGCAGGCCAGATTTCATTATGGAAGAGATTTACGAGAAAAACCTTATAGTTTACTTCGTATGAAAATTGGCGAATTACCTGCTCCAGCCTTTTAATAATAATGGTCTACTTCCTTCACAGAAGTAGGCCTTTTAGATGTTATTCAGCTACTTCTAGCCTTATTCATGGATAGATTGCGGCTCCCCTGAAAGATCATAAACCCAGGTTTAACTCTCTTTCTTAAATGAGTTTTTATTCTTTACAAATAGCATGAATGACACTGGTCGTCTCCGCATTGACAGGGGCGGCTTTTCGACGTGGAAATGGATAAGAAAAGGCGGAATGAGCATAATAATCCTGGAAAGAACGGGAGTTTTTACAGAACTTATTAAGGATTTCAGGTGAGAAAATATATGTTTGGGAAAAAGAAAAGCAATCAAATCCGTCATGAAAATAAGGACGGCAACCAGCTTTTTCAAAAGAATAATGATTTATCTATAGCTGCTGTCAAGGACCTGATTTCAAATATGGATGATGGAGAATTGATAGAACACAGGATTAATAAAGACCGGAATATAACTCTTATTTTCATCCGAACATTGATTGACGTTGAGAGGTTAAATGAATCCATCATTCAGCCGTTAAAAAATTGTTCTGAAGATATGATACATACCTGCATTGCCTCAGTAAAAGCGGCTGCTCTGACCAGCCTTGATGAAGCACAGCAGCTGATGATGTTGGGACATGTGCTCCTTGATGACGGCAAGGGACGCTGTTGGGCTGTTCCATTTGAAAATCCATTAGGTAGAAGCATTGAACCATCGGAAACAGAAACCATTTTATACGGTCCTAAGGACAGCTTTACCGAACAGATTGACCAAAATATCACTTTGCTTCGAAGAAGGCTTCCGGTGACTGAACTTAAAACGGAGAAGTTTTCTGCCGGGTACCTGACTAAAGCGAAGGTTGTATTACTGTATTTAGAGGGAATCGCCAATCCAGATATTGTAGATATCGCCCGCAAAAAAATTTCCAAAGTAAATTTTGATATGGTGATTGAACAGTCGAATCTGGCAGCGTTTATGGAGGATCACATCCATTCGGTCTTTCCGCAGTTTCAGCAGACAGATCGTCCCGATCAATGCGCCTATTCTCTTGGACTTGGAAAAATCGTCATTCTAGTGGCAAATACACCGTTTGCGTTAATTGCTCCTATCACCTTTTTTCATCTCTTTCAATCATCAGAGGACTATATCCACAAATGGATGGTTGCCAGTTTCCTGCGATGCCTTCGGTATGTAAGCTACTTGGCGTCTATTACATTAATCCCTTTTTACGTTGCGTTAACCACCCATCACTATCAGGTTATTCCGCTGCAGATTCTGTTTGTTTTATTAGAATCCAGGAGTAAACTGCCATTTAGCCCCTTCTGGGAAGCGCTATTCATGCTTTTGATTCTGGAAATTATTAAAGAAGCCAGTTTGAGGATGCCATCAAAAACAAGCACAACTCTGGGTACAATCGGTGGTATTGTTATTGGCCAGGCAGCAGTGGAAGCAGGGTTTGTAAGCAAGGTGTTAATTGTTTTAGTGGGTGTAGCCGCAATTGCGTCTTTTTTAGTTCCGAATTATCTGTTAAGTAAGACTAACACACTCATTCAATTTGTATTTTTAATTTTAGCATCGTTACTGGGCATTCCGGGAATTGTGTTTGGAATGATCTATATGCTCGCACACCTTAATGGACTTACAAGCTTGAAGCAGCCATATTTTGCCCCGGTTGCGCCCTTCTATTGGAGAGATTGGATGGATTTCTTCATTCGGGCTCCTATTCCATGGATGAAAAAGCGTCCAGCACATTTACATCCTCTCTTTAAATGGAGATATAACCGAGGAGATGATCACTAGATGGGGGATTTTATATTATTTGATAAGACTGCTCAACTTGGAAAAGGATATATTATTGCATTCGCAAACCGTTCACAAATGCTTTATTTTATATTATTTTTGCCAAAGTTTTTAGAGATGCCGGATTTATTATTAGGGATACTGGCAGTAGGAATCCTATCTCAGATTAACCTGTTTATTTTATCAAAGTGCCTGTCTTCTAAATATACGCAGCAGGGGTATCATGGATTCGTTGATCTTTTAGGCCGGAGGACGCTTCGTATAATAGCCTTTGCCGGGATTGCGTTCATTTTTATAAAGATGAGTATGATTATTCTGGGGTATGCTGAAATCGTCCATCAATTTATTTTTCCTGCTATGCAGCGACCGTGGATTATCCTGTTTATTTTGCTGATAAGCACCTATATTGCCAGTCAGGGGATGGAAAAAACACTGCGCTTTGGCATTATTGCTTTTCTATGTACCTTTTGGATCATCCTGCTTTATATTCCGTATTTCTTTCCTCCTGCAGCTGAGCTGCATGATCTATATCCTTTGATCCCAACAGATTGGTCACATAAACCCTGGAAAGGCATATTAATGGTCTGGTCCTCTTTATCAGGACCGGAATACTTAATTCTGGTGCTGCCTTGGATAAATTCCAAGCAAAAGATGCTGAGATATTTATCGATTGCAAATGCGATTTCTATTTTAGAGTATTTGCTGCTTTTCATGGCATGTCTGTTCTTTTTCGGAACCACTTACCTGGGGAAAATAGGTTTTCCGGTAGTAAATATGATCAGGTACCTTCAGTCTCCTGTTTTTGAGAGAGTGGAAATTATCATGATTTCCCTGCAAATGTTTCACTATGTTTTCTTTATATCCGTTTTGCTGCTTTGTTTATATGGTGCCATACGCATTTCTGCAGGAACTCAGGATAAAGAAACTACACGTAAAGGTTTTTACGCTGTGTGCTTACTTGTCCTGGCAGGTGTGTTTTTAATTCAGCAGTTCTATTGGAGAGAAGGAAAAGAACTAAGCCGCTGGGCAAACGTGCAATTATGGTCTGGTGCCTTTACTTATTTACTAATTCCATCTCTCCTCCTGGCTGCCACTAAAATAAAGGGGAGGCGTTCCAGTCTATGAGGGCACTCACTTCATTTATGCTTATATTAAGCAGTATAGGTCTTTTAACTGGCTGTTCTCCTTTTACAAATGACAATACAGTTGAAGAAATTGCGCCTGTTACCTTTTTGTCCGTTGAAGCGGGAGGAGAAAAAGGTAAATTAAAAGTCTCTACATTGGTTCCTCCTGTCATGAAGGAAGATAAACAATTTTTTTCCACCAATGTCACATTATTAGATCAGGGAAGGAGGAGCTTTAATCTAAAATATTACCGGGAAATTAAGCTCGGGCAGCTCCGTATGCTGTTTATTGATGAAAAGGTTGCCAGAAATGGAATTGTATCATTGATTGACACGCTATTAACCGATCCAGATGTATCTCCGCGGCTTTATCTCGTTGTATTAAAAGGTGATTTCGAAGCATTTATCAAGAATCGTATGGAGCAGCAAGAAGATTTGGATTACTATCTATACAGGATGTTTAAGCATTACGAAAAGGGGCAACAGGGAGAAATTACAGTTACAAATATTCATGAGTTTATGGAAAAAGTGTATTCTCCTTATTCAGATCCGTTCATTCCGGTATTTAAGGTGGATAAAGACAATTTTAGCTATGAGGGCACTGGATTTTTTGGGAATGGAAAGTTAAAAGGTGGTTCTGATAAGAATCAAGACCAATTTTTTCAGCTTCTAAACAACTATCATTTTCTTAATAACATGATCATTACACCATTGGACGTCTCTCTGGGGGAAGTCCGTTCGCGTGTTACGACACATGTAAATCTACATGACCATACCGTTTCATTTAAGATTCATTATAGAGGCAGAATCGATGAATACCGAGGCAACAAAGACCTGGACAGGCAGGCCAGCATTTACGAATTAGTCGACGAGCTCGAGGGCTATATGGAAGAGGGCACCGTTTCACTGCTAAAAAAATTTCAGGAATTGAAAGTGGATCCCCTTGAAATTGGCGGACAGACGATGGGACCCGCTTCAAAGCCCATGTCAGAAGAAGACTGGATAAAGTTCTGGCAGAGTGCAAAAATAAAAGTTGACTGTTATTTCGAACTTGAACCTTTATCCATTTAATATAGAGTACAAGTAGCTGCGATACATTTCGCAGCCTGTTTTTTTATACCTTGACAATCATTCTGCTGTCGGTGAAGGTAGTAACAAGCTATTGCGGATGCCTACGGTATTATAAATTCCTCACAAGTAAAAGCTTGGGTCAAAAAATTGTATGAAGCAGGAAGTACTGAGGCCTTTAAACGATTGACATCACCGGGTTCAGGGGCTAAGGGGGTTGCAAATCCTTTAAAGGGGAAACGTATTTACTTTAGGACAAAAAGAAAGAGTCGAATTTATCGTTGTTTCGATTTGGTTACTTCTCATATTACCCAATATCAGTGTGAAAATATGGGCAGGTTGTCGTGCTATTAAGAAAGTAATAAATGTGAAACAACGTATAAGTCTGTTCATTGTACTGGTCCTATTCTTTATTATAGCTAATGTGCTCAAAGAGAGGAGTCAAATAGAGCGATTGAATGAAATGTATTCAAACATTGCTTTTTACTTTGTGTATTTATATATCCCTTTTCTCTTTTTGTACATTCATATTAAGCATAAAATAAATAAGTAGGATAGAAAGCTTCTATTAACTTATAATACAATCTGGGCAAATCGTTTTGTAAGTATTTAACAGAAAAGGTCAGCGGTTACATTTGGGAAGGTGAACCATTCCAAATCACAGAAGTTAGGTTTTAGTTCGCCTTATTCCGTGGGGGATTTGTCACACTGATGTTCTAACACAAATCAAGCTTACCATTATATATTTCTCCATTGGTTCTTGTAAATTTAGGTATCATAACGCATTTTGTTGGTTTGAAGTTAATTAGGGAGTTTGTAGGAATGGGAGTAAGTAGGGTAGGTGCAATTATACTTGGAATAAGCCTAAGAATCTTAGTTTTAATATTAATTACAGATTCAAATAAGAAAAGAAAATTGATGAGAACCATTTGATTGATTAATGATGTACTTCTTAAACTAACGAGTGCGATACTTCAATAAGAGGTATCGTTTTTCTTATTGAGCTCCCATGAGAATTAAAAAAGCTCAAAATCCAGAAAAAACCACAACAAAATAGACCCAGTAAAAACGCTTTTTAAATAAAGGCTGAGTCTTATGAGTGATCTGATTGAGTTTGGTAACTCGTTAAACAAAAACCTCCAATCATTGCAAATTAAGTAAAGGCAAGCGCGACGATCAAAAAAGGATTAATCTCCCATGAGTGCTACCTATAAAGGGCGCGACAGTCGGTGTTACACCGTGGTCGTCGGAGTCATACTAACGGATGGGCTCAAAGGCACCATAGTTCAACGACCTTCTTCGCCAGCCATTAAAACATTATCGACATAGAGACAATTTTTCTTTCTCTGTGGTGAAACGCTGATTTTTGCGCTTCATGGATGGTAACGGGTGCTTTACTTCAATAAGGGGTTGCTCCGGCAACCTTTTTGTAATGGAACTAACGGGGACAGGTTAGTTGAAAAAAGGAAACTTTTACCTTTTTAGTTCGTATAAAAAAGTAGCAGGAAATAAAGTGTCATTGGGGGGTGAAAAGGTGGATTATGGATTATTCGTAATTGGTATAGCTCTTTTATTTGTGTCGTACTTAGTAGCTGTGAAAAAGCAAACCTGGTTGTTAGCAGGATTTAATGAAAAGGTGATAAAAAATAAGTCCTTATTAGGTACAGTAACAGGTGGAACTTTTTTTCTACCGTTAGGATTGTTAGTGGTCGTCAATAGTTTTATTGGCTATCCTTATGAATTAACGGTTCTTATCATTACTATGTTGATTTTATTAACAATTGTGTACGTATTTATCAATAGAAGGTTACTTGATTAATTCAACTAAAAGGTACTATAGCTAATGAGCTGTGACGATCATGATCAGCTCTTTTTTTATGGAACTAAAGGGGCAGGATAGTTCAACAAGGATAATTCACAATTTGTATAGAATATGTAGATAACAAAGAAATCCAAATAAGGGGTGTGCATCAGTGGAAGTTACTATCAAAAGAACAAGTTTAACTGAAGTAGATATGTTGTTGACTATTCAGAAAAAAGCTTTTGCAGAAGACTACAAGTTATACCAAGACCACAATACAACACCTGTAAATGAGACACCTGAGAAATTAATCGAAAATATAGAACACGCTATTCATTACACAATATGGTCAAATAACAACAATATCGGTGGAATAGATCTCCGAAAAAAAGAAAATATACTGTTATTAGACAAAATATTCATAGCAAATGAATATCAAAATAAAGGTCTCGGAACAAGAATAATGAAATTAATTGAGGCAGAATTTCCATTGATAAAAATTTGGCGTTTATATACTCCTTATTTAAACAAAAGAAATCAATATTTTTATGAGAAATTTGGCTATGAAAAAATAGGAGAAGTTCAGCTAACTGAAAAGCTTTTGTTATTTAAGTATGAAAAATGTATTTAATTTAAGAAGAATTTAAAGTGCATAAAGGGAACACAAGATGAGTTTCTTGTTGAACCTATTCGGTGCGTTAGCTAAAGATTAGAGCTGTCTTTAAGGCAGTTCTTTCTTTATGGAACTATCGGGGCAGGTTAGCTCAACAAGGATTTTTCCAATATTTGTAGAATGGTATTTGTTACAAACAATTTTAGTAGGGGGTAAATTGAACAAAAACAAAGTAGGATGGTTGTTTTTAGGGATTGCAGGGTGCTTCGGCTTATTATTTATAGCGATGGAAGGGCAAGGTTACGGATTATCAAACAGTCAAATACACGGGAATTTGCAGTTGGATTTTATGGGGTTAAAAATCGCTGACGGTATTACAACAACCGCAAGATGGAACCAGTATGGAACATATTTTTATCTATGGAGTTTAGTACCATTAACATTATCTATTTTCTGTTATCGCAAATTTTCAAAACTCGTACCAACTATTTCAAACTAATATATTTGAATAGCTGTCTTTTAGGCAGCTTTTTCTTATGCAACTATCGGGGCAGGTTAGTGGAAGAGGGATTTAAAACATAATCATACTTAGATTCTGTTTTTGAAAAAAATTGAGATCGGACTGGAAGGACTTTTGTAAGATCCCAGAATTACCAATAATATTCATGATTGTTTGGCGGCAAAAAGGAAATAGGTACACATATATCTTCACAACTTTATGGGGGATATATGGATATACAAAAAGGTGCGCTCTAACTGAGTGCACCACTTGTTTTATGAATTATATATTTCTCTGTTTAGATTCACAATATCTTTATGTGAATATCCGGGCTGATAACTCTCTATCAACTTATCCCGTAGGAATGGGGCTTTTTCCTTATTTGCATTTTTCAATGCTTCCGTTAGTTCCTCTTTTGTAAGTTCTGTGCAATATGCAGGGGTTCCTGGTTGCTGTCTCCACGAATCACTTAAAGAACCACTATCTACTGCGTCGAAGCCTAGCTCGTTTACTACGTCCATGATTATTTGTTTTTGCGATAGGTCATTACCAGCAATCGCCATGGCAATGCGACCACTAGTACCTTCGGGGGTTCCTTTATTTTCTAAAGTATAAGCTAATTGATTGTTGAAAGCTTTAATGAAAGGTCTACCTAATTGATTTGAAACCCAAACACTTTCAACCATCCCGTTCTCAATTTCTTCAATTTTATTGTCTCTAAAAGGATAATAATTTGAAGTGTCTACAGCGATTACTTCCTCTCCAGCTTTATCTACAATGTTGCGAATGCTTGGCATTACATGAAAAGGGATAGATATTATTAGAACATCAATATTAGTTATTACATCTTCTACACTCACAGGTGTTCCAGCAATCTCTTTTCCTTCTAAACGTTCAATTCCTCGAGCATCTGCGATTTTGACATCATGTCCATTCTTAACTAATTTTTTAGAAATAATTGTCCCTATTGGTCCTGCACCTATAATTCCAAATCTCATTATTGTTCCTCCTAAAGAATTTGTATATAAAAGAATTATTCTGCTTAAAGTTACACAATCATATGTTTATCAAACGGTAAACATATATTCATTAGATATTAAAAACGTATTGAGTATTTCTGTTACATATACTAGAATAAAATGATTTCTCATCTTTTTGAAGTAGGCAATAAAAATTGACATAGTACATTTTTTTGTACTTAACAGTAGAAAGCAGGTGAAAAGGTGTCTAGGATATGTAAGGATGGATTTGACAAAGAGTGTATAAAGGAACAAAGAGAAGTTTATGGCATTGCCTATACCCAAAACGTACTTTCTGGACGTTGGAAATATATCATTCTTTGGTATTTAAAGACCAAGGAGCGTCGTTATAGTGAAATTAAAGCCTTTTTATGGGATATTTCACAAGGTTCTCTCACAAAGCAACTTCGAGAACTGGAAAGAGATGGCTTAATAAATCGCAAAGTTTATCCAGAGGTTCCTCCTCGAGTAGATTATTCATTAACCTCAAAAGGGAAAGAATTCATTCCTATAATTGATTTGATGGAAGAGTTCGGGAAGAAGTTTGGGGAGCAGGTAGACTAACCAAAGCGCTCACATTCGTTTAACGTTTACCCCAAAATTCCAAAACTAAATGGTGGATAAAGTAATAGTTGTGGGAGGAGAGATCGTTCTAACGGCAGTTTTTTACGATAAAAGTTTGTGAAGAAATGTATTAAAGTAACGGAGGAAGAAGTAAAGATCCTAAGCTGTCATTGTGGCAGCTTTTTTACACTAACCAAGCTATAAGTACAAAAAAATGTACTACGGCAATTTTTATTGCCCTCTTTAAAAAAATGAGAATTGGTTTTATTCTATTGTCTGTAACAAAATTACTCAATGCAACAAGTTGATAGGCAAACGTTGTAATAAACAGAATCTTACATTTCAGTGTGAAAACGCTGATGTGAATCCAGGGTTCCATCTTATGAGTTAGATTCATACTTTTGCCCTCCGTTCTAGATAAATTCAATCCGATAAAATGTGAGGAGGTCCCTTAAGATAAATTGACACTAAATTTTCACCATGTTATAGTTAGCACGCTAAATACATTTTAGTAGTGGGGGCATACCTATGAACGATAAGGTTGGATGCGATATTCGTGAGTCGTTAGATAAAATTTCATCTCAAATGCGTCGAGATTATAGCGAAAGTCTAAGAGAACTTAATCTTCATGTAGGCCAGGATAAACTACTCGCTCGGTTGTGGTTAGGTGATGGAATAACACAAATGCAACTATGTGAACATTTAAAATGCGAACCGCCTACGGTAACAAATATGGTTAAAACGCTGGAGCTAAATGGGTTCATATACCGTAAACGTGATGAACAAGATGCAAGGGTTATGCGAATTTATCTAACGGACAAAGGCAAAGAATTAGAGAAACCGGTTGATTTCAAATGGAAACAGCAGCAAGAAAAATTACTCCATTTAATCTTACCGGAAGAACGCTTAATCTTAAGGGAACTTATGAAACGAATGGAGAGAAACTTGTTCTAAGTTTTCTCTATGTTAATGTTTAGTAGGCTAAATGATTATTTAGCAGCCTAAATATTAAACTTCTATATCGTTTATTTACTATTTAACAAAGTTTATACTCAATTCCGGGGATATGAGTATTATGCTCGACAATTTAGTAAGGAAATCAAAAGAAAAACTGTCCTTGATGGGAAATCACCAGCAAATTATTTAGCAAGCTAAATATTATTTAGTTTTTCACCGATGTACTGAAATATGGTTGGAATTAAAATGCTTCAGGCTCTTTTGGTTATTTGAAGCCTATTTAAAATAAAGGAGAAGAGATATATGAAAAAAAGAAAAGAGATGCAACTAGCACTACAAATGATTTCTGGATACGGAGCCGAATTCAGCGCTTGGAGAATGCCTGGTACCGAGCCAGCAGCCTACACAAATACGGATGGTTATGTGGAGCGAGCTAAATTAGCTGAAAAAGGAAAATTTCAAATGATCTTTATCGCCGATACTCCAGCATTAACCGTCGACTTAGGTCCCCAGACTCCAATGTTCCCTATGGACCCTATGTTAGCACTAATGGCTGTAGCCAGAGAAACGAAACATATTGGGCTTGTTGCTACCCTCTCAACGACATTCAATTATCCATATAACATAGCACGTCAGTTCAAAGCACTGGATGTTATAAGTCATGGGCGTGTAGGGTGGAATGCGGTCACTACATCTGATCCATTAGCTGCAGCAAATTTTGGTGCTGCTCAGATTGCCAGTCGCAAAGAACGATATGACATGGCTCATGAATCCATACAAATTGTCCAAGCTTTGTGGGGGAGTTGGGATACAGATGCTTGGACGTTAGATGTAGAAGGAGGGAAATTTGCCGACATGGACAAAATTCAGCCTATCAATCTTGAAGGGCAGTATTATGCATCTCGTGGTCCATTGCCAATCCCCCCTTCTGAGCAAGGTCAGCCAGTTATTTTCCAAGCAGGTGGAGGGAGTGAAGGACTGGAATTAGCGGGGAGCTATGCTTCTGGTGTTTATGCAAATCCTTTTGATATAGAGTCTGCTCGTGAACACAGGCAAGCGCTTCGACAAAGTGCTATCCGTTTTAGTCGAAATCCCGATGATATCAAGATGTATGCAGGTTTTATGTTTTCCCTAGCCTCAACTGAAGAAGAAGCTTTGGAACGAAGAAGACAGCTTATGAGTTTTAATCCTGAGGAGATTCCAAGTAGGGTTAGATACCTTGGTTCTATGGTTGGTTTACCACTATCGATAGGTTTGGTAGATATTGATAAACCTTTAGCAACTGACATGTTGAAAAATGCCTATGCCAACCCAATGGATCCACGTTCTATAAGAGCTTTAAAGTTGCTGAAAATAGGGCTATCCATTCGAGATGTTCTTGCACACGGGGTCATTAACTATCATCCAGTAGTTGCAGGTACACCCGTACAAGTTGCTGACTTCTTGGAAGAATGGTTTTTGGCCGGTGCCTGTGATGGCTTCTCGGTTGTTCCAGATATAGCCTATGATGGAGTTGCTGATTTTGTGGACCTGGTTGTCCCAATGTTACAAGACCGCGGTTTGTTCCACAGGGAGTATGAAGGAAAAACACTCCGAGAGAATATGGGAGTTCCTTATCAATATGGAAGGCTGAAATAATAAAATATTTAATAGAGGAGAGAATTCAAATGAATAATACCCTTAAATTGCTTCATAATCATACGTCCGTTCGATCTTACACAAATCAACCACTGACAGAGGAACAACGGGATGTAATATTTATGGCAGCTAATCAAACTTCGTCCTTCAGCCTTTTACAGGTCGTTTCTATCATTAGAATTACTGATCCAGATCTTCGCAAAAAGGTGACACAACTATCTGCCAATCAACCTTATATTGAAGAAGCTGCTGAGTTTTGGATTTTTTGTGCTGATTTTAACCGAAACCACCAGATTGCTCCTAAGGTAGATCTTGACTATATGGAATACCTTTTAATTGGATCATTTGATGCTGGGCTAATGGCTCAAAATGCTTTAACGGCAGCTAAATCATTGGGACTAGGTGGTGTATATATCGGTGGAGTAAGGCTTAATATTACAGAATTAACAGAGGTACTGAATTTACCAAAGTATGTGGTTCCTTTAGTTGGTCTATGCATAGGCCATCCTGCTGGAGAGAAACCTGGACTAAAACCACGCTTGCCTCAATCGATGATAATGTTTGATAATCAGTACCAGCCACTCGATGAAGAAAAATTAGCAACTTATGACCAACAGATGCGTGAATATTACCAAAATCGTCCTGTTAAAGCGCCTTTCACAGTGAAGAAAGTAAAGGGATGGAAAGATCATATTGAGGATCATCTTGAAAGAAGCAAACAGCCCTTCATGCTTGAGTATTTAAACAAACAAGGATTTGCTAAAAAATAAACTGTTATTAATTAAATTGATTTACAAGGAGACATAGAAATGAAGAAGCAATACAATACGCGTGCCATCTTGGTATCGCTGCTTATCTGCGGTTTTGTGGGCATGTTTAGCGAGACCGCTCTAAACATAGCAATGACTAATTTAATGGAAGTGTTCCAAATTTCAGCCGCAACCGCACAGTGGTTAACAACCGGTTTCTTGCTGACTCTTGGCATTTTAATGCCGATGAGCGGGCTGCTGCTGCAGAGGTTTACAACGAGACAGCTGTTCACAGGTTCGCTCGTAAGCTTAATTCTAGGTACACTAATTGCGGCGCTCGCGTTCAATTTTGAAATGTTGATGTTCGCTCGAGTTTTACAGGCGGCAGGCATGGGATTATTGCTGCCGCTCATGTTCAATACTATTCTTGTCATATACCCGCCGGAAAAGCGGGGGGCGGCGATGGGCTTCGTTGGACTTGTTATCATGTTTGCGCCAGCAACCGGCCCGACCATAGGCGGTCTATTAATAGAGTATTTAACATGGCATTATATCTTCTGGTTTTCGCTGCCGTTCCTGCTTATTGGGTTGTTGATAGGGCTGAAGTATTTGGAAAATGTCACCGATGTCACAAAGCCCCGGATAGATCTGCTGTCTGTCGCATTGTCAACGATCGGCTTTGGAGGAGTTGTCTTCGGCTTCAGTAAGGCAGGCGAAGGATCTGAAGGCTGGAGCAGTGCAGTCGTGGTTACTTCAATCGTCGTTGGGCTCATCGCGCTGGTGCTGTTCATACTGCGGCAGAACGTTATGCGCGATCCAATGATGAATCTGAGCGTTTTCAAGTACCCAATGTACGTCGTTGGGCTGCTTCTGGTACTGTCGTGTATGTTGATCATTATGTCGAGCATGATTATCCTTCCGATGTTTCTGCAGACGGGTACAGGACTGTCGGTGTTCACTACTGGACTCATGCTTTTGCCGGGCAGCGCGCTGAACGGTATCCTCTCCCCGCGTATGGGGAGCTTGTTCGATAAATATGGGCCGAAATGGCTCGTTATTCCCGGACTCGTAATCGTTGCAGTCATGTTATGGTTCTTTACTACCCTATCTCCTACTTCTTCAGTGGCCTTTATCGTGGCTTTGCATATCGGGCTCATGGTTGGGGTAGGCATGATATGGATGCCTGCTCAAACGAATGGGCTAAATCAATTGCCGCCGGACTTATACCCGCACGGCACGGCAGTCATGAACACACTGCAGCAGGTCGTGGGCGCAATTGGAACAGCGGTCGCAATCAGTATCCTTACGGGTGGTATGGAGAAATACTTGCACGGCTCCTCCGCTCCGGCCAAACAGGCCGAAATTGCAAACGCGATGACGGCTGGATCACAAAGCGTGTTCTTGTTCACGATGATCATAGCACTGATTGGCGTGGTCATAGCGTTCTTCATCCGCCGCGTCGTAGTCAGTCGCGAAGCGGTGCATCCGACACATTGATGTTTTGTCAGCGAATCCCTTGTCTGTATCTATTAAGAATGTTTACACTAAATGGATGGGAAAATTGGGTGTCGGTTGAGCTGGTATCAACCGGATATGCCCATTGTGAATAATTATCTTAAACAAACGGGGGCATAGATCCAAGAAGGATCAATGCTCTTTTTTGTTTAGCTATAGGGGGCATTCCTGTAATAATAGAAATAGCAAAAGACAAGTTTGTGAAGGAATATACTTAAACTAACGAGTGCTTTACTTCAATAAGGGAGGTTGCTGAGGCAGCCTTTTTCTTATGGAACTAGAGAGGTAGTTTAGTTGAAAAAGCTTAGTTTGAACACACAGTGAATGACCTTTGCTTTCATAATATGACTGTATGGATATGTGTAGTACAGTATCTCAGTTTCTTTGGACTGTGTTTTAAAATAATGCAAGTTGCTCATAGTTTTCTTTTAAAACTATTTGACGAAGGACACTTATTAATAAAGGTCGGTAATGTTCCTGGTTGGAATCTTATATGACACTCCTCACAAGTAATCTTAGCAAGAGTGCACTCTGCAGAATTACTTGCCATAAATGTTTCTCCTTCTAAAAAGATCAATTGTAAATTAAATAGCTCCAAAGGCTATCTTCAAAAAATCACTCATTTCTTTTTCAAACTATGATTAACCTCTAATGGGATTTTTTGAAATTTGTTGAATTTCTTTAGATAAGATTCAATGAAAGGTGGAAAAAAATGAAGATAGCCAGTTCTCCTATTAATAGTAAAATAAACAATGTTTTTATCCATGTTAAAGATTTAAAAAAATCAGTTGAATGGTATTGCAGTCTCCTTGGTATCCCTCAGAATAATGACTTTGTAGAATCACCTGTTTACAATATCCCTGTAACAAGTGAAACTGGATTAACCTTAGATGACCATACGTTTGATCCGAATTTTATATTTAAGCTATTCAATAACGTCTTATTTAACTTCTATACAAAAGATATAGACGAAGCTTACCAATTCATCAAGAGTAATAACATAGGCATTAAGAAATTGAGAGTATAGGAGATTTTGCTTATTTTAACTTTCAAGACCCAGATGGTAATGTACTTATGATCTGTAATGGTTAATTTTCTTAGGGAGTAGTCGGCTACACTACTTCCTTTTATTAAGTTTTTTCGCAATTCCTTTTAACTTCACAGTTTGTGTCCATCGTTTATTCACACTATGACATTACCTTTCATACAGTAATGTTTTGTCGTTATTGGGATTATGTTGGCCCTTAACGTTAATACTAGGTAAAAACAAAAACTGAGGTTACTTTAATGCATAATACGTGGATTTATAATCATTTCATCAATACAGCGTTCTTCCCTATTTCATTAATTATCATTCTTATAGCTATCTTTATTTATTGGTATCTAATAGAAAAACAATCAGTAAACATATCCTCCTACCATTAGTTGTCTTTTTTATATCAACTACTATTTCTGGAATTCCTAACATCACAGTTTGTGTCTGATGTGTAACATAATCCCTTTTAGGAATATAATATTTCGAGCAAGGCAATTTAGTCACCAATAACACTTCCACCAGCGATCCTTGCTCACTGCTTCATTTCAATTACATCAATTAGTTTGAAAGTTCGGTTAAGAACTATGTATATATTCGTAAATGCAGAGAGTGGGCATGAAGAAATCGATTTAACCCTATTAAGAAAGAAGTAAAATTAGTTAAAACACAACAGCTTATAGATTGGATCATCTACATATTACCGTTATTCCCCCGTTTAGCTAAGAACTTGCTATAATATACCCTTAAAAAAAGCAATGTATCTCAAGTTTGAGAAATTCATTGCTTTTTTCCATTTGCCCGAACCTCTGTGTGATCTGTCTGTTTTCACATCCATGAGTTGACTTTATTGTTGAGGAAGATTTAGGGCTGTATTTGCTGTATTTATGTCAACTTGTAATTGTTCACTTAAATCATGTGGATGATAGTAACCTTTTGAAATCATATAGTTACTTATCTCTCCGTGTCTTTCTACAGCGACACGAAGCTGTTCTCTTAAGGCTGCTTTCAATTCAGGTGTTTTTGTTTCTGTAATGGCAAAAGCAATATTTCTAATTCCTGATTTTGCGGATATTAAGAAGTCCGTTGCAATCACCTGATCAGTCATGCCACCCATACCCGCCATATTTTGCAATAAATTTGTCATTACTGTTCCCCTCGATTCGTCAGAATTTCCTGCAGTTTTTGAATATCTTGTGTCCCAGTGCTCATGTCTTTTAATAGAATATTTTGTAGTTCTGTATCCTGCACTAAACTGCTCATTGTAGAGGACTTTGTTAGACAAAGACTCTTGAAAGTTAAAATTTCGTGCGCCTCTAAAGTTTCATGCAGTCCTAAATTTTTCGTCATGATTTTTCACTCCATTTCTTTGAGAATTCACTTACATAGCTTTCGTAATGCAAAAGTTTTTATACATCATCATTTGCAAAGGTAACGTGTATTTTGCGAAATAAACTACCTATCGGTCAATATTCCGTATAACAAACAGATGAACTGGGAAAGGTATTTTTGTTATATAGATTAGGGAGGTGAACGTATGGAAAATGAAAGCTTGGCATTTCATGAAACCATGGAAACGCATGAAATTTTAAATTTTAAAACAATAGGGTTAATGAGATCAAAATTAATGCAAGGAATTTGCTTTGACAATGACTTAAAAGCATTAATGGAAAAAGACGTACAACAATCTATAGCTGCTATAAACGAGCTAAAGGGTTTTTATACAGAAGCCCGAACAAACTATGAAAAATGAGGTGAAATTTAAATGGAAATGGATTTTTTAGATCCTCAAGGCGCTGAACATATGCCGGAAATGGCTGATTCCTCTTTCGCGCTAGATTTTCTACTCTCTATCAAAAGTGGGATTCATACTTATGGTATTGCATTATCTGAAACAGCGAATCCCGCATTGAGAAAAGCATTGTACCAGCAAATGGAGCAATCTATTGACTTACATGGTGAGTTATCCGATTTAATGATCAAGAAGGGCTGGCTTTATCCGAACGATGTAGGTAAACAGGTGGAATTAGATTTGAAATCAGCCGATATGGCGGTTAGTATCGCTGGAATGAATCTTTTCCCGAATGATACTGACAGACTCGGCATGTTCGCAACGCCGAATAAATAAAGGAGGAAAAGCATCATGAAAGCCGTAACTTACCAGGGCAATAAAAATGTACAGGTTAAAGAAGTTAAAGACCCTAACATCAAAAATTCGGATGATATTATTGTAAAAGTCACTACTTCAGCGATTTGCGGCTCCGATTTGCACTTAATTCATCAATTAATTCCCAATATGCCTACAGATTATGTGATTGGTCATGAGCCGATGGGGGTTGTTGAGGAAGTTGGACCAGGGGTAACTAAGTTAAAGAAGGGAGACCGGGTCATTATCCCCTTTAACGTTAGCTGCGGGAGCTGCTGGTATTGCGACCACGACCTTACAAGTCAGTGCGATAATTCAAATCCTCATGGGGAAATGGGTGGTTTTTTTGGATACTCAGAAACAACTGGTGGGTATGCGGGCGGGCAAGCTGAATATATGCGTGTTCCTTATGGAAACTTTACCCCTTTCAAAATCCCAGAAGACTGCGAGGTAGAAGATGAAAAATTGGTGTTGCTCGCTGATGCAGCATCCACAGCATTCTGGAGTGTAGATCACGCAGGTGTTAAATCTGGCGATACGGTTATCGTTTTAGGCTGTGGTCCTGTAGGTCTACTTACTCAAAAATTCGCTTGGTTTAAAGGGGCGAAAAGAGTGATTGCTGTCGACCATCTCGATTATCGTTTAGAGCATGCAAAAAGGACGAATAAAGTCGAAACCGTAAATTTTGCACAATATGAAAACACTGGCGAATACCTTAAAGAAATCACTAAAGGTGGTGCAGATATCGTTATTGACTGTTCCGGGATGAGTGGCAAAATGACTCCGATGGAATATCTTGCATCGGGTCTTAAATTACATGGGGGAGCCATGGGAGGGATTGTAATTGCGTCCCAAGCAGTGCGTAAGGCGGGAACCATACAAATAACAGGAGTTTATGGCGGCCGTTATAATGGATTCCCCCTAGGAGATATTTTCCAAAGAAACGTGGATATTAAAACCGGACAGGCTCCTGTTATTCCTTATATGCCCTACCTTTATAAACTAATATCAGAAGGAAAAGTAGATCCTGGCGATGTTGTAACCCATGTACTTCCAATTGATCAAGCAAAGCATGGGTATGAAGTATTTGATACAAGGACAGATGGATGTATTAAAGTGGTCCTTAAGCCATAAAGATGGTTGTTTTCATTTGGAAAAATAGATTTTACAACTATGGATATGGACTATGTGTAAGAAGGGAAGGTATCAAACCCTTTTTTTAACTTTTTGGAGTAAGGATGAAATACGCATAGAAGAATATTTTTGAACACCCCTGTCTTGAGAGCTACATTTACCTTATTCAAATAGCACCAGAAAAGACGATTTTGCCCACGTTAAGGGAAAATCGTTTTTTTGTGCTCTAAGCTATCTTTTTTTTCAGAGAGGTTTTTTTCATTAAGTAAAACCCACGACCTACAAAAACTATAAGGGGCAAATTAGGGTTTTTGTTATTTTTTACTTTTTTCGTTTGGATTTATCACATATACTCTTTCTTTTCTTTGGAGATCAAAATCAGAAAAGGTTATAGCAGTAAGTGGATTCATTCAGCGAATCATTCGGCATATACTCTTTCATAGTAAAATCCCTATCAATTGTGATAGGGATTTTAGTTTGTTATTTTGATTTAGCAAATGTTTTTTTGCAAATTGTAAATCCAATCGATCCATCATCTTTCAAAACAAGAGAAGCATCAAAAGGCTTCTTTTCTTTTGCCTTTGGTTTCATCCCTTTGATCACATTTGTTTTCTTCTTGGTGCATAAATCTTTCACATGTTTTTCTGTCACTTTCTTTAAGCATTTGAGATGGGAATATCTGTTTACATCCACTTGCATATTCCGGAAATTTGATCAAAGCGATTACGATGACTGATATCCGAAGAAGATTATCCTCAATAGCTTCCAAGTATTATCTTTTTGTCCTCTCCAATAAACGATCTATGGAATCCTGTATGTGGCTGGAGATCGCAATTTCGGCTCTGTATACATCCCTTGTCCGGATGGCCTCAATGATTTCCATATGTTCCGATGGTGCGTCTTTTTGGTCGATCTCACCTTTGACGTGATAAAACCGGCCTATATGAAGATGGCAGTGCATGCCTTTATATGCTTCAAATAAAAACGGGTTTCCTCCAGCGTTCATGATGGCATGATGAAATTGTTGATCTAAATGAGTAAAATCTAGTATTTTTTTGTTGGAAGCACCTGTGTTTGTGGAAAACATTTCATCTGTAAGCGCGGCCATTTCTTCCGTCACGCTTACATTATTTAAGCGGATAATATTCCGGACCGCATGCGTCTCCAGTAATATCCGGGCCTCTAACATTTTCGCCATATTTTCAGTATCTAATATGTCACTGACCCGATACCCCTTATTTGGTTCTAAGATGACTAAGTTCTCAGAGTTCAGACGAGATAATGCTTCTCTGAGAGGTATGGCGCTAATGTTGATTTCCCGGGTTAAATGGCTGATATTGATTTTTTGTCCCGGCGATAAATCCCATTCAAAAATCATTTCTTTTAATAAATTGTAGACATATTCCGTTGTCTCTCCGCGTTCTTTTTCCTTTATCATCGAAATGCCCCTAACTTAAAAAAATTTCTATGAGAACGAGTGTTATTTCATATAGATGTAACAACTTAAATTATTACTGAAGTAGCTTTCTGCTTGTTGCCCCTATCAATAAGATAAGGCGAAACCATATTGATATCAAGAATAGAGAGTTTGTAAGGGGACTCTATAGTTTGTTGGATAGCTACAAAAATATATCCTCATTACTGATAATTATATATTATATTCGGTGAGTTTTGTGAAAATTATATATAAAATTATTCGATTTAATATGAATTAATTAATCTGTCGATATTATTTAAAGTAATATATCCTTTATCAGCAAGGTTTTTATCAAAAAACTGAATATTTTTAATTTTAAATATTTACAAAATCGTATATTATATGATATATTTTCGGAAACGATTACATACTATTTTTGAGCAGGATTCTATAAACAACAATAATCAGTTACTAAAGAGTATTGATGGGGAGGCAAAATCTTAAGTTTAAAATGGAAGCGCTTTATGCTTGCCGTTTTCTTGATTGAAATTTATTGAATCTATTAGAAGAAATAACTGTGAAGTTAAAAAAAGCGATTTTTATTTTTCAAAGGAGGAATCTTCAATGAGCACAACGCTGAGCAGAAAAAACACATTTTATGGCCATTTCATAAATGGGCAATGGATATCCGATCAACATACAATCGCTGTTATTAACAAATATAACAAAGAAGAAATTGCCCAGATCGGCAGGGCATCCCGGAAAATTGTTTCTGAAGCGGTGACCAATGCCTTGGAAACCTTTAATACGAGAAAGCTAGATTCCAATCAACGCTACGAGATTCTAATGCGTGCAGCGGATATCGCTAAAGAGAGAAAAGAAGAGCTGGCGATGATTCTGGTTCAGGAAGTCGGTAAAGTATTGAAGGATGCCAGAGGGGAAATCGATAGAGGAATCCAAACGATGATAGCTTCAGCGGAAGAAGCAAAACGGATTGTCGGTACAGGCGTTCCTTTGGGGCAGTCTGGAAACGACAATAAGATGGCTTTCACCATCAGGGTTCCTGTTGGGGTTATCGGTGCGATCACCCCGTTTAATTTCCCATTCAATCTCACCATACACAAGGTAGCTCCTGCGTTGGCAGCGGGAAATACAATCGTGTTGAAGCCGGCTGAAATGACGCCACTCATTGCATGCAAGATCGCAGAAATTTTTTCTGAAGCTGGATTGCCTGCAGGTTTTCTGAATGTGGTTAACGGGTTTGGGCAGGAAACAGGTCAATACCTTTTGGAGGATGAACGAATTGCGATGTTCACTTTTACAGGGAGTCCCGGTGTAGGTCGGCATATTAAGAGCAGTACGGGAATTCGTAAGGTTACTTTGGAATTAGGGAATAACTCCCCAAACATCATTCACAAGGATGTCCATGATTTAGACAGAGCAGTTGAGCTCTGTGTCACACGAGGGTATGTGAATGCAGGGCAAGCCTGCATCTCAGTACAGCGAATCTACGTTCATAGAAATATCTGCGATACGTTTGTGGAGAAGGCAGTCAAGGTGGCACAGGGCTTGAAAGTCGGTGATCCGGAAGATCCTTCCACGGACATTGGCCCTATGATTTCCGAGAAAGAAGCAAGGCGTGCGGAAGAATGGATCCAGGAAGCCAGGCGTCTTGGGGCCAAAGTGGTATATGGAGGGAAAAGGCGGGATTCGATTCTAGAACCTACTATATTAATAGATGTGAAACCGGAAATGAAGGTAGTCTGCCAGGAAGTGTTCGCGCCGGTGATTAGCATCATTCCTTTCGATAGCATCGAGGAGGCTTTCCGTCAGGCCAATGATACGAAGTTCGGCTTACAAGTTGGTTTATTTACATCCGATATCACTTTAGCCATGCGGGCAACACAGGAACTCCATTTTGGCGGTGTAATCATCAATGATGTTTCTACATACCGTGCCGACATTATGCCATACGGCGGAGTGAAGGACAGCGGAATTGGCAAAGAGGGACCGCATTATGCCATGCAAGAAATGACAGACGAAAAACTTGTCGTCATCAATCTTTAGACTTTGGAGGTAAGGAATATGAGAAATACATGGGATTTTTATTCTACCGAAAGAATCGTATTTGGAAACGGGGCAATCGGGCAATTGGATGTGATCCTTCAAAGATTAAAGGCAAAAAACATCTTGCTCGTTACTGACCCAGGGATCAAAAATGCAGGAATCGTAGACAGAATTTCATCGTTGTTGGAACATGCAAATTACGGAACAGTTATCTATGACCAGGTCGTACCGGAACCTCCGGTAGATTCGGCGATGGACTGTTATAAGTTTGCTAAATCTCAAATGGATATTGATGCAGTAATTGGCCTTGGCGGAGGAAGCAGCATTGATATGGCGAAGATTGTCGCTTTGTTGGTCGCCCATGGCGGACATCCCCTGGACTATTATGGCGGAGAAAACCAGGTTCCTGGACCCATCGCCCCTCTTGTAGCGATTCCGACGACTGCTGGAACCGGTTCAGAAGTGACATCTGTAGCGGTGTTGACCGATGTGGACAATAACCTGAAAGTTGGTATCTCGGATAATTACCTAAGACCAACCGTTGCTCTACTTGATCCAGAATTAACGTTAGGGCTTCCCGCTTATGTAACAGCTTGTTCCGGAATTGATGCTTTGTCACATGCGATAGAGGCATACACAGCCAAACCTTCTGCATATATCCAGGCAGAAGGAAGCATTTTATTCCAAGGTTCAATCCCCATAAGCGATGCACTCGCCTTCAGAGCCATTGAATTGATTGCAAAAAACCTGCCGCTTGCGGTGCAGCAAGGGAGCAATCTCGAGGCCCGTTCCAATATGCTAATGGGCAGCCTGCTTGCTGGAATGTCCTTTTCAAATGCAGGTACAGCAGCAGCCCATGCATTGGCTTACCCAATCGGAGGACTTGTGAAGTCACCGCATGGAGAGGTGACCGGGCTCTTGCTTCCATATGTCATGGAATATAATGCAACTGTAGAAACAGAAAAAATGGTGAGGATTTCCCAGGCATTCAATGTGAACACGGATGGCCTCTCCGATAAGGAAGCCGCTTTGGCTGCATCAAAAGCTGTGCTTACCCTGCTTGGGGAAATTGGACTGCCTACAAAGCTGACGAAGATTGGGATCAAAGAAGAGGATATTCCCGAAATTGCTGAGAAAACCCTCCAAATCGATCGCCTGATTCGGAATAACCCAAGAGTGCCAACCCAGCACAGTTTAGAAGAATTACTTAGAAAAGCATTATAGATTGCTTGAAGGTATGGTGTCCCTGGAAGGTTAAGCATCATTCATGATTGGATCTTCAGACTGCGGCGGAAGGGTTTCACTATCTAATAGAATATAAATGGAGAGGAAGATGAAAATGTCTCTTTTGCCTTTTACATATAGTATGCCGACACGGGTGGAATGCGGTAATGGAATATCTGGAAAAACAGGGGAACTGATTAAGGATTTAGGTGTATCGAGTGTGCTGGTCGTTACAGATAAAGGGGTTAGAGGAGCCGGTCTCTTACAAGGAATTGAAAAATCCCTTGCTTCGGCAAACCTTTATTTTGAGATTTACGATGAGGTAGAGCCTAATCCATCAGCTCAAACAATCCAACAGGGGACAGTGTATTTTAAGCAACAAAAGATGGAGGCGGTTCTGGCTGTAGGCGGAGGAAGCAGCATTGACACAGCCAAGGGCATTGCGGCAATGGCTACTAATCCCGGCCATATCCTGGATTATGAAGGAGTTGGAAAGATTTCCAATCCTCCGCTCCCAATCATAGCAATCCCGACTACGGCTGGAACTGGCAGTGAAGCTACTAATTCGACAGTGGTAACGAATAAGGACACTTCTTTTAAATTAGGTGTACTTAGTTCACTTCTGTTTCCAAAGCTAGCTATATTGGACCCTGCCCTTACATTAAATTTGCCTCAAGAGATTACTGCAGCTACAGGTATGGATGCTCTGACTCATGCAATTGAATCTTACACCTCCAAATCTGCCAACCCTGTCAGCAAGGCTTTCGCGATGCAGGCCATTAAGATGATCGGTGAAAATTTAACACGATCGTACTTTGTGGGAACGGACATGGAAAGCAGGGAAAACATGCTTGTAGCCTCCCTGTTAGCTGGTGCAGCCTTTTCACAATCCCGACTGGGTAATGTACACGCCATTTCCCATACATTTGGAGGAGTCTTTAATATCCCGCATGGCATCGCAAATGCAGCACTATTGCCATTCGTCATGAGATTCAACCTGCCGGCATGTAAGGGTCAGTATAGAGAAATTGCAATAGCTTTAGGAAGGGATGTAAGCGGTTTATCCAATGCGCAAGCAGCCGAGAAAGCAATCGAAACCATCATCGAAATGAATCGGAGCATGAATATTCCTCTTAATATTAAAGAGCTTGGAGTCTCATTGGACGTTTTGCCGAAATTAGTGGAAGATTCCATGCGAAGCGGTAACGTGGTCGTTAATCCAAGGCTGACGAAGGCATCGGATATCCAATTGATTATAGAGAAGGCTTATGAGGGGGACTTTGAAGGTTTTAATAATGGTAATCGAAATGCAAGCAGTGCAAAAAATTCAGAAACGGCCATCGTGAATGTATAAAAACCATTCAATTTGAAAATCACCTGGAATTTCAGGGGTTTTCGAATCAGTTTCCCCTTTTTAACTTTTTTCGGACACATGGATTTCCCGCAGCATTTTTCTACCTGAATATAATTATCTAATGAGGTGACGTATGAAAAAGACCAATGGAAGATGGCTTGTAGTGGTACTCCTTTTCTTCGCAACAACAATCAATTATATGGATAGGGCAATTCTTGGCATTGCAGGACCCTCCATGATGAAGGATCTTTCGCTTTCGGCAGTAGAATTCGGGATATTGGGGTCAGCATTCTTTTGGTCGTATGCCTTAATGCAGATCCCTGTCGGGGTAATCGTTGATAAATTGGGGGCACGCTTAACGTATTCGATTGCCATCGTTTGGTGGTCGCTCTGTACGGTGTTTACTGGAATGGGACGTTCGCTGGGCGGACTGATCGGTATCCGCGTTTTAATGGGAATCGGAGAGGCTCCAGCGTTTCCAACCAATACGCGCGTTATTTCAGACTGGCTGCCTTCACACGAACGGGGCATTGCAAACGGGATATTTAATTCTGGTACAGCTATCGGGATTGGCATAACGACACCCATTTTAGCATGGATCATTCAGACTTGGGGATGGCAAGCATCTTTTGTGGTAATTGGATCCATCGGTTTTGTATGGCTGGCATTCTGGTTATTCTTTTTCAAAAACCATCCTGAGCAAAGTAAGATTGCAAACGAGGCCGAAGTAGCCTATATCAAAGAGGAGCAAACTCAAACCGAAAAAGCGACGACACTAAACATCTCGCCATTTAAATTCTTCAAATTCAGAAGTGTTTACCCTATGTTATATGGCTTGTTTGCCCATAACTATCTTACTTATTTAATGATGACCTGGCTTCCCACTTATCTTGTAGTCGAAAGGCAAATGACTCTTTTAAAAGCCGGATTTTTCACGATGCTACCTTGGATCATGTCCTTTCTGGGAAATATTCTAGGAGGGGTTTTGTCGGATTTCTTGATTAAAAGAGGCTGGAATTCCATCAAAGCAAGAAAGGCTGTTTTAACCATCGGCATGCTTTTTCCATTAGCCATTATACCGACTATCTATACAGACAGCGCCATAATGGCACTTACGTATATCTCAATAGCAATAGGCGGTGAAGGATTGGCAGCGGGCATTCTCTGGGCCACTGTTTCGGATGTTGCTCCAAAAGGTGCGGAAGGAAAGCTTGCAGGGCTGCAAAACTTCGTGGGGAACCTCGCTGGCTGGATAGCTCCAGTCGCAACAGGGATCTTAATAGCGAAGTTCAATAATTTCAATATAGCCCTGATCATACCTGTAGTCATTTGCCTTATTGCTGCTGTGGGGTATACCTTCGTTCTTAAAAATGAAAGGATTTCCATTAACACGGACATTGAAGGGGGAACTAAAGTTTCAGGGCTATAATCTTTTTGTGTATATAATGAAGCGCTTTGCAAATCCAACGAAAAAAGGAGACATATTCATGCTGAAAACTAGTGGATTAGTCAATTTAACTGAACTGAAAATGTATGTAAACGGTGAATGGACTGCAGCACATAACGGTGAAACTTTACCAGTAACAAATCCATCAACAGGGAAAGTGGTGGCAAGGATTCCAAATGGAGGACGCCAAGAAACGCATGCCGCAATTGCAGCTGCTGAGGAAGCGTTTAAAACCTGGTCAAAACTGACAGCACAGGGACGCAGTAAATATCTAAAGAAATTGCATGACCTTATGCATGAATATAAAGATGAATTAGCAGAAATCATGAGTATGGAAATGGGCAAGCCCTTAACGGAAGCCCGGGGTGAAGTGGATTTTGCTGCAAGCTACCTGGAATGGTTTGCTGAAGAAGGACGCCGGATTTATGGGGAAACGATCCCTGCTTCTGCTGCAAATAAAAGGCTATCGGTGATTCGCCAGCCGATTGGAGTGGTCGCTTCAATTACCCCTTGGAATTTCCCGTTGGCCATGATGACGCGGAAAGTAGGCCCTGCCATGGCCGCTGGATGTACAGTCATTGTCAAGCCTGCAAAACAATCTCCTATTAGTGCGTTAGCGTTTGGTAAATTGGTAGAAATGGCGGGAGTGCCTGCTGGAGTGGTCAGTATCGTAACAGGGAGTGCCGGACCTATCTCGGATGAAATTTTTGAAAACCCGGTAGTAAGGAAAATTTCTTTTACCGGATCTACTGAAGTAGGCAAATTGCTGGTTACCAAGTCAGCCCCGCAGCTCAAGAGACTTTCCCTTGAGCTTGGAGGACACGCGCCGTTCATCGTCTTTGAGGATGCTGATTTGGAAGCCGCAGCAGCT
This sequence comes from Bacillus sp. CFBP9009, assembly GCF_036541465.1. NCBI lineage: Bacteria > Bacillati > Bacillota > Bacilli > Caryophanales > Bacillaceae > Bacillus > Bacillus sp. CFBP9009. Next base: position 1,899 of record NZ_JAZHFU010000008.1, on the reverse strand, counting down.
GGTGCCGTTGCAAGCAAGTTCAGGAACACCGGACAAACGTGCGTATGCGCAAATCGAATTTACGTCCACCGTTCTGTCATCAATAAATTCTCTGCACTTTTTGTTGAAAAGGTACAAGCTCTAAAAGTTGGAAATAGCATCGATCCAACCGTTGAAGTCGGGCCTCTTGTCAGCAGTGATGGCCTGGAAAAGGTAGAGGAACATGTACAAGATGCCTTGGAAAAAGGTGCCAGCCTTCTTTGTGGCGGACAAAGAGTTGAAGGGGAATTGGCTGATGGATTATTCTATGAACCGACCGTTCTGGGTGGAGTGAACAAGGATATGCTCATCACATACCAGGAAACATTTGGACCGGTCGCGCCAATCATTCCGTTTGATACAGAAGAAGAGGTGATCGAGCTTGCCAACAATACAGAGTACGGGCTGGCCGCTTATTTTTACACACAGAATATAAGCAGGGGAGTTAGGGTATCCGAAGCTCTGGAGTTTGGCATCATCGGCTACAACGACGCCATTCCCACCGTTGCACAAGCCCCATTTGGCGGCATGAAAGAAAGCGGCATGGGGAGGGAAGGCGGCCATCAAGGCCTTGAAGAATATTTAGAAGAAAAATATATATCGATGGGTTTTTAAAATAGGGCAAGAAAAGGCTTAAGGTGAAGTAGAATCCTTAAGCCTTTCCTTATTGACCTCATAAAAAGTCTAAATTCAAACACACGCTCCCCGTTGATTAACAAACCTCAGTTACAGAACCTAAGGCTAGGTTACTTTACATCCTAAGACAAATAAAAAATATCCTGAAATTTTGAATTGGTAACGTGCAAATTCGCTTATAGACAAAATTTTGACACAAGGAAGGTGCAAAGGTGAATGTTACAGAAATACTCGCTTATTCGCAGGATTTCAAACCACGTGGTATAGGTTTCTTTAGATGAACGAAAGAGATAGGACCGTTTTGATAAGATGAGGGCAGATAAATAGGGGATCTGCTGAAAATCCAAGAGATATTATCACATACAAAATGTCCCTTGAAGAAGCAAGTCATGGTTATCGAATTTTTAATAATCGTGAGGATGAATGTATAAAAGTCGTGTTAAAACCGTAATACTCTTCTCTTTCAAAAAAGACTTCATACTTTGTATAGAAGTCTTTTTGTCTGTATTTTTTAGATGAAGGGTAATTCAACTATTTCAACTATTAATTTGGATAGGCATAGCATGGAGGTCTAAATCCTATCTTTGACATTGGCCAGGAATCATTCGTCATTCGTTAGGTATGTCTTTCTTTAACCAGGTTCTAATAAAGTAGCTTGCTGTGGCAACCTTTTTATTAATGAACTAACGGGTGCGTTAGTTCATTAATAAAAGGAGAGTACATATTATACATGGTTAATATGTACTCTCCTTTATTTATTAAGGTTTTTATAATTTAGGTATAGATAACTTGAGTTCCGTTATAAAATTTTCATCCTCGAAGAGTTGCTCTGTTTTGTGCAATAGCATAGGAGAAATAAACAAAGATACCACCTCATAATAATTGTAGCATTGATTGTTGAGTAATTTGTGAGGTAGATTATGTTAATTAAATAAATAAAAGCTGAGCCCAAACCTAACTGAAAGTGAAAACATACCTTTTACCAGTTAAAAACACCTGTTTTTTAAAAAAATTAATGCTGAGAAACGCTCTACAACGAAATTAACTACATTTAGACTTAAATTACCTATTCGATTCAAATAAATAGGGTCATACATTCCATAATAGACGTCCGGAAAATGGGGATTTCTAACGTTAAGAAGGTTTCAACCCCCAAAAAAAAGATCAATCTCCTGTAGAAATCGACCTTTTTTCTAATAATTATACAAAAATATTAGTTTCTTGGATCTACATAATCTGGATAAT
>NZ_JAZHFU010000007.1:0-182123 GCF_036541465.1 Bacillus sp. CFBP9009 | reverse complement strand
TGAAATCACTCCATTTAACCGTGAACTTAAATTCAATGGTGATGAAATCCTGCGAATAAGCGAGTATTTGTGAGAAAATCGTATTAAACTGAGGGAGTTCCATAAGGAATACTGTTAAGTGACATTAAAGTTGTTTAATTCACAATAAAGTCGTTTAAAACATAATAAAGTTGTTTAAAAACGTCAGTCATGTTATTCCATTAAAGGGCCAGATTGCCGAGGAAACAGTTGAAACATATATATGGAAAATTATTTGAAAGGATATACTAAGATGAGTGCGATGATATTTAACCTTAATTGGGGACATTTTCGCTACCATCGGAGGTTCATTAACAAAGCGTAGTTAGAGGAGGTTAAAATGGAGAAGCAGGCTGTTTTATTTCATTCATTAGAGGGTGAAAAAATCTACTTCAAAGCACTAAGGATAGAGGATGTTCAAGAGATACATCATTATGCGTCAGATCAAGAGGTTTCACGATTTATTGGCTGGAATTTGATGAGTACTTTGGAGGAAACTCGTCAGTTCATTGAAATAATGTTAAAACGTGAGTCGGCAGGAACTCATTTATATTCCTCCATTGTTGAAAAATTAACTCAAGCAATTATAGGAACAGCCATAATTTTCAATTTTGACCAAGAAGCAAACCAAGCTGAAATTGGTTATGTGTTGCATAAACATCATTGGGATAAGGGGTATGGAACAGAGATTGTTGCATTGATAAGTGATTTTGCATTTAAATCACTTAATCTTCATAAGCTCCATGCTATGGTAGTGCATGCAAATATTGGCTCTGCACGGATACTTGAAAAGAACAGGTATGAGTTAGAAGGACGATTAAAAGACCACTATTTTATAGAGGATAAGTATTATGATGCATTACTTTTCGGCAAAATTACTAACCTGGAAACTTAGCGTTCTTGTACAGATAAAATGAAGAGGTTTGTTGACGATAATTTCAATAAAATATAGTCCCTTCTTATTCAATTAAAGGGCGCGATTCTTTAATAAGAATCGCTTTTCTTATAGAACTACCATGAAAATAAGTTTCTTTGAAAATGGAAAAATGACAATACTTAAGAAGACCCTGCTCAATCGTTTAAAAAAAGAGGAGAGCGTTAATTAATTAGTCTATGGATTAGGGTTGACTGGATTAAGGTCAGTATCAGCATTGACACTTCCTAACCATTTTCATTCTTTGTGGTGAATCGCCGATTTTTGCGATTCATAGATGGCTAACGGGTGCGTTCGTATTATAAGGTCGACCAGTAAAAATGAACTGACCCCCTAAAGTTAGACAGGTTATATCGTTAGGCAGCCTGTTGGGCATGAGCTCGGTATTGTACCGGGCTCATGCCTTTTAATTTTGCCTTGATTCGTTTGTGATTATAGTATTCTATATATTTTGCTAGTTCTTGTTTAAAGTGTTCCACACTTTCAAATTCTTTTAGATAAAGAAGTTCCGATTTCATGATACCAAAGAAATTTTCCATAACAGCGTTATCGTAACAATTCCCTTTGCGAGACATACTTTGCGTAATGCCACGTTCCCTAAGGGCATCACGGAATTGTTTCATTTGATAATGCCAGCCTTGATCTGAATGAATAAGGAGAGTATCGTCGTCTGTTAAGCGTTCAAAAGCTTGATCTAACATCGTTGAAATGAGTGAGTAGGTTGGTCTTGAACCGATTGTATACGTAATGATTTCTCCATTAAATAAGTCCAATATCGGAGATACATATAGCTTTTCTCCAAATAATTTAAACTCTGTAATATCCGTAACCCATTTCTCATTTGGTTTTTCAGCTTTGAAATTGCGATCTAAAATATTTAGTGCAATCTTGCCCACAGTTCCTTTGTAAGAGCGATATTTTTTCATACGGACAAGACATTTTAGCCCTAGTTCTTTCATGATACGTTGTACCTTTTTGTGGTTTACTTTGTGTCCGCGATTTCTAAGTTCATCACGAATACGTCGGTAACCAAACCGACCTTCATGTTCATCGAAAACAGATTTAATCAATACTTTCAGTTCTGCATCTGGATCAGGACGACCGAAGTTTTTCACCCAATAGTAATACGTGCTACGCGGAATGTCTGCGAGCTGTATAAGTGCTTTCACCGAGAATGCATTCCTTAATTCATAGACTACTTGTGCTTTGTCTTGTTTGGTGATTTTTCCTTGTTTTGAACTAAGGCATTCAACTTTTTTAAATAGGCATTCTCCATACGTAAACGTTCATTCTCCGCCTGTAAAGCCTCTATTGATCCTTCATCGGGTACTTGAGAATTTGATGTCTTATTATTTTTATTTTTCATGGATGGACGCCCCTTTTTCTTTGATTGTAGGGCATCAAATCCTCCTGTTTCATAAGCAATTTTCCATTTTCGAAGTGTTTCATAAGATGGAATATTAAAAATCGCCGCTGTTTCCCTGATAGACGTCCCGTGTTCGTTCATATAATTGAGTACATCTAGTTTAAACTGTGCGGGGTAGGGTGTATAGCGTTTTTCAAAAGCATCTACACCAAAAAGTTCAATCTTTTAATCCACTGATGGAGTAAACTCGGATGAACACCAATAGATTTAGCAATTGTTTTTCCTCCCTCATTACCATCTTTATATGGTCTTACTGCCTGTATTTTTTCTCCTGAAGAAAATCTCGCCATAAAAAAACTACACCTCCAATTGTAAGTTGTGTCTAACAATTGGGGTGCAGTTCAACGTTAAGGAATCGACTCTTTTAGATTTTCCTGCTTGTACAACATAATTGGTTTTGTGAGGAATTCATCATAAATTTTTTTGACGTATGACATACTTGCACCGGTTAGAGCCTTTGCTGAAGCCTCTGCCCATATTGTCATCCTAACGGGTAGGTTTCCTATATCGCATTGAAATCGATATTTTTCTGCCAGTCTTCATATGATTCAGGATCGATTTTCTTTGCTTGTTCCAGGAATGAATCCAATAACCCCAATTTCTTTAGATCACGAAACATCTTCGGATTATATGGGTCATTCATTGTGAGGCCATCTGAATGATCGATTGCTTTCAGCACATTTCCCTTTGTTACAACAAAATGTCCGATTGAGGTCTTGATTCTAATAAATCCAACTCTCTTTAGTTCCTTTCGAATCATTATGATTTGTTCTGTAAACGATTCGGGAATATCTTGCTTTCCTTTCAAATAATCTTTTAGATTGGGACCTTTTAAATACTCCATAATGACATAGTTTGGTCCGACTTCATATAACCTCGGAACAATATGAGTTTCCTTCGCTGCTTCAAGTGCTTTCCCCTCTTTAGTTGCTGCATTTGGATTGACATAAATTTTTACGCAAAGATCTTCATCAAGTTGAAAAACTGCACCTTGACTTCCTTCCCCAATTAGTTTTAATGTGGTTGGATTATGAATAATAAGTTCTTTTTTACCGTTATTTTCTATTCTCTCAACCTTTATTGATTTAAAATCATCCATCTAATCTTGCACCTCTTTTCTTCTTTTTAATAACCATAACCTATAATATGAAATCATCGATTAGTTGCTTTAGGTTAATAACACTTTTTCACAAAATTAATTCATACCCTCTTTTACTGGGTTCTTAAGGACGAGAAGGAACCTATTAGCAATTGGTGCATAATTCCTTAAGGAAAGCTTTTCCCAGCATTTCTTCAGTGTCTTATGCTCATACACATACAATTAAGAACTTTACAAAAAACATACAAATATATGTACTTGTCCGTTTCGAATCTTTTCTATTTTGCATTTACTATAAAAGAGTAAAAACCAGAAAGGAAATGATTAGAAAGGAGACTTGTGATGGGATACATTGAAGATTTACGTGCTCTCGTTGGGACTAGAGCTTTGTTACTTACGGGGGTCACCGTTTTGGTTATCGATCAGAACAGCCGTTTTCTGATGGTACAATCCGATAAAATGTGGAAATTGCCAGGCGGCTTTATTGAATTAGGAGAATCTGCGGAAGAGGCATGCAGACGTGAAATTTTGGAGGAAACAGGGATTAACATTGGCAACCTTCAATTAATTGGCGTTTTTTCAGGGAAGGACTATTTTACGAAGCTTCCTAATGGTGATGAATACTTTCCAGTCAATATTGCTTACGTGACTGAAGAAATACTCAGCGGAGATTTAAAACCTGATGATATAGAAATACAAAAGGTACAATTTTTTAAATGGTCCGCTTTTCCGCAAGATTTAACTGAACGAGATCGACAAATATTTCAAAGTTTTATCGAAAATTTGATTTTAGAGGGAAGGAAGGGATTGAAATAATGAAGACAATCGCTTTTTACATTAGAGAGCCTATTAAAATAAATCAAGGATTTATGTACAATCAGATCATTATGTTGGATCAATATCGGCCTATTGTAATAGGACCTTACCCAAATAGCGACAATGTTCAATTTCAGTTTGAACATTATTATAATTTAAACGAAATTCAAGACCTTGGAGCCTTCTTTAAGGAGCAAAATGTCGTCGCGATTCATGCTCATCAAGGGAAACATTCCATTGATATTTTACCAACAGCTATAGAGTATGATATTCCTTTGATTGTACATTTTCGAGGACGTGATTCTTCCACTCAAACATATAAGAGATTTCGCAAAAATGTCCTCCGATATCAAAATTTAGTAAAACATGGAGCTGGTTGTTTTGCAGTTTGCCATTTTCTTGCAGATGAATTAAAAAAATTAGGATTTAAAGAAGATAAAATACATGTACTATATGGGGGACTGGATTTAAATTTATACCCATTTGTCCAACGTTCCCTACCTAAGGAAGGAGAAATCCGAATCTTGTCTGTGGCCAGACTTGTCGAGAAAAAAGGATTTCTTACGCTTTTGAAGGCTTTTCAACGGATTCATCAGGAATATCCAAGAACGACACTACACATCATTGGGACAGGCGAAGATGAAGAGAAGATAAGAGCTTTCATTGATGAAAACCAATTAAACGAACGCGTTTTTCTTAGAGGACCAATGGATTCAAACCAAATTTCTAACGAATTAAGAGATTCCCACCTCTTTTGCCTTGCCAGTGAAACAGGCGAAGATGGCGATGTAGAAGGGATCCCGAATGCATTAAAAGAAGCCATGGCAAGCGGTTTACCAGTCATTTCTACCTTTCACGGAGGGATTCCGGAATTGATTGAGCATAAAAAAACAGGATACCTTGTTCCTGAGAAAGATGATTTAAAATTGGCTCAAGGTATAAAATATTTCCTGAGTCATCCAAGAGTATGGAAGAGATATACCAGAAGTGCAAGACAGGTAATTGATGAAAATTTTGATTTGAATAAACAAATAATCGAACAACAAAGGATATACAGCTTAATAGAAAAAAATAACGGAGTTAATTGACATGGAAACCATGGGTCAGTCCAATATCCAGTTGAGCTCGTACAAATATTAATTGGTGGAACGGCTCATGACATTCTTTTTAGCGACGGTAAAAAATATGTAGTGAAATGGAACGGTACTGAAAAAAAGAGTCAACGAAGTAGTAATGAGTATGTAGTCGATAATTTAGCAATGTTCCTTTCCCTTCCTGTTGTCCCCTTCGAACTAGTATATATCCCAGACAAATTCATAAAGAAAATCCCTACATTACATTCCAAAAAATACAAATTCAGTTCAGGATGCGAATATGTGTGTTTATTTATCGATAACCGTATTGTACTAGATGAAGTATTTAAAGCTTTTCCATCCAAGACGAAAGTGAAAAATCACGATATGCTTACCGGAATGGTGGTATTCGATCTTTGGGTGAATAATATTGATCGGACTATGAGCAATTTACTTCTGGAACACCTTAGTGAAGGCGGCTATTTTGTCCATGATTGATCATGGAATATGTTTTCCGGGTGGATATCAGCAGTCCGCAAAAACGCTTACTCAGAAACTGAAATATGATATCCCTTACCAAGAAACTAAACGATGGGCTTCCTCTATGCTTAATGAAGAAGATTTTACATCGTTTGTAGAAAAAATTGTATACCTTCCATACGAATTAACTATGAAGTTACCCAATCCATCCCTGAAGAGTGGGAAGTCGCGAAGGAGGTGGTGAAGCGCTTACATTTTTCTTGTAGAACAGAAAAGTTATTTTCCGAACCTTATAACCAATTTCATCAATCAATACAAGAAATACAAGAGCAATAGTGTTAATAAAAAAGATAAGGTAAAAATGAAAAAGAGCTAGACAAATATTTTTAAAGGAGACAAAGTGATATGACAAAATATCCAGTTCGATATGTACAAACATTAAGGGGCGGAACAGCTCATGTCATTCTTTTCAGCGATGGTAAAGAATATGTCGTGAAGTGGTTCGGTACTAAGAAAGGAAGAGAAAAAGAAGTGGTCAATGAATACCTGATCGGCAAATTGGCAGAGCTCCTTTCACTTCCCGTTATCCCATTTGAGATTTTATATATACCTGAAGAATTTATCAAGAAGACTCCTGAATTACAATCCACTAAACACAACTATAGTTCTGGATACCAATATGGTTGTGTTTTTATTGAAAACAGTACAGTTTTCGAGAATGTTAGAGAAAATCCTCCCACTAAGACGGAGGTTAAAAACCGAGATATGCTTGCCGGTATAACTGTATTCGACCAATGGGTGAATAACTCTGACCGAGGTACGATGAATGTCATTTTGGAAATTCTCAGTGATGGTGGCTATTATGTCCATATGATTGATCATGGCAGAGTTTTTCCGGGACGTTACCAATGGTCTGCTCAAACGCTAAGTGAAACACCGGTATATAACTACCATTGGCCTTTTTATAAATGGGCCTTCTCTCTTCTCGATGATCACAAAGAGCTTACATCGTATATAGAAAAAATAGTGCAATTGCCGAACAAATCGATCTATGAAGTGATCGAATCCATCCCTAATGAGTGGAATGTGAGTACGAAGGATAGAGATGCTCTTTACAAGTTTCTTTTAGAACAGAAAAATAACTTGCCAGATATCGTAGATCGTATCATCCATTATCATAGCAATCCAAAATAACGCTGGTTTCTTCCACAGAAAAAAAAGTAACTCCTTATTTGCTTTAAAGGAGTTACTTTTTTATTTATAAATCTTTCCATTCCATATAGGATTCGGGATCCATTTCTTTTAACTCTTCCAAGAACAATGGTAATAGACCCAACTTTTTTAAACCTTTGAATATCAACTCTGGCCTGTTTCGAATCCTTGTATAGGAGCTATAATGATCTATTACTTTTAATTCCTCTTCCTTAGTTACAATAATGTGGCGCAAATCGGCATCCAATCTGGTAAACTTTAAACGCTTCATTTCTTTAAGCACAAAAAGAATTTGCCTCATCAATTTTTCGGATAGGATTCCTCCAGATTCTAAATATTGGAATAAAGTTGGCCCTTCAAGATATTCCATAATAATATAGTTTTGCCCCACCTCATAAAGCCGTGGAATAGTGGGAGACTCCTGTGCAATTTTCAATACATTCCCCTCTTTAACGGCATATTCTGGTTTTGCACAAATTTTCACACATTTGTCTGAAGAAATTTTAAAAACGGCCCCTTGCGCCCCCTTACCAATCATTGGAAACGACGTTGGATTTTTTATTACATCCACTTTTTTAATCCCTTCAGTAACACAGATAGATTTAAAGTCCTCCACTTTCGATCACTCCTTAACATTTCCTATAATACTATTACTTTTTATCCTTTTTTTCTTTTTTTCTAAGTTTCTTGAACAGCTCTGTAGTGATGATAACGGGTGATAAACCTGCGTCCCCTTATCATTATGCACATTGTGAAAGGAAACGTCTTCCATTAATGATTATAGGGTTGAAAGAATAGCTTATATAACAATATTTTTTAGAAAAAGCCCTTCTATAATAGGAAGAATGATAAAACTTGCACAAAAATGTGTGCAAGTAAGCGTCATTTTTACTCTTATTTGTACAGAAGGAAATAAATTCACGTAAGGATTTTGGTGAAAATACACACATGAAAATCTATACAAAGAGACTTGTGCATATTGTGAGCTTACTATATTTTATGTAAAAGATTAGAGTTTGCTATAGTCAAGCGCCAGGTCAACCAGTAATTTTTACTGGTCGACCTCATAATACGAAGCACTGTTAGTAGAAATAAGAAACAGTTATATAACAACGTTCATGGTATAATTAACATAGAAAAACGCTTACAAAAATATTCCAAACTAATTGTTCGGAAAATTCATTCTTTTGGGAGTCGATGAAAGTTGACAGTGGATAATAAAATAAGTAAAGAACAAACTATTTTTAATCATATTGGAAATAAAATCAAAACGGAAGACAGAGAAATTAATGTGATTGCTAAATTAGAAGAACCTCTAATTGTAGTTTTAGAAAATGTTTTGAGTGACGAAGAATGTGACGGTCTTATTGAATTGTCAAAAGACAAAATGCATCGTTCCAAAATTGGAGTTACGCACGAAGTAAATGAGATAAGAACAAGCAGTAGTATGTTTTTCCAAGAAAATGAATATGACATCATTACCAAAATTGAAAAAAGGATATCAACAATCATGAATATCCCCATTGAACATGGAGATGGTATTCAAATTCTTAAATATACTCCTGGTCAAGAGTATAAAGCTCATTTTGATTTTTTTACATCTTCAAGTATAGCAGCAAAAAATAATAGAATTAGTACAATCATCATGTATTTAAATGATGTGGAGCATGGAGGGGAAACTTTTTTTCCTAAACTGAATTTTTCAGTGTCCCCGCGTAAGGGGATGGCTGTATATTTCGAATATTTCTATAACGATAAAAACATAAACGAACTAACTTTACATGGTGGAGCGCCCGTTATCACTGGGGAAAAATGGGTTGCAACACAATGGATGAGGAGACAAAAAAAATAGTCTGCAGCTTGATAATGTAAACGCTGGACTATAAATGCCTCAATTTTAGGTGCCAAATGAACTAAGGCACCTATTTGTTCATTTGGAATCTGTTTATTTAAAATGGCCAAACGATGAAATTAAAAAAGAATGATCAATAGTCTAAACTAACACTGGTTCGGCCTTTTGAGCTCCAAAATTTCCGAGCACTCTTGATCCTAACAATCGATTCGCCTATCAAGGTTTCAAAACACGCTTTTACCCTAGGATTTTCATTAAGTTTGATTTAAAAATAATCTGCATGTATTTAAACACTATTCATTTACCTTTGTTGCTCTTTCTAAAATTATCGTAATCAGTCTTAATGTAATGAAATACCTTCGCGTTGCCATTATGGTCTGGATGAGTTATTTTTAATAACCCTTTATATTCTGCTAATACTTCTTTATTGCTCGCCATTTTAGAAAGCCCTAGTTTTTCACTATAATCATTTGATTGAGTAGTGGAGTCAATATTGTAATTGTTTCTGATATTTTCTTTTAATTTTATCAATTCATTACGTAATTCAATATTTTCTTTTAATAAATCCTTTGTTTCATTTTGTAATTCACTTATCTCATTCTTTAGTATGGCAACTTCCTTTTTGAACATATCCCTTTGCTGAATCAATATTCTTTTTGCAGTTTCATGAAGTTCTTCGATTCCTTCTATATGCTTATCTTGAGTTTGTATTTTCAATTTTAATCGGTGTATGATTTCGTCCTTATTTTGATCTATAAAATCATTTATAGCCAGCTTTGAAGCAGTTTCATCGCTTATGTATCCAGTTTTTCTAATCCCGTTTCCTCCCTCATATTTAATCTTACCTTCACGAAGCCAGCGCCTAACAGTTTGTATGCTATTATTTTCTGTTATTCCTGCATCTTTTAACATTTCAAATGCTTGATCTGTGTCATCCATTATGTATCCAGTTTTTCTAATCCCGTTTCCTCCCTCATATTTAATCTTACCTTCACGAAGCCAGCGTCTAACAGTTTGTATACTGCTGCTTTCTGTTACTCCTGCATCCTTTAACAGGTCGAAAGCTTGATCTGTGTTCACGTTGTTCCCCCTTCCCCCTTATTACGCAATGTAATATTACTTAGATTGATATTAGCCTATTAAAAGGAAAATATTTACAAACAATGAGGCTAATTTGTATGCCAATGTTTTAAATGATAGCATAGCCATTTTCTAAACAAAGAACAAACAGATGAAGAATATATGACGAATATCACAGAGAGATAACGATAAGGTATCAAAGTTAAAAGTGGGACCAGAACATGGCCCGGAAAATTGTAGATAAAGGGCAAATGACAGCGAGAGCCCGTATGGCAGTGATTAAAGCACGTGAATTGACCCGGAGGAAAAGTGTTTTATTTTGGAATCTTTCTGAAGGCCTATATAATTCATAAACGTGGTCTTACCTGACATGCTATGCTACCGTGCAGGAATGAACTTAGACAGCATAGGAAAAGCGATAGGTATCATACCTATAATTCCATAAGTAGTACCGCAATCAACACGTGGATTTACAATGTTAAGGATACGCCAATATTAAAAAAACCAATCTCTCAGTGATATAAAATTGAGAAATTGGTTTTTTTTATTACGGTTGCAACTAAGTCACCAAAGCAGCTGCTATTAATTAACTAGATATTATTGTTGACCCTCTGTATACACTTGAAAGGTTACACCGAATTTGTCTGTTACAATTCCATATGCAGGGCTGAAAAAAGCTTCCTGCAGCGGCATTTTCACTTCTCCGCCTTGAGACAAAGTTTCAAAGATTCTTTTTGATTTTTCAATATCGTTAATTGAAATACAGATCGTGACTTGATCTCCAGAGTGACTGGGTTGACCTGGAAACGTATCGGAAAACATGAGATCCGTTTCCCCAACCCTTAACATTGCGTGTGCCACAAGATTTTTTGCTTCTTCTGGCAGAGGAAATTCCGGATTTTCTGGCATTTCTCCAAAAGATTGATTAAAAAGGACTTTTGCATCCAATGCTTGTTCGTAAAATTGGATCGCTTCCTTCGCATTTCCGTTCATCATTAAATATGGAGATAATCGTATAGTCATAATTAAATTGCTCCTTTTGCTATAGTTTTTTACAAAGCTTAACTTAGATTTCCAAGCTTCCTTTTGAACTGGTCAATGGCAATAACCACTATACCATTATTACCCATGATTGTATTTTATAACAAAGAACATGTGTTCGTCAATAAAAATTGTCTGAAAACTATAAATTATTTTGGTTATTAACGAATGAAAAGATGATTGTTTCAACCTTGCAGTATTGTCATTTCGCAAAGTATGTCACGATAACGCAGTCATTGGAAACTTTTGTTGATTAGCTTTTCAAACAAGAACAAGGTTAAATGAAAAAGGCATGCCCCCGGTAGATTACCGGTTTCATGCCCTCATGACTGCCTAATGAAGAAAATGTTCAATTTTTCAGGGTCGCTGTTATAACGTTTATTCTTATTAACTTGCTTTTATTTCTGAATCTTGTCCTTTTTTAAGGGAAGGTAACTTAGAATCTATCGATAGGAATCGGCTTCCATTTAAAACTAGATGAAGTGCAATAATCATAAGGACGAGATCCAGTTCGTACCCTGAAGCTTCTCCACTCCCCATAAAACCTGCAGGGAATTTAACATAAACAATTGCACCAGCCATGATGAATACAAGGAGGGCAGATATTATTCTTGTTCCAAGACCTAAAATTAAAGCAATTCCTCCAAACAATTCAATAACACCGACTACATAGGCCATAAATCCCGGAATGCCTATACTTTGAAACCATCCTGAAGTGTTCTCTAACCCACCTTGGAATTTTGACAATCCATGTAACAAAAACGAAATTCCCAACATAACTCTTAATAAAAAGGTACCGATCTCTTGTTTATTCATGTCACATCTCCTTTTTTTATTTTACACTACAAAGTGTAGTGTAAAGTGGTAAAAAAATCAAGTGAAAGTCATCAGACAATCACTATTGTCATTCCCAAAAGTATAAGCAAAACATAAATAGAAACAAAAATCGTAGTAGTTTCAGCCCTCAAAGGAATTTTTTTATGGGGATCGATTAATTGCTGAAGTCTATAGTTAACTGATTCATTGGAGAAGTGGACAAGGACGGGCGAGGATTTATCACTGTAACCATGTTTAATTAACTTCAACAAAGCAGTACTTATGCCTAATTCAGTCCCCATTTTATTTATCGCATTTTCGTCGGCTGATAATTCACTTATTATTTTGTAATTTTTATGACACCATTTTGTCAGTGGGACAAACCATAAAGCATCTGATATCAACTGTAAAATAAAGATTACCAGCGGATGATATTTTTTTTGGTGAAAAGCTTCATGCTCTACTACCGCTTCTAGCTCATCCAAGTCCAATAATTTAATTAAACCCGAACTGAACACAATGAATGGCCGCCAAAAACCAAGCGTAAACGCAAGAGGCTGATCAGCATTCACAACTAAGATATCATTGTTGACCCGGTTGAATGTTTCATTTATAAACCTTGTCTTTTCTACATTTTTGGAAAGAAAAAGCTTTTGTTTAAACCTTCTGGATAAGAAATATTGCTCTGCAATTTTGAATAGGGTGCTCAATATGCTATAAGATATTATTATACTGAGCAGGGTGACGACTACAAAATAGTATACTGAATCTTCCTTGAATAGACTAAAGCAAAATTTAAAAAAGTTGGCTTTAATATTCACACCAAAAAAGATGTGTACCAAAAACGCTCCCATTTGGCACCATACTATACAGGCAATTAAAAGACTCAGGCTTATCACAAAATAAGACTTCCTCTTCCACATTATAATTTATCCTTTTTTAACGATTGAATTTTTTGTTCCAATTTTTCAATTAAACCTTGGTCAGCGTCTTTCATGGCATCCAGCATATGGCTTATGACCGCTCCACCAAATTCATCGAGCAAATTCTCAGTCAATTTCTTTGACTGCTCTTCTAAAAACTCCGCTTTGGATTGAACCGGGCGAAATAATGAGAGCCTTCCTTCAGACCTCTTTTCAAGAATGCCTTTTTCGACTAAACGATTCATGACGGTCATTACTGTGTTGAAATTGATAGGTTTATCAAGTTCCAATGATTGCTGAACCGCTTTGATGCTCTGTTCATCTTTATCCCATAAATATTCCATGATATTAGCTTCCAATGGACCAAAGAAACGATTCAGTCCAACTTCATCATATTTAAAATTTTTAATATTCATCCTTTACCACCTCCCACTACAAATTGTAGTGGATATCACTGTTACAATCAAGTTTCATCTGGAAGATTAGTATCACGAATTTCTCTAGATTGACTTTAATTGAATTTTTTAAAAAACTTTTGGCCTTGCTTTTTACCAAGTTCATCTGGTTCAGACCACTATTACACTCCACTACCTTTTTTCAGTAGCAATGTTCATCCGTTCCTTTTTCCTTTTAAGCGTTTTAGACTAAATAACGAGCCTTTTGCAGGCTCGTTTCACTAATTAATAGTATCCCTTTGTGCAAGTTTCTCTATTTCATCAGAATTATAAAAATGATATCCTTTTGCCGTCGTTTGGGCTGCAGCGTACATTGCAGCAGCTACTTTGTTTGCTTCTATTGCACGATATGGACGTAAAGGGCCTACAAAGACAAATTTTACAAAAGTACTTAGCAGCCCAGAAATCTTTTCACCTGCCCTGAATTCCTTGCGTTCTCCTAGAAGTAAGGAAGGGCGGAATATATGCACAGTATTCATTTCCAGGCGTTGTAGTGTTCCTTCCACATCTCCCTTAACACGACTGTAAAAAAACTTTGATTTGGAATTGGCTCCCATGGCCGTAATGACGAGTAATTTTTCAACATTGGATGTCTTCGCCATTTTAGCTGCTTCGATTACATAGTCATAATCAACTTTACGAAAAGCTTCCTTCGATTTAGCCTTTTTGATCGTTGTACCCAAACAAATGAAAACATCGGTGACGTTGAACAAATAGGCATACTGGGACAAATTATCGAAATCCACAACATGTCCTGTGCACTTGGGCTCCGTGAATTTCATTTCCCTTCTTGTCATCAAATGGATTTCACTATAGGTTTTGCTGTTGCTTATTTCTTTAACCAACTGGGTGCCGACCACACCTGTAGCGCCTAAAATCATTGCCGTCTTATTAGTCATGATTTCCCACTTTCCTTCATTAGCTGCTGAATAATATAGGACTAAGATAAATGATGCACTTGATTGAAATCATCAATTATCCAAGAATCGACTTCAAATCTTATCGTACTCAAACATGCATTGAACAAGCGCATTTCATTTGATACGATTGACTCGTTTGACATCAAGCGTAAAATAAAATGAATGACTGCACCATGTGCAACAAGTATAACTTTTTTCTCAGGATACTCCTTCTGAATTTCCTGAAGTCCATTCATCAGCCTGCTTCGTAAAGATTCCTCATTTTCCTGACCAGGATAATCTTTATCAATGAATGCTGACGCCCTTTCAGCTGCTGTCATTCCTTCAGCGACGCCAAAGTTCTTTTCAATGAATTCCATTTTTTCAATGACCGGGACTTCAATATAATGCGAAATGATATCTGCCGTTTCCCTTGCCCTTTTTAGAGGGCTCGAAATAATCACATCCCAAGAAGCCTCTTTTGATAAGAATTCACCACATTGCCGTGCCTGTATCCTTCCTAGTTCATTTAAAGGAATATCAGTCTGCCCCTGCAGTTTCCCTAGTGCATTCCAATCTGTTTGACCATGCCGCACTAAACAGATAGTAGTAATTTTCCTCAAACCCTTCTATGTAGATTGTTATTTTTTCACTTCTTCAATGATGGAGTGTCCTTCAGTCTGTTCTAGATCTGACCATTTCCATTTTTCATGCAATCGTATCCTACCATCTGGCAATAATTCAGGAGTGGAAAGACAGCTGCCTCCTCTAATTTCACCTTTTTCATTGATATGATTATACCTGAATTCTAAGGAACCATCCATATTGACAAGCCCTATTAAAGTTCCTTTAACAATCTCTCCACCATGATAACTTGCTAAAAGAATTGAGCCTTCTTGTGAATAGTGGAAGGAAGTATTTCCTGATACTTCTCCATTTTCAGAATTGACTAGAGCTTTGAAAATCCTACCATCATAATTAAACATCATCATTCCCCCATATGAATTAATAAGGATAATGATAACAAATTAATCAAAAAATGAATATTCAAAAATCTTATAGGATTTTAATTCTGTGTCAATGGAAATGACACAAAAAATACATAATATTCCCCATTGAATTCCCCTATTATGTTGTGGTTAGATTATGGAAGATGTTACTTATGGAATGAACAATTCCTTAGTTGAAACGTCTAATCAAACTGGAAGATGTTGGTGAGGTGCTCAAGTGAAAGAAATACTTCTGATTCTACTATTACAACTTATTTATGTTCCGATTTATACGTTGCGAACCATTTTCTTAGTAAAAAATATTACCATACTTGCCTCGATACTGGGTATCGCAGAAATGTTAATATACGTTTTTGGATTATCCCTAGTATTTGGCGGTGACCAAAGCATACTCGCCATGGTTGTATATGCAGTCGGTTTTGGAATCGGAATAATTTTTGGTACGAAAATTGAGCAAAAACTTGCCATCGGTTTTATTAATGTAACCGTAAATACTCAAACCAAAAATGAACAGTTGGTAGATACATTGAGGAACAACGGATTTGGTGTAACTCTTTATACGGGCGAGGGCCGGGATAGCAACCGGTATCGGATGGAAATTTTGACAAAACGCAATCGGGAACAAGAATTGATAGCAACCGTTGAAAAGTTTGAACCTAAGGCTTTCATCATTTCATATGAACCACGTTATTTTAAAGGTGGTTTTTTATTGGACCGGTTGAAAAATAAAGCAAGCTGAATGAAATGCAAAAGCCCATCTTGTTATGATGGGCTTTTGTATTATTTCGTTGTTGATTTTCTAATCTTCACTGCCCTCGTTACCGGCTGTTTTTTGATCCACTTTAAGTATTTCTTTAATGCTTCATCATCTTTTAACAAAGGCACGGTATATAGTCGGATGGCCAGCTCTCGGTTTGAATACAGTGCATGAATCTGTTTGTGACAAGATTTACAGAGATAGGCAATGGGTAAATGGCTGCCACCTAATTCTCTAGGTGTTAAATGATGGATGGTCAGTTCTATCTCACCCCTGTCACAAAGCTCACAAGTACCTTTCATCTCATTAATCGGCCGTTAAGGCTTAACGGATTTTCCTTCTTCAACAATATGAAACATCAAATGGGCAAGATGATGGATTGGTCCATACTCTTCATTGTCATCATCTTCTTCATCTTCCACTTCCACTTCATCCATGCCTTGTAAATAAAGTGCCATGAACTCATAAAAATCATTTTTAGTAAAGGAGTAACAATCACTTGGATCCTGTTTATCTTCTTCATACTGTAAAACTAGATGAGATAAATCACCCTCATCATCTTCAGCATCAAAAAATACAAAATATCCGATATTTGTATCCAGTTCAAATAGTCTGCGAAAACCGCGTGATGTTGCTTTTTCAAACTCAGCCGCCGTCAATTTTTGCACTTGCATGCTGTCTACATTATCTTCTTGATGAAAGCCCACGATAAATGTGTTCATAACAAACCTCCTGTTGAATATGGATAACCATTAGTATCCCCATTTAACCGAATTTATTCCATTTAGAGGTTTGTTTCCAAGACGACCGGGCAATGATCGCTGCCCATGACATCGCAGTGAATATTAGCCTCTATTAAAGATTCCGCCAGACGTTTTGAAACAATGAAATAATCGATTCTCCATCCTATATTCCGCTCCCTAACTTTTGCCATATATGACCACCAAGAGTAGGCCCCTTCCTGGTCTGGATAAAAATGGCGAAATGTATCGATAAATCCTGCATCAAGTAATTCAGTCATCTTTCCACGCTCTTCATTAGTGAAACCGGAATTCCCAATATTGGATTTTGGGTTTTTCAAGTCGATTTCCTGATGTGCAACATTTAGGTCCCCACAAAAGATAACCGGCTTCACCAAGTCCAGTTCACTAAGATAATCTATCATCCCATCTTCCCATTCGAGACGGTAATCAAGCCTTGATAAATCCCTTTTTGCATTGGGGGTATAAACGTTCACCATATAGAAATTTTCGAATTCCAGTGTTATGATCCTTCCTTCCGGCTCCTCGTCCAGCTCCCCTACACCATATTTCACTGAAAGCGGTTTTTCCTTCGTGAAAATGGCTGTACCTGAATATCCTTTTTTCAGTGCATAATTCCAATATTGATGGTACCCTTCCAACTCAAGTGTAATCTGTCCTTCTTGAAGCTTAGTTTCTTGCAGGCAAAAAATATCTGCATTCACATCTTTAAAGTAATCTAAAAATCCTTTTTTAACACAAGCTCTAATTCCATTCACATTCCAGGAAACCAATTTCATATTCTCTTAAATTCTCCTTATGGCCAATTAATTTCTTTACATTTCAACTATACTATTTATCTGCTATTTTTCCCATTAGAGTACATTCGAAAACAATCTGGCAAATGATTCTTTTGAACGTTCCAGCAACCCCCGATTGTTATACCTAATAGGATCTAGTTTGTCACTATCCATCATATCCTCTTTGTAGTGAGTGATGAGATCTTCAATGGAACGGCTGCCCATTAGAAAGACATTCACTTCAAAATTCAGATGAAAACTCCTCATATCCATGTTTGCCGTCCCTATGGAAGCCATATCACCATCTACGATAATAAGTTTCTGATGTAGAAAACCTTTTTTATACGTGTATACCTCTACACCGAATTGAAGCAGCTCCCCGAAATAGGAGCGACTGCCGTATTGGGTTAAAAACCCATCATTTACTGCCGGAACCATAAGCCTAACTTGTATCCCCTTAAGTGCGGCATGTTTAATTGCTGCTTTAATCGCTTGATTTGGTACGAAGTATGGACTTGCAATCCAGATTGATTTTGTGGCGCTAGTAATAAGTGAATAGTAAAAATCACTCATGATTCCCTGTTGTGTATCAGGTCCGCTTGCCACCACCTGGACAGCTCCATCCCTTTGTTCCACTATATTGTTGAATTCTGGACGCTCTTCTAATACATCTTCCCCACTGACATATTCCCAATCCAAAAGGAAAACAGTATGAAGCATATATACCGCTTCACCTTTAAGGACCATATGTGTATCTCTCCAAAATCCGATCGTTTTATTTCGCCCTAAGTATTCCTCTCCTACGTTTAAACCTCCAACAAAGCCAACTTCCCCATCAATGATGATTATTTTCCGGTGATTCCTAAAATTAAACTTTTGATTAAAAAAACCATGTTTCAATGGTGAAAATGGATAAGCCTTTATCCCTGCATTTTTCATCCGTTTAACTTCATTATTTGAAAGGCTTAAACTACCGGCAGCATCAAAAATGAATAAAACTTCAACGCCATTTTTCACTTTTTCAATAAGGATATCTATAATTTCAGTACCAAGCCTGTCGGAACGAAAAATATAATATTCTATATGAATGAACTTTTCAGCTTTTTTTAACTGTTTAATGATTTCGGTAAACGTTTCGTTACCATTTTTCAACACTTCCGTTTGCGATGATGTACTAATGGTGGTCTCAGATGCATTTTTGGCAAAAGCTGCGAATGATTGCTGATGATTATTCAAGAACGATAAATCTGGCGATGATACATGTGTGACAAGACTCTTCCATTCTTCGCGATCTTTTTTCCTTTTACTTCGAAATAAATACCCTTTTAAATAAAGCTGACCTGAAAATAGATAAAATACATATCCAAATACCGGGAAAAACAAAAGTACATACATCCATAAAAGGGTCTCGTGAGCAAATCTATTTTCCAGCATGAGTGAAAACATGGTAATAAACATGACAAAAATATACAATCCAATAAAAAATAGCTTCACGTCGAAGCTAACATGAGTGAACAGGATCATATAAACTGCAGCAATTAAAATAAATAAAAATACAAATTCCATTCTTCTTCTTTTCATCGTTTCATTCTCCTACACAGCAATATTTTATATATATCTAAACATATACCCATATTTGATGGTAAAAGAAACAAAACACTTACGAAAACAATATTCGTAAGTGTTTTTTGTGTATTACCTATCCAATTATCACTTCATGACAGGAATCAAACTTTCATATAGTTCAATATACTTTATGGAAGATGATGTCCAACTGAAGTCTAACTTCATTGCACTTTCGGCCATTTTTCTCCATCTTTTCGGCTGGAATTTGTACAGACCAACAGATTGCTCAATTGTATGGAGCATATCGTGTGCATTATAATTCGTAAAACTGAAGCCATTGCCTTCACCAGTAAATTGATTATATGGGATGACCGTATCACGAAGTCCGCCAGTTTCCCTCACTAAAGGCAGGGTACCATAACGGAGTGCCAAGAGCTGGCCGATGCCACATGGTTCGAATTGGGACGGCATCAGGAATAAATCAGAACCTGCATATATCTGTCTTGCTAACCCCTCATCAAAATATGTATTGACTGATACCTGATTTGGATATTGGTCAGCTAAATGGCGAAATGCCGATTCATATTGCTCTTCACCCGTACCTAAAAGGATGAATTGAACTCCTTGTTTCATTATTTCATGAAAAACATGGAGAATAAGATCTATTCCTTTTTGATCAACAAGCCTGGTTACCATGGATAGAACCGGGACCCCATCATTTACAGGAAGATCCAGCGTTTCCTGTAGCTGACGTTTATTCTCCATTTTACCCTCATAGGAATCGAATGGAACTGCAAGATGTTCATCTTCCGCAGGATTATATTCCTCATAATCGATTCCGTTTATGATCCCTTTAAGGTCACCATTTCTTTTGCGTAAAAACCCATCAAGATTTTCCCCAAAATAAGGACTCTGAATTTCTTCCGCATAACTTGGGCTTACAGTTGTGACTATGTTAGAGAATGCTAGGCCGGCTTTCAAATAACTGACATTCCCATGGTATTCAAGACCATCGATATTAAAATATAACTCACTCAAATCGAGTAATTCCGCTAAAACAGCTTTTGGATAAACTCCTTGATAGCGTAAATTATGTATGGTAAATATCGTTTTAATATCCTGATAGAATGGATGGTTATGATAATGAGCTTTCAGCAAAACGCTGACAAGGCCCGTTTGCCAATCATGACAGTGTATGACATCCGGTTTTACTTCTAAATAAGGTAAAGCCTCTAAAACTGCACGGGAAAAGAAGGCGAACCTTTCGCCATCATCAAAGAAACCATAACTACCATGTCTTTTGAAATAATATTCATTATCCAGAAAATAATATGTAATTCCGTTAGCAACAAGTTTTTCGATGCCACAAAATTGCTGGCGCCAACCAACAGGAACTTCAATACTCGTCATATGTTCCAATTCCTGTTTGAATCGGTTAGGAAGATCCCCGTATTTAGGAAGGATGACACTTACATGGACTCCCTGTTTTTTCAGCGCTTTCGGGAGCGCGCCTATAACGTCTCCGAGCCCTCCCGTTTTTATAAAAGGGGCGCATTCTGAAGCAGCAAATACAACATTCATTGCCGCACCTCCTCTATTAAATTACTTTCGCTTTTTTTATTACAGTAGGCTGTTTTAAACCAATAACTGATTTTTCACTAGTAATTCTCACTTCTTTATCAGTTATGATATTTTCAACGATAGCTCCTTCTTCAATCACGCCTTTTTGCATGATGATGCTATTTCTTATAACCGCTCCCTTTTTCACCTTTACCCCACGGAAGAGTATACTGTTTTCCACAGTCCCTTCAATATCACAACCGTTGGCTATCAATGAATTGGTAACCTTCGAAGAACTTGAATATTTGGTCGGTGCCTCATGTTTGATTTTAGTATAAACATCCCAAGTATCCCCGAAGAAAGAACGGATTACCGAAGGGTTCAGGAAATTCATATTACTGGAATGAAAGCTTTCAATGGAATGGATGAATGGCATATCTCCAGTAAAATTGTAGCCTTTGACGGTAAAACGATGAAGATTGGCTTTCACGGCGTCTTTCAAAAAGTCATATTCCCCACTCGCAACACAGCTTTTGATCAAATTCACCAATAGCGTTTTACTTATGATGAAGGTTTCCAGACAAACATGGTCACCAGGTCTAGGGATGGTATAAAAGCTAATGTCAGTAATGTCTTCATCTGAATCTACCGAGCAGGTGTGATAGATTGGTTTTTCAATCAATTCCCCTTCATAATCCTTATATACGACCGTGATATCCGCTTTATGTTTTTTGTGATAATCAAGCACTTCATTAAAATCCAATTTGCATACATGGCTGCCAGGGGAAATGATGACAGTATCTGCCTCTGCACGTTCGAAAAAGCTGAGATGATCATAAAATTGCTTCATATCGCCTGTTACCGTTTCATCCGGATGGATAGGGGGCAAGATGTATAAGCCTCCTGAACGCCGATCCAAGTTCCATTCTTTCCCTGAGCCCAGATGATCCATAACTGAAAGATACTTTTCTTTTGGAAAAACGGCTACTTTTGATACATCTGCATTAATGAGATTCGACATCGTAAAGTCAATCAAACGGTAGCGTCCACCAAATGGCACGGATGCTACATTACGGTGAGCAGTCAGATCTTTTAAATGTTGTCTTTCATTGATTAAGTTAATAATACCCAACACATTTTCCATAGCATCTTCCCCTTTTTCTAGTTAAGAGTGATCTTTTTTTTGTTTGGATTGATAATGGTCTGATTTTCACCAATTAAGGTAATATCTGATGTAACCGCTGAATTGCCAACTACGGCACCATCTTCAATAACACAATTGCTGGCTATGATACTTCTTTCTATATGAACATTTTCACCAATCGTAACATTAGGCATGATGACAGAGTCTTTTATGGTTGACCCATAGCCCACCTGTACATTATAGGATAAAACCGAATGTTCAATGTTCCCTTGAATCATGCACCCTTCATTGATTAGCGACTGACTGACCTTGGCATCCGGTGATATATATTGCGGCGGGTGATTTGCATTGCGGGCAAAAATTTTCCATTGCTGATCATCCAACTGGAAATTTGGCTTATCCTCCAATAAGTCCATATGGGCCTGCCAAAGGCTTTCGACCGTTCCAACATCTTTCCAATAATCATTAAAACGATAGGCATATAGCTTTTTTCGGTCTTCAAGCATCTTTGGAATGATGTTGCTGCCGAAATCATTGGAAGAATTTTCATCTTTTTCATCATTTATTAAATACCGTCTTAAGGTTTTCCAATTGAAAAGGTAAACTCCCATGGAAGCAAGATTACTCTTTGGATACTTTGGTTTTTCATCGAATTGAGTGACTTTATCATCATCATTGGTATTCATGATTCCGAAACGACTTGCTTCCTGCCACGGCACTTGAATGACAGCTATGGTCGCCTCGGCATTTTTTTCGATGTGATAATCCAGCATCTTACTGTAATCCATCTTGTAAATATGGTCACCAGAGAGAATCAATACATGTTCCGGATCATAGTTATCAATGTATTGGATATTTTGATAAACAGCGTTTGCCGTCCCTTTATACCATTCACCGCCTTCTTTCCCTTGATAAGGAGGAAGTACGGAAACTCCGCCAACATCAAGATCAAGGTCCCAAACTTTCCCATTACCAACATAATCATTTAGAATCAATGGCTGGTATTGGGTCAGTACCCCAACCGTATCAATACCAGAATGAGTGCAGTTACTTAATGGAAAATCGATGATTCTATATTTACCGCCAAAGGGAACAGCTGGTTTTGCCAAACCGATTGTCAATTCACCTAACCTTGAACCCTGGCCTCCTGCCAATAACATTGCTATCCATTTTTTTGCTCCCATTATTCGTTCACTCTCCCCCGTCTTTTTTTTGTTTGCTTCATAAAAATAGAAATGCCTAATGGAGGTACAGTTATTTCCATGCTGTATGGTTGATTATGGTATGGTTCTTTTTTGACATTAATGGGTTCTTCATTGATCTGACCCGATCCTCCGAAAGCTGCTGAATCACTGCTGAAAACCTCTATATATTTGCCTTGGGATGGTACACCTATTTGATATTGAGCATGAGCCTGCGCAGAAAAATTACAGACAACGATGCAATAATCTCCTTTCCGTTTACCTTTTCTCATAAAGGTAATGACACTCTGATTACTATTGTTCGGATCTATCCATTCAAAACCCTCCGGGACATGATCCAATCTCCATAGTGAGGAAGTTTGCCTATAAAAATCCTGGAGAGTTCGGAAGTAATAGGCCAGCTTGTCGTGTGATTCATATTCCAAAAGCAGCCAATCCAATTGTTCCTCATCTTTCCATTCTATGAATTGGCCAAATTCACTGCCCATAAATAGAAGCTTCTTTCCAGGATGCGTCATGAAATACCCAAAGAGTAACCGTAAATTTGCGAATTTCTGCCAGTAGTCACCTGGCATCTTATTCAATAATGACTTCTTGCCATGAACCACTTCATCATGTGAAAAGGGCAAGACGAAATTTTCTGAAAAAGCATAGAAAAATGAAAATGTTAATAGGTTATGATGATATGGCCTTTCATGTGTTTCAAGTTTCATATAACGAAGGATATCGTTAGTCCATCCCATATTCCATTTGTAATTAAAGCCCAGTCCGCCTATATCGGTAGGAGAAGTTATGAGCGGCCGGTCTGTGGCTTCTTCAGCCATCATTAATGCATTGGGATATTTTTTGAAAACCACTTCGTTAAGTTTTTGTAAAAATTGTATGGCTTCAAGGTTCTCCTCACCGCCAAACTGGTTTTTCAGCTTGACCGGCAACGGATTATCATGATTAAGATAAACCATGGACGATACCGCATCGACACGGATCCCATCTATATGGTATACATCCATCCAAAACATAACATTTGAAATAAGGAAACTGATTACTTCCGGTTTGGTAAAGTCAAAATTGTATGTCCCCCATAACGGGCGATCTGCTCTAGTGTGTTCAATTGGTTCATAGAGAGGCGTACCATCGAAACGGGAAAGTCCATGCGCGTCTTTACAAAAATGGGCGGGAACCCAGTCAAGGATTACACCTATGCCCTTTTGGTGGCAAAGGTTAATTAAATATTTAAAATCTTCAGGTGAACCGTACCGACTGGTTACGGAATAATAGCCCGTGACCTGATATCCCCACGATTTATCAAATGGGTGTTCCATTATGGCCATGATTTCAATATGTGAAAAACTATTATCAATCACATAATCAACTAATCTATCAGCCAATTCACGGTACGTATAAAATTCGCCATCTTCTTTCTGTTTCCACGTTCCTGGGTGCACTTCATAAATGGACATGGGTTTATGATAAATGTTTTCCTTTTTCCTATCGGCTATCCACTTCGAATCTTGCCATTCAAAATTATCCAGCTTTTTAATGACCGAGGCTGTATTTGGTCTGACTTCCGAATAAAAGGCATATGGATCGGCTTTTAGGATACGTTTATTTCCAGGTGTATGTATTTCATATTTATAGAGTTCCCCTTCTTGTAGTCCTGGTACGAACAACACCCAGATACCTGAACGCTCGATCCGTTTCATCGCATGATCTTTTCCGTCCCAATTATTAAAATTACCGACTACTGAAACTTGCTTCGCATGGGGGGCCCAAACGGCAAAGCGTACTCCTTCATTACCTAATGATGTCATAATGTGTGCCCCAAGCATCTTATAGCTTTCATAAAGGGTGCCTTCATGAAACAAATATAAATCGAAATCGCTTGGATAATTCTCTTGCAGCTGGTCCATAATTGTACTCAATAAAACCCCTCCATCAGTATTGACTCGATAGTATTTTACCCATCCTTCCCCAGTTATTATATATATTCGGTAAAAATGGTATTAATCCTTCAAATGGAGGTGAAGTTATTGTAATAAATGCCCGTTTTTTTGAAAAACAAAACATTTTTTTGTGAAAAATAGTCATATAATGTAAAAATATTATTATTCCAATAAAAACTCTTCCCATTTTTTAGGAAGAGCTTTAAGGTATCAAGTTTGAATGCTTCATGTTATTTGTTCAGTTCGAATACTGTGAGTCTTCGTCAAGAATAAATAGGATAATGAGACTGACCATGCCAAAGGAGTATTCCTGTTTGGTATATTACTGCCTCCTATATATAACTCAGGAACTTCCCAATTTTCTGGAATGATCATTTTCGTTTTATCTATATATTCCTTAACTTTGTTCATCATGCCAAGTTCAAAGTAGCATAAGCCCAGCCACGGAAGCCCGAAACACCATTCCGCTTCTTGACCGTCATTATAATAAAGATCTTTTTCATATCTAATACAACCTTTTGTCCTTTCTAGGCGCTCTGTGACATTCTTCAATATTTTAAGCGCTATTTCACGGTCTACCAGACGATAAGGATAAATTAAGGATAAAAGGGCTAAATCCGTCTCTTTTGAATAACTTTCCCTTGGAAGCAGGAAACGAAGAGTTTCTTCTCCTTTTTTAATCAGTTCTTCCTTGACGTTGACCAGCATTTTGACTGAATTCAAACCAGCAACACATGCCCCTATGCTTGAAGCGTGGATTTCGATATTCTCTTCCCACATCCCGTTATCTTCCGCTTGCCAATATTGTAGGCATTCCAAGTAACTGACCAACTTTTGAACGATCTTTAAATCACGTTGATTTCTTATCACCTTTTTCCCATGCCTATATCCTTCACCGACACCCCATAAAAATGCACCTATCGCATCATTTTGGGCATGGCCCCACTCATCGGGCAGTTCTTTAAGCTCAGTGGAATACCTTGCATGGATATGTTCAAATAGAAACTGGGGTTTCTGTTCCGTATGAATATCTATCTTCCACTCATAGGATTGAAATAAGTCGAATAAAGCATGATATGCTTTCTCGTAACGATTGGATGGATCATTTATAAAAGGTATTACTGTATAAACGACATCCCTTATCCAGACATAATTATAATCATCGGAAACGCTTGCAGTATATGCGCCATTAGGAAGCCGCATGCGATCAAGAACCTCTAGGGCACCATTTACATTCATTAATTGAACACCTCCATAGTTATTTGCTTATTCCCATTGTTGACAGACTCTCATTTTCTAAACGTTGGTTATTTCATTTTCAATTAGAAGCGCTTTCAATTCAGCTAACCAAAACGACTTTTCAGAAGTACATTCACCCTAGTTTATGTAATCACTGCCCTTTTTGATAATCAAGCTTCCAATGTTCATTAAAAAGCGTCATTTGCCTAACCGAAATGAACGAACTCAAAAAGTTTCGGTTATGAAATATGTTCTTGAGTAAATAAAAACCCAGTAATGGTAATCCATTACTGGTTATATCGGCCTCTCATTTATATGTTTAGTACTTATTAAAAGAAAAATCGTAATATCATCAAGGAAAGCACGCCAATCATAACCGTACCTAATAGACTTCTCGTAAAAATGGCAACCAGGAAAGCTGGTAAAGCAGCGGCCAAATTCAACGTATTATCCTTAATTGAAAAGACTTGTTCCGATAATAGAAGTTCTTGAGCCAATAACGCCGCCATTACGGCCACCGGCACATGCTTTAGTCAATCTATGCCCCACTTTGGAATCTGCATTTTACTAAGCAGCATCAAAGGAACTACTCTAGGTATGAAAGTTACAATCGAAGTCCCTAGGATGACAGCAAGGATATATCCGCTTATTTCCATCTGCCCATCACCATCCCTATCGTTGAAGCTACAACCGTTGCCACTATTACGCCAGTACTGCCAGGAAAGAAGGAAACCTACTGCAACAACGATTAATATGCTGCCAAAAACGACTGCAAGATCTATAAAAAAGTCTTTTTTACTCAATATTTACAAAACTAAAAGTCCGATAAACATGGCTGTCAGGGCGAAATCCATCCCATATTTTTCGGGATCTGGAATCCATTGGCGTCAAAGAAACCGCCGGCCATATTTGCTAGTAATCAATTTAAATAGGCTCCAGATTCAGACCAAGCATCCATTAAAAATCAAGCTGTTTCCTCTGCTGTGCCGTTGTGACGGCCACTCCAAACGTTTCATCAGTTAATATGGCTCCGGCTATCAGGTTTTGTTTCAAACTTTGCTGCCTGAATTACGGAGCCAATGCAGCAATAGATGACGACTGTTAACAAAGAAAATCGTAAAAATCATTGCCGAGAATGGATGACTTGCAGCTATCATTCACGCAGCTATGAATTGTCCAGACCCTGCATAGAGTAAACTTACTCCTTGCCAAAAACCTTCCCCATCATCGGAAAAGCCATCGCTTTTCCAATCCACCTTAATTAATATGTTCCTTCAATTGCTTTCCAGCTTGCCAAGCAGAATTGGCAACTCACTATATATTTCGATAATCTCATCTATCGGCATTCTAACTAAGCCGCTGGAAGAAGGGGCAACGAATTCCATGGTCTCATTCGATGAAGGTTCTTCTTGCAGCCCCCAAGAGATTTTTCGTAATTGACGATATTCCTGATAGACACCCTTGCCTACAAAACATACAAGTTTAGGTTTATACTTTTCAATTTTCCTTTTTAATTGCTTCCTTCCTTTTATGTACTCTTCTTTAGTGATTTCGTCCGCTCCTTTTGTAGGCCTGGAAACGATATTGGTAAAACCATAACCTAGATCCAGTAAAGAAGAGTCTTCAGTTGGTTCATATTTCCTTGGTGTCAGCCCGGACTCGAAGAGGATTTTCCAAAAGCGATTGTTTGGATTCGCATAATGATGGCCAGTCTCGCCTGAACGAATGCTTGGATTGAAACCTACGAACAAAATCTCCAAATTTTCCTTTAAATGATCAGAGATGCCTTCCATTTTAAAAAAACTCCTTTTCAAATTTGCTATTTAATCATTGTACAAAACTGTAAAATATTTAACTACCTTTAAAAACTAAAAAACAGCTTATAAAGAATGAACGATGATAGCTCCCCAATATTGGGCAAAACCTTACAAATTGAATATTGAAGACCTATTGTTCCTAAAACATTCCGTTCGCCTTCACTCTTCACAGGACACACTACCATAAATTAGATACAAAAAGTGTTTTAAAGTTTGCAGATGCCGCGGTTGCAGTTAGTGATTTTTTCCCAAAGAATATTTCAGTAAATGCAATGGAATTGATAACCGATTTTTCCCATGCCCCTTCAATGGAATTATGAAGAAAAATGAATATCCTCTCATGCCAAAAGTAATTCTTTACTGCAGCAAGATAACCCGGCATAAAGCAAAAATCTGCATGCTTTTAATCAAAGCTTGCAGGGATTTAAAATTAAAGGATATCCCAATCTTCATGTAATCATCGTCGGAAACAACAGCCAGTTAAAGGACTTTAAGAATGTGGCTGCGGGCATCTAATTTTCAAGTAAGAAAGAGTTCATTCATTTCACTGGGGAACAAAAAAATGTGAAAGTGCACTTGGAGACCAATTGTAGGTACGGGGAGGGTTACATTGGAAGCAATGGCATGAGAAAGACCGCTATTTCTTGTGGAAATAACGGATATTTTGGGACGGTGAATAAGCCTCAATCAATCATATGCCTGTGTTCAAACAGGCATGGATTTAAATTCAATAGAGTAAAAAAATATTACCGCTTATAATATTGTATGATAGTACAAGTCACTCATTCGAGGCCAGAAAATAAATGAATCTATTAAATAGGATCAAGAACCTTTTTAAAACCGCAGCAACTTTAAAGTCGGAATCCCATTTGGCAAATGACTTTACTCGTATCTACTTTTGAGTAATTCACTTCTTTCAAACACGGGATTCAGGAAACATTCTGCCGTTGTTCGATATGATCATGTTTTCTCGCATTGGACATCTTATTGATGGTAAGAAGAATTCCAGAAAGCCATATAATCACGATGCCTGTATAAATATATATATGGGCTTCAATCGGAATCCATGTAGCTAATAATGTTCGTACATTGATCAAGATAATGAAACCACCGACTAAAACACCCATTAATTGAGCAGGAAGCATCCGGACTAACCAGGCTGCAATTGGTGCAGCAACCACCCCACCAATTATCAACGCTACGACCCAAAGCCAATTGACAGCTTCCCATCCAAGCGAAATGATAAAACCAAGACTTCCGAAGAAAGCAATGGCAAATTCACTCGTATCAACAGTCCCTACGGCTTTCCTCGCCGTCATTCCTTTTTTTGACAACAAAACGGGTGTTGCAATAGGTCCCCAACCGCCTCCGCCTGTTGCATCACAAAAGCCTGCAAAAAGACCTAACGGAATGGATTGTTTAGCGGTCAATGGCCTTACGGTTTCATTGTCCTTTGACGGTTTAAAAATAAATAAAAAGCGGAATAAAACGTATACACCAAGGCCAAATAAAAATATGGCGATATACGGTTTAGCTAATTCGGCTGGCAGGTTGCTCAGGAAACATGCACCTACAAATGCACCAACAGAACCTGGAATGATCAAGCGATAGACCATATTCTTATCGACGTTCCCAAACTTTATATGTGAAGCTCCGGATACTGCTGTGGTCACTACTTCCGATAAATGTACGGATGCTGATGCTACTGCAGGGGCAATCCCGAATGTCAACAATAAGGAAGTGGAACTCACTCCATACCCCATTCCAAGCGAACCATCGATTAATTGGGCTAAAAACCCGATAAAGGCTAAAACGATTAACTTTTTCATGACATTCCCCTTTTTCCACTAAAATAGAACCTAGATAACATCGACCCGACGTTGCAGCCTGTATAGATCATTTTGATCTATAAGACACAAAGAGGCACCTAACCAACATGAAATGACATGTTGGTTAGGTGCCTTCAGTTTTTCTGATCAGCCCATGATTTTTTTTATTCAGCTTCTACTGGCATAAGCCTAGCTAAGAAACGATATCTTTCTTTTAGGGAATATTTATAAATATCCTCTATTGAATCTTTCAATAACTTAGATTTTTCCTCTTTTGAAAAGGAACCACTTTTAATGATCATCCTTGCTTCGAAAAGGAATTCAAGATAATCTTCATAAGATTCATCATATACTTTACCTAGGTCATTCCGAATTTTTTTTGCGAGAGTTGGACTTGCTCCATTGGTAGAAACACTAATGGAAAGCATGCCTCTATTCAATGTGGCCGGTATATGAAAGTTACCCAGCTCATGATTGCTGATTACGTTCACCAGCTGACTTTGGGATGCATTCTCGTACACTCGTTCATTAACTTCAGTAGAATTTGTAGCAACAATGATTAAAAACGCATCTTTATAGTCAGTTTCTTCCACTTCTTTAAGTAAGACTCGAATCTTACCTTCTTTCTCCAACAGTTGAAAACCCGTGCATATCTCGGGGCTTACGACGGTCACTTCGGCACCAGCTTCCAATAAGGGGCCCGCTTTAAAGTAACCTATTTTACCACCGCCGATGATGACACACTTTCTGTTCTCAATATTAAGCGTAATTGGATACATAGGCTCCCTCCCCACTCACTTCATGAATTCGTTCCGATATTGCTTGTTCAATCTTTGGATGATAACCTAGATATCGGCAAAGTATGATTTTTTGCTTCCCCTTTTTTTGGATCTTTTTTATACTATTTTCAATCGACTGCATTAAGAGACCGGTAAACAATAGGTAAGGAATGATAAATACATGATTTGATTGAGATTCCCCTGCAAATTCCAATGCTTCTCCAAAGCTTGGTGTGGCAGCTGTCAAATAACACTCTTGCACACGGATTTTTGGAAACCTGTTCCTTAGCAAATCGGCTATTCGAGACAAATCCCTTTTCACGTCGGGATCACTGCTGCCCCTTCCAACCAATAAAACCAAGGAATCCTCCGAAACCCTTACATTTGTTTCCTCCAACCGTTCCACTAAAATGTCAACCATTTTATCACTGACACCAATCGGTCTTCCATATTTCAATTCAACGGCAGGGTACCGTTCTTTCATTTTGTTCAGGATGACCGGAATATCATGTTTTGCATGTACAGCCGTTAGCAATAGAACTGGAATGGCGATGATTCTTGTCGCACCTTTTTGTACGCATCGTTCGTAGGCCTCTTCTATCGTAGGAGTTTCCAATTCCAAGAAGCAATGCTCTTGAATTGAACTTGGCTGTGCTTGCATACAAACTTTAATAAAATCAATGGCTTGGGCTGAAGCTTCTTTAACGCGGCTTCCATGGCAAATATATAAAATGGCTTCCATTAAAAGGCCTCATTCGCCAACAAATTTTCGGTTTGTTTTCCTTCAAACCATTTGATTTTTTCCCGTAAATTAACGACATCGCCCACGACTATCATGCAAGGATTGGAAATCTGTTCGTTATTGGCGGTTTCCACTACATTAGCCAACGTACTGACAGCTGTTCTTTGCGTTTTTAATGTCCCCCAATGGATAAGGGCTACCGGAGTCTCTGGATTTTTTCCATGCTCCAAAAGTTTCCCTTGAATATAGGGCAGGTTTTTAACACCCATGTAAATGGCTAATGTATCGATTCCTTTTGCAAGGGATTCCCATTTGATATTATCCTCTTCATCCTTTTTCCGATGGCCGGTAACAATTGCAAAAGAAGAAGCGTGGTCCCTATGTGTAACTGGAATTCCCGCATAAGCTGTAGCGGCGATTCCAGCCGTAATTCCTGGAACGATTTCAAAGCTCACACCACTTTTGGCAAGGGCTTCCGCTTCCTCCCCGCCTCTCCCAAAGACGAATGGATCTCCGCCTTTCAAACGGGTGACCACTTTTCCCTTTTTTGCATATTTGACCAGGAACCGATTGATGGTATCCTGCTGCAACAAATGATAATCCGGCAGTTTACCGCAATTAATCAGCTCGACACCGTCTTTTGCATGATTTAAAAGTTCTTTATTGACAAGTCGATCATATAAAATGACATCAGCTTCTTGAATGCATTTTAATCCTTTTAATGTAATTAAATCTGGATCTCCGGGACCGGCTCCTACTAGATATACTTTCCCCATTTATGCAACCTGCCTTCCCTTAGAGAATCGTTTCGAATTCCGATAAAACGAAACCTGCTCCATTTTTAATTTTCCTTTTTTCATATAATGAGATGTCATCCACTTCAGGCATTTTCAAAAAATGTTTTTCCAGCTCGATATCAACAAGGTCAAACGCCTTTTCATCCGAATCGGCAACAATGATGACATGGATTGGTTTTTCCTTGATAGTGACTTCGAAACGGTATAGATTCATGGATTGCTTACCTTCCCCTATTAAACGGCCACTTCCGTTAATATATCATCTAGCTTACTTTGTAACTCGGATATCCCTACCCTTTCCACAAAATCAAGAAAGGTTTCGGATAGAAGTTTTGTTTGTTTGAAAAATAGGATCAGTTCTTTCAGAACATGATAGAGCTTTTCAGCTTCCACTTTCCCTTTAAGTTTTTCATTGAACTTACCGCCTTCATTCAGCGTTCCCCCGACGTATATCTCAAAAGCTTCGACCATCTTTTTGTCCTGGTTTTTCATTTTTATGCCTTGCAGTCCAATTTCGGCGATGGCTCTTTGACCGCAATTATTCGGACAACCCACCATATGCATCCTTACAGGAACATCTAGATCTATTTCCTTGTCCAATGATTCAGAAATGGTCCTCATTCGTTCTTTTGTTTCAACGAGTGCCAGGTTGCAATACTCGATGCCTGTACAAGAAACGGAATAACCAATGAATTTTTTTGGGTGGTATGGAAATCTTTCAAAGATGGATTCCTGTTTTAATTCCTCAAGTTTTGCATCCGGCACATTTGGAATGATAAGATTTTGAGAATTACAGTTGCGGATTTCACCATTTCCATATTTCTTCGCAAGTTCGGCAAACTCGATCACTTCGTCAGGATTTAGACGACCAACTGGTATATTGACTCCAACATAGTTCAGACCATCTTGTTTTTGTTTATGGATGCCGTAGAAATAGCCTGCATTCCATTCCTTCACCGCACTTTCACCCTTTTCAGGAAGCGGACCGGTGTACTCCAGCAATTTTTTCTTGAATTGTTCAGGACCCCAATCAGCTACAAGGAATTTCAAACGCGAGCGATGACGTTTTTCACGGTACCCAAAGTCACGGAATATCGTCGTGATGGCGGCCGCTACTTCGACTGTTTTTTCAGGTAAAATGAATAAGTCAAGTTCTTCTGCCAGCATCGGAACGGAGGATAGCCCACCGCCTACTTTTACGTGAAAACCAACTTCCGTTACTCCATCAATTACTTTAGTAGCCGGATTGAATGAAACACAGTTGATTTCAGCATTTGAAGCATTATGGATATTAGCACTTATGGACATTTTATATTTCCTCGGAAGGTTCGAATAGTCTTCGTTAAGGCGGAAATACTCAAATACATCATATAGGACCTCGCGTGTATCGAAAAGTTCGTCAGGATCGATGCCTGCCAAAGCATTCCCGATGATATTACGTGTGATATCACCACAAGCACCAGCCGTAGTCAATCCAACCTTTTCCAAACGATTTAAGATATCCGGGACTTGTTCAATGGTCAGCCAATGGAATTGAATGGCTTGACGGGTTGTAATGTCATATACACCCCTCCCGTAATCTTTAGCGATGTTTGCTAGCGTAATTTGTTGATCATAAGTCAGGATACCGCCGGGAATAACAACACGCATCATCCAATAACCAGCTTCTTTTGGCCGTTGCAGGTAGAGACCTGCCCACTTGAACATATCCCAATTTTCCTTAGGGATGGAATCAAAACCATTTGCTGCGTAATGTGGAATATCATCAAATATCTTCAAGCCGTCTTTTTCCAATTTCCAGACTTCCGTTTTATTTTTAGCGATTAGTGGATTTTCCGACCAAAATTTCTCGTAAACCATTATATTTCCTCCTTGATTAAATCGCTTTCTTTGCTGTCAAATAACTGATTACCTGTTCAACGCACTCTTCAATGCTGTATTGGTCGGATTCTAAAATGATTTCCGGTTGTTCAGGTTCTTCGTAAGGAGAGTCGATTCCGGTAAAATCTTTAATGATTCCCTTACGCGCCTTGTCATAAAGACCTTTTGGATCACGCACTTCGCACTCTTCGATCGGACACTTTATGTATACTTCAATAAACTCCCCTTCTTCGAGTAAATCACGTACAATCTGCCGATCTGCCCTGAAAGGTGATATGAAGGCGGTCAATACGAACTGTCCACTATCCACGAATAACTTGGAAACCTCACCGATTCGCCTAATATTCTCGGTTCGGTCCTCTTCAGAAAAACCTAAATCTTTATTCAAACCATGACGGATATTATCACCATCCAAAACATAACTTCGAATATTCCGATTATATAACTCTTTAGCGACTGCGTTCGCAATTGTTGATTTTCCGGAGCCCGAGAGACCAGTGAACCATAGAACTGTGCTTTCATGGCCGTTCTGCTTCCGGCGGAGCTCCTTGGTCAATGACGTTTCATGCCAAGTGACATTCGTACTTTTACTCATTAATAATCCCCCTCTTCATGTGGTCCTTCAATTTATGTCCGATCAGTTATAAACTTCATTCTTTTTTAGACCTTCGATCAACACCTCGATGACTTCTTTACGGCTAAAGGTAGCTGGAGGAATTTCTCCATTACGCAGCAT
This sequence comes from Bacillus sp. CFBP9009, assembly GCF_036541465.1. Lineage (NCBI taxonomy): Bacteria > Bacillati > Bacillota > Bacilli > Caryophanales > Bacillaceae > Bacillus > Bacillus sp. CFBP9009. Next base: position 147,457 of record NZ_JAZHFU010000007.1, on the reverse strand, counting down.
TTCCCTTACCTTCGTTCCAGACAGGATGACATGGTCTTCCTTGCCATGCGGACAAGTTTTAGCGGAAGCCATATTGCCACAGGCTTTACAGTAAAAACTATGTTCAAAGAATAATAACGTGATCCCTAACTCATCTGCGTTGAAATTCCCAAAGATTTTTTGAGCATCATATGTGCCATAATAATCGCCCACACCCGCATGATCACGTCCGACGATAAAATGGGTGCAACCATAATTTTTACGGACCATCGCATGGAAAATGGCTTCTCTAGGTCCTGCATAACGCATGGCAGCAGGGAAAACTGCAAGGGAGACGCGATCCTTAGGATAATATTTTTCAAGCAGCACTTTATAGCTTTCCATTCTTACATCTGCCGGAATGTCATCGGATTTAGTGGCACCTACGAGAGGATTTAAGAATAAGCCGTCGACAATCTCCAATGCTGTCTTTTGAATGTATTCATGTGCACGGTGAACAGGGTTCCTCGTTTGGAAGCCGACAACCGTTTCCCAGCCTTTTTCAGCAAAAGCTTTCCTTGTCTCGACTGGGTCCAAATAATGAGCTTGAAACTGCGGACGTTCTATTCTCTTGATCAACTTTATTTCCCCGCCGGCATATACATCACCGCGGTTATATAAATTTTTCACTCCAGGATGCTTCTCATCATCCGTCTGATATACTAATGTCGCTTCCAATTGCTTATCTGGTGTGTAAATATCGGAAACGGAGAGAACCCCGTATGTTTCACCTTCATGAGTCAACGTTACTTCTTCACCTATAGTAAGCGTTCCTGCAGTTTCTTCCGTCAAAGGCAGCGTAATCGGGATGCTCCATACATGACCGCTGCTAAGCCTCATATCCTTGACCACTGCCTCATAGTCACTTTTTGTAAAGAATCCTTTAATTGGACTGTATGCACCAGTGCCTATCAATTCAAGATCACTTAAAGCAATTTCATCGATTTCGATTGACTTTGTTATTTTACTAATATCATAATTTGGTTCCCAAAGATCGATTAATGTTCCTCCGTGCGGTAAACTGATTGTCATGCTAATTTCCCCCTATGGTTTCTATTTATTTAAGATAAATGCAATCCGCATTCCGTTTTTTGAGCTCCTTGCCAACGGCCAGAGCGTAAATCATCTGCATTGAAGGCTGGTGCTGTACATGTTTTACATCCAATGCTCGGATATCCATTATCATGCAGGATATTATATGGAAGTCCGTTTTTGTGGGCGTAGCGCCAAACATCTTTCCATGTCCAATGTATGAGTGGACATATTTTAACTGACTTGAACTTATTATCCTTATTGATATACTCGGTCAAAGCCCTTGTTTCGGATTGCTCCCTTCGCAGTCCCGAAAGCCATGCTGTTGCCGTTGAAAGAACATCGGTAAGCGGAATGATTTTACGGATGTTACAGCACTTATTGGAATCTCTAACCCATAATTCATCCCCATATTCCGCTGCTTGTTCCTCAAGCGTCAAAGAAGGTTTCTTCATTTCGATCGAAAGCTTTGGATATCGCTTTTTCACTTGCTCTATCAATTGATAAGTTTCCTCAAAATGAACATCTGTATCAAGGAAAACTATTTTGGCAGAAGGATTGACCTTCGCCAATAAATCCGTAAGCACGATGCCTTCAATGCCAAAACTGCAAGCATAAATCAGTTCGTTTCCATAATGGTCATTCGCCCATCGCAGAACTTCCAAAGCACCTTTTGTCTCACTGTCTTCAGGAAATACAGGGAAATCCCCAGTGTTGAAATTTTCATAGTTTATTAATGCAGCCAACTTTGTAGCCCCCTCTAAAAACTTGCTGTATCAGGTTAGAGTAACTGTTGATCAATACCCGTTGTAATCTTCTCCAGTTTGTTTGACTCTAGGAAAAAAGAGACGAATCTAACCAATACTCTCTTTATATCAGTTAAACCCGCCTCTAGTTTTTCTAGTCAGCAGATATCTTATTTAATTCTTAATTTTTCATTTCTTTCCATTTGAATGATTTTACCATCCTGGACAATAAGTGTAATGGATCCATATTTCATAGAATTAAGCATTTCTTGAAGTCGTTCAAATATTTCTTCAAGCTGATTCTCTTTATCCAAGCCTGTTCCTCCTTTAAGAAAATCCGCGAATTTCTTATTTTCACCGCTGATTCAATGAATTTCTTAGATTTATATAATTCCAAACAACCTTACATTGTTATGGTTTGCCTACAACTTTCCCAAAAAACAAAAATCTTTCCATGATGGAAAGATCCCAAGGTAAATATCTTTACCTTATCTTCCAAAATGATCAACATTTTGTTGGAGGTAGCACCTTGCATCGATCATGCAGGTTGCTGGACTTCAAAGGGCCAATTCCCTCCGTCGCTCTGGATAAGTTTTATTATTTTAAATATTAACATATATTTAATCCTTGTCAATGGAGTTTTCTTATAAAATAACTTGGTTTAATATTATGGATGAACTGTTATTTTTATACACACTATTCCAATTATGATTTTTTGTTCATGTAAATACGAAAATAGACTCGTCTTTTTAGATAAAGCCTCCAAAAAAATGAGTCTATTTTCATTAACAAGCCTATTATTGGCGCCTGTCATTCTTTAAAAAAATAATTTCTCGAATTCCAGTACTTTTTATAGAAGGGATTACTCGAATTCATTAATTTCTTAACTGTATCGCTTCTACAAATTCTTGAACTTGACTCTGGACCCGATCAATTAAATGCAAATCATTAATCGGGGTTTCTGAATTCTGTTTATCTATTTCCTTATCAACAAAATAAATGCCCTGCAGCGGCTCGCCTTTTAATATTGAAATTAATGGTTTAAGTGCATAGTCAATCGCCAATAGATGCCTGTTACTTCCGCCAATCATGATTGGCAGCACTGGCTTACCCTTAAAAGCACCTTCTGGCAGCAAATCAATCAAGGCCTTCAATACACCTGTATAAGAAGCCTTATAAACCGGTGAACCAATAATGACCCCTCTAGCTGCTTGAATTTTCTCTGAAAGCTTTAAGATATCTTCGCTATTATATTTGCCTTGGAATAAATCATCTGCTGAAAAATCCGTAATTGAGAAATAAGCTGTGGTAAATCCTTCGTTTTCGACTAATGATTGAATATGTTTTAGTGAAATGTCCGTTCTGGACGGAATAGCCGGACTTCCTGATAAAATTACGATATCGCTCATTTAATATACCCCTCCAATATTACATGATTTCCAGATAAAATCTTCGTAAATCATTTCGTACAGTATGCATTTATCGTAATAGTCTGAAAAATATAAGTCAAATCTTACACTCTGGTTTAAAAAATTTACAAGTTTACTCCATCGGATCTGAAGGAAAATAAAACGGTCATATTTGCGGCTTGATGCTCAAGCCCTTCAATATGACCGTTTCATTATGTATGGTTTTGTTTGCCATGAATACCATATACCAAAAGATGAGCAATGCTCTTAATTCGTTCAGAAGTAAAATATGGCTCCTTTTTCTGCTGATGGATCTCATAATGTGTAGATAATGCCAATGTGAAAGAAATGATCCCTACATTAAATAGGATAATATCAGAGATATACTGTATCTCACCACTATCTATTCTCTTCTGTATTTCAATATGCCTGGCATTCGGCTTGAAAATCTGATCTACATATTGCTTCGAAATATCTTGATCGAATTGTGTTTCCCTGAATAGTATCGAAAACTGTTCTTTATTATCAAGAATTTTATTTATCATGGTGCAAACATGATTCTCCACTAGATCATCCGTAGATAGATGGCTAGTCCCATCTTCAGATTCCTCTTTCTCATCAGGGGTAATTGTAGCCAATAGCAAATCTTTTTTGCTGTCAAAGTATTTGTAAATAGTAGCTTCGGAAACATTGCATGCAGAAGCAATTTCATTCGTTCTTGTCATGTCAAAACCTTTAGTGGCAAAAAGAGTCCGGGCTACATTTATGATTCGTACTTTCGTTTGCTGCCCTTTTTTCAAAAATATCAACCTTCTTTTATGATGATAAGACCGGTTTCACCAATCTATTTTCCATGATATCCCGATGGTATCAATCGGTCAATATTACCTTTGATTCATTAGAATTCAATATTCCCATATATCATAAATAGAAAACATTGTCTGACTGGGACGATGTTTTCTTTTAGAGAAAATCACTTAAAGGATGCATAGCCATCATCGACCATGACTACACTCCATTGATCGCATCCGCTTCCTCTAACGATAATAGATAGACGGCATTTGCAACGGCTTCTGGTTTAATTAATTTACCGCGCATTTGACTTGCATTCAATTTATCGATGATTCCCATATCTTTATAGCCTTGAATGATAGGAGTGTCAACCCCGCCTGGCGCAATGCCCACTACCCGTATGCCATAAGCACCCAATTCCAAAGCAGCTGTCTGTGTCATCATTCTTACAGCTCCTTTAGTCGCCTGATAGGCAAAGGTTCCGTGGGAAGCTAAGTAACCAAACACAGAAGCGGTATTAATAATGACACCCTTGTTACCTAGCTCCTTCATTTTCCGTCCTGCTGCCATGATTCCAAAGGCAACTCCGTGCTGGTTCACTCCAATCGTTTTAAAGTAACCCTCCATATCTTGATCTAGGATCATACCGCCTGCACCGATGCCGGCATTATTAAACATGATATCGATCCTTCCGAATGTTTCCACTGCTTTATTGATTAAGGATTCAACATCTTCCTGCTTAGAAACATCCGTTTTTACAAAAATGGCCTCTCCACCATCCGCTGTTATCTGTTCAACGGTTTCCTGTCCCATTTCTTCATTAAAATCCGCAACAATGACCTTGTCCCCTTTTGCTGCGAATTTCAAGCATGTGGCTCGGCCAATACCGCTTGCTCCTCCTGTAATAACTGCAACTCTTGCTGTCATATATATTCCCTTTCAACACTAAAAATATAGTAAGTGTTTACTCACTTTTTTTATTATAAAAGTAAGGAATGCTTAATTCAAGCAATATGTATTTTTATAGGGTTTTGAGCTTTCAAAAGTAAAGCTGTCCTATTAATAGGACAGCTTCATTTTTTTAACAGGTTTTCAATTCGGCCTTACTTATGGATGTCTTCACCATTTCAATGAAAAGCTGCATAAAACGATCATCGCCTGTTAATTCTGGATGAAACGCACTAACGAGGACATGGTCTTGTCTCGCAGCCACTACATTCTCTTCATAAACAGCCAATATTTCTACACCTTCTCCAATTCCATCAGCAAATGGCGCCCGGATGAAAACTGCCTTATAAGGGGTTTCCATTCCTTTGATTGATAGTTCAGCCTCGAAACTATCCTTTTGACGTCCAAATCCGTTCCTTTTCACGGAAATGTCCATTAGTCCAAGATAGGCCTTCTCATCGCCAGTCAATTCATTGGCCGCCAATACCATCCCTGCACATGTACCGAAAATTGGTTTTTTATCTTCGAAGAAAGTTTTGACCGGTTCCATAAATCCATAACGATCCATTAGCTTCCTCATCGTCGTGCTTTCTCCGCCTGGAATGATCAAGCCATCGATTTCCAGCAACTGCTCCGGTTTTTTTACTATAATTGCTTGTTCGCCGGCAGCTTTGATTTGATTCAAGTGTTCTTCAACTGCTCCCTGTAATCCCAAAACACCGATAGTTATCATATTACCATCCACGTTCCTGCATCCGTTCTGCCGGAGCTAGTTTAGAAATATCAATTCCTTTCATTGCACTGCCTAACTCTTTGGACAACCGGCCAATCAATTCATAATCCGTGAAATATGTAGTCGCTTGAACGATTGCGGAGGCGAATTTTTCTGGCGTTTCAGATTTAAAAATACCAGACCCAACGAAAACGCCATCTGCTCCCAATTCCATCATCAATGCAGCATCTGCTGGAGTGGCAATTCCGCCGGCTGCAAAGTTAACTACAGGCAATTTACCTGTGCGTTTGATTTCTCTTAAAATTTCATAAGGGGCTCCAAGATTTTTTGCCTCTGTCATTAATTCATCATCACTCATGATGCTCACTTTGCGAATTTGTGACTGTACCTTTCTCATATGACGCACAGCTTCCACAATATTACCTGTTCCTGGTTCTCCTTTTGTACGAAGCATTGATGCTCCTTCACCAATACGGCGCGCAGCTTCGCCTAAATCACGGCAGCCACAAACGAAAGGTACAGTGAAATCACTTTTTAGAATATGGTATTCTTCATCAGCAGGAGTCAGCACTTCACTTTCATCGATATAATCCACTCCCATGGATTCCAGGACCCTTGATTCAACGATATGACCAATCCTTGCTTTAGCCATGACCGGGATGGACACTGCATTCATTACTTCCTCTACAATTCGCGGATCTGCCATTCTTGCTACGCCGCCAGCCGCACGGATGTCGGAAGGAACCCTTTCCAATGCCATGACAGCGACAGCACCTGATGCTTCTGCGATTTTTGCTTGTTCTGCGTTAATGACGTCCATGATTACGCCACCCTTTTGCATTTGTGCCATTCCTCTTTTTACTGTGTCAGTTCCTAATAATTTTTCCATTTTTCTCTTCCCCCTAATATTTGCATTTTTTAGATTTGTTAGATTTAGTATAAAAAATAGTTGACCGCATTGAAAGTGTCAGTTTTAATAAATTTAATGGGGTCAGTAAATTTTTTTCGAAAAGGTGGAAACAAAATGAATATGCTTTCTTGCGATTTAAATCGGTTAAGTGAAGTACCTTTGTACGAACAATTATATTCATATATTAAAAAAGAAATCATTGATGGCCGTCTTCTTTACGGCACAAAACTGCCTTCCAAACGGAAATTGGCAGAGTTCCTTCAAATAAGTCAAAATACTGTCGAGACTGCATATGAACAATTGACTGCTGAAGGATACGTTGAAGTCATACCAAGAAAAGGGTACTATATTCAAACATTCGAGGATTTAGAGTATACACAAACTAACCAAGTATCAGTGGAACAAATCAATCATAAAGAAGGGGAATTGCTATATCATTTTCATCCCAGCCAAATTGACACAGAACACTTCCCATTTGAAAAATGGAGAAAATACATGAAAAGCAAAATCGATGAATCACATCAAGATCTTCTTTTACTTGGGGATTCTCAAGGGGAATATGAATTACGATGTGAAATTGCCCATTATTTGTATCATGCACGTGGTGTACAATGTGTTCCCGAACAGATCATCATTGGTGCAGGAATGGAAATTTTATTGCAGCAGCTTGTCCTTCTATTCGATAAAAATGCCATCTATGGTGTTGAAGATCCTGGGTATCACTTGATTCACCGGATTTTACGCAGCTACCCAAATGAAGTCCATCCACTGCAAATTGATGAAGAAGGCGTAAAGGTGAACCAAATTGAAGATTCAAACATCGACGTGGTGTATGTCACTCCCTCACATCACTTCCCCAATGGGACAATCCTATCCGTTAACAGACGGACGCGATTGTTGAACTGGGCTCAAGGGGCAGCAAACCGCTATATTATCGAAGACGATTATGATAGTGAATTTCGTTATAGTGGAAAAACAATTCCTTCCTTACAAAGTATGGATGCTGGTGATAAGGTGATTTATTTAGGGTCATTTTCAAAATCATTGATGCCATCAATTCGGATCAGTTATATGGTTCTTCCCGCTCCATTGTTACAAATGCATCAACAGGAATTATCTTTTTACCATTCAACCGTTTCTCGGATTGATCAGCATGTGTTGACACAGTTCATGAAGGAAGGGGATTTTGAAAAGCATTTGAATCGGATGAGGAAAGTGTACCGTCGCAAGTTGGATAAAGTGATCGAGCTGTTTAAACCCCATCAACAAATAAAAATCATTGGAGAGCGGTCAGGATTGCATATCGTCCTCATCGTTAAGAACGGCATGGATGAACAGACACTTATTCAAAAGGCAAACGAAGACCATATTAAAATTTATGGCTTATCGACATATTCGATCGAAAAAATGGACGAACATCCTCCAAAAATTATATTGGGCTTTGCAGGGATCCCTGAATCCGAATTGGAAAAAGCCATTCACCTTTTATTGAACTCATGGGGTTTATAAAGAAAAAAGAAGTTCACTTCCGTGAACTTCTTTAAGCTTGTCGACAAAATGGGGTTCGGAATGGTCTCATCCTGGTTCCCTTTCATGATTTTAAAAAAGACTTTTATTTGGAATGAAACCATAATGGATTGAACACACTCTTGCCGAATGACTGGCTAGCCGAGACCCGGCTAAATGCTTGCTTTGATGAGGCTGGGCAGGAAGTTGGCGGAAGGGAACGCGGTTTCAATATATGGACCGCAAAATGAATGCTCGGGGTCCGAATAATGCGGTGACGGTCGAATAATGTGCGGTGTAGGTCGAATAAACGGTCGAATAAAGTATAGTGTAGGACCAAAAACTGCTTCGGCTGAAACCACTGAGACGTTTTTTCAATAAAAAACTGCAGGCAAACTCGCTTTTCTTCGAGTTTGTCTACAGTCTGATAAATTAACTCTAGTGAACATTTTTTAACTTTTAGATAAATACTGGTCCATCATATCCTTTGGTACCATGCTCCCGCCGGTCGCCCAGATGATATGTGTGGACTGGTTCATTTTATCCACCAGTTTTTGGTCCACGAGATATTTCTTTCCTTCTGCAGCTTTAAAAAGTTGTATCGGACCGAATGCTCCTGCAAGGGCAGATGGCTCTAAATAATAACCTTCCGTCTCTGCCATTCCCCTGAGCAGATCGAATAACATTTTATCCTCTATGGTAAAGCTGCCGCTTAACATGGTCGTCATCATACGGGAAACCAATGCTGAAGGCCTTCCGACAGCAAGACCATCCGCTTCCGTCTTATTATCGATGCCAAAGTCCTGCACCATGATTTTGTCATGAAGGCCTGTCATCAATCCGAGCGTCATGCATGGTGAATGTGTCGGCTCTGCAAAAAAACAATGTACATCATCTTCAAAGGCTAACTTGAGCCCATATGTAATACCACCGGGCCCGCCGCCGACTCCGCATGGCAAGTACACAAACAAAGGGTGATCTTCGTCTACTGGTATGGACATATCTTTCAGTTGTTCCTTCAGGCGCGTTGCAGCTGTCGCATAACCTAGCAGTAGATCCATTGAATTTTCATCATCAATAAAATGGCAATCGGGATCAAGTGATGCTTCATTACGGCCTTCTTCTACAGCTTTACTATAATCATCATCATATTCCTTTACAATGACTCCAAGACTTGTTAATTTATCCTTTTTCCACTGTTTGGCATCTGCCGACATATGGACCGTTACTTTGAATCCAAGCTTAGCGCTTATTATTCCAATACTCATTCCTAAATTGCCGGTTGAACCGACTGCAATCGAATATTTTGAAAAAAGCTCTTTGTATTCATCACTCGCAAGTATTCCATAATTATCAGTCCGTTTTAAACCACCATGCTTCATTGCTATTTCCTCAGCACGTTTTAAGACCTCATAAATACCTCCGCGAGCCTTGATGGAACCTGATATTGGTAAATGACTGTCACATTTCAGCAAAAGTTTCCCAGCCATTTTAGTTCCATAGGATTTTTCCAAGTTTTTTTGCATGGAAGGAATCTCGACTAGTGGTGATTCAATGATCCCCTTCAGTGGTTCGGTTTCTGGAAAGGCTTTAATTATATAATTGGCAAATCTATTTAATCTTGCTTCAGCAGATTTAACTTGTTCAGCTTGGACGATTGGGTTTTCTTGCTTGTTACCGTAATCTGGATTCGTCCAGAAGACTTCGTTCATCTTTATCACATTATTAAGTATAGGATCTTTCGCTTTCCAATCCATGATCGATAAGCCTGCGATTTTATGCATCTCCACAGCAGTCCCTCCCGGAAATGTAGTTTTCATCATCTACTATAACTCAACAAACTGCAATAAAGATTACAATTTTCACTTTTTTACGAATAATCAGCTTAGAAAGTCAAATTCACTTTTAATTTCCCTCGCACACTATTAATAAACCAAATTTCCTCAGCGTTATTAAGGTCAGCCTTTGAAATGGGTTTTTCCTTGATTTCCTTCTTCCTGATCAAGTCTTGACGAAATGTTCCAGCAAGCAGACCTGCTCCCACCGGAGGGGTATAGAGGTCACCATTTATCTTCACCACTACATTTCCGTTCGTGAATTCAGTGATGAATCCTTCTTCATTCCAAAGCAAAACATCATGGAAGTCAGGATTATTCATTTGAAAGCCTTCATATACATCACGATTGGTGGTCTTATGAAATAGAAATGGATTTGCACTTGATATTGGAGTTTCAGCCAAGATAGCCGTAAATTCTGAATCAAGGGGCTTGATTGCTTGTCCAGAGACTTCAATTTCACCATTTTCATGTAGTAATACCCTTACCTTTTGTAACGTCCCTTGATTCATATCCGCATACTTTTGGAGTTGATCTCTAAGATTCATTTCAGGGAACCGGTAATCGAAGTAATCAGCGGATTGTTTCATCCGATCAATATGATCAGTCAACAAATAATATTCGCCATCGCTGAGCTTCATCGATTCCAATAGTTTGTAAGCAGGCCTTTCCACCGTCAATAATTTGGCTTTTAAAAACGCTTCGTCATATTCTTCCGATAGCTCGGAATCCCAAGTGATTCCCCCGCCTACCCCATACTCGGCTTTCCCAGTTTCGTTATCGATCACGACCGTACGAATCGGCACATTAAAGACTGCTTCGGATTCAGGTGTGATGAACCCGATTGCACCGCAATAAACTTCACGTGGTGAATTCTCGATATCAGCGATGATACCCATCGTTTTAATTTTAGGTGCCCCTGTTATCGATCCACAAGGAAAAAGAGCCTTGAATATATCAATGATTGTTGTTCCTGGATTCGTATCGGCCGTAATCGTGGATGTCATTTGCCAAACGGTCGGATATTTTTCAATTGCCTTAAGCTGTGGAACCTTGACGCTTCCTGGTTCTGCAATCATTCCCAAATCATTTCTGAGCAGGTCTACAATCATGTAGTTTTCAGCTTGATTCTTTTCCGAGGCTGCTAACCAGTCTGCATTAAGCTGATCCATTTTCAGTGTCGTTCCCCGCTTTACCGTTCCCTTCATTGGCCGAGTAATCAGCTGACCATCTTCCCAACGGAAAAACAACTCGGGTGAAGCCGATAGGATTCTATGTGTCCCCACATTCAAATATGCACTATAGTTCGAGCGTTGAGCTCTCTTCAAGCGATCAAAGAAAGCTAAGTCATCTCCTTCGAACTTGGATTGCAAACGCATCGTGTAATTGACTTGATACGTATTGCCTTTCTCGATTTCCGATTTTATCCTTTGAAACCCGGAATGATAGTTATGTGAATCCGTTTCTGATTGCCATTCAGCTAAATTAAAAGCCCCTGTCATTTTTTCAGGTAATTCTTCTTCCGGTTTATCGAAAATCCCGAACCATAATAATGGCATTTTGGCTCCATCTTTTACTTTGAAAGATTTTTCAAAAGCAGGTGCCGCTTCATAGGAAACGTATCCCGCTGCATAATGCCCCTGTTCTATCGCTTCCTGGACTTTTTGGAATTGGGGAATGACATCCTCAATTGAATGGGCGGTGAACACTTTTTTCGGGTTCGTAAAATATAGAGGCCTGCTGTCACCTTGTTTATCTGTGAAGTGAAATATTAGGGATAAAGGATCTTCTCGTTTCATTCTTCTCTCCTAACTTTGTTTATGAAGTAAATCGGTATGTATTTTATAAAAAAGCTTGCAGACACGGAATCTGCAAGCTCATTCTTTGACACTTATTTCATTCCAGTAACCTCTGCAATGATTTCATAAGAACGAAGGCGTGCAACCTGATCATAAATGGCAGAGTTTATAATCATTTCGTCCGCCTGTGTTTCATTTAAAAATGCCTGCAACTGCTCTTTTACCTCTTTTGGATTTCCTATGATGGAAGCGTTCAGCTGCTTCATGACAATGGCCTTTTCATATTCTGTCCAAAGGCCTTCCATTGTATCAACTGGAGGAGCAAGTTGACCGGGCGTGTTCCGTATCAAATTCAAGAACTGCTGTTGATAAGATGTAGCAATCCTTTGCGCTTCTTCTGTAGTATCAGCTGCAAATACATTGATACCAACCATGACATAAGGTTTATCGAGAACGTCGGATGGTTGGAAATTATTGCGATAACGGGCTAAAGCTGGTTGAGTATTTTCAGGGGAAAAATGGCTTGCAAATGAAAATGGCAATCCCAGCTGAGCTGATAATGCTGCACTGAAGCCGCTTGAACCAAGCAGCCAAATCGGAATGTCCTGTCCTTCTCCAGGGATGGCGCGAACACGATTATGTTTAGAATCCGCATCTAAATAACTGCGGAGCTGCGCCAATTGTTCAGGAAAATCCTGACCGTTATTACGTACATCACCCCGGAGAGCCATGGCTGTATATTGGTCGCTTCCCGGAGCACGCCCCAGCCCTAAATCTATTCTACCAGGATACATTGCTTCCAATGTACCAAATTGTTCTGCGATAACGAGCGGTGCATGATTCGGCAGCATTATGCCACCAGAACCGACGCGAATTCTTTCCGTCTTTCCTGCCACATAGCCTATAAGCACTGACGTTGCAGAGCTTGCAATCCCAGGCATGCTATGATGTTCTGCAACCCAGAAACGGTTATAATTCCATTGCTCCACATGCTTGGCTAAATCTACTGTATTTTTAAAAGCTCCCGAAACTGTACCACCCTCAACAATAGAAGCTAGGTCCAGAACGGAAAAAGAAATGTCGCTAAGTTTTTTTTCATGTTGATCAGCATTCATATCTTCATCTTCTTTCTTTCAATTATGATAAATTGGACGCAAAGCCATCATATAGAAAATGCACACAAAATGCACACAAAATGCTCGAACGGATTAACCGTTAAGAACTTCCCGTGCAATCAAACGAAACGAATTAAGCCTATCCTCCACCTTATGAGTGATGGTTATCAGCATGATTTCATCTGCTTGATATTTCTCCTGAATCTCGTATAGCCGATACTTCACTTGTGAAGGGGTACCAAAAATCAGTTTTTCATGCATGGTTTCCATCAGTGCTTTTTCTTTTTCAGTCCAATCATGGTTCCTTACCTCTTCTATGCTTGGAACCTGCTTTCTTTCACCTTGTCCACTTTGAATTTTCCATAGGATGTTGCTAAGGGCGATTTCTTTCGCATGTTCCTCCGTTTCTGCGCAAATGGCCGAAACCGTAACGATTGTTTTAGGTTCTTTAACCAACCCTTTTGTTTGAAAGTGTTCACGGTACTGATGAAAGCTCTGCACTCCATCATTTTCACTCATGAATTCACCAAATGCGTATGCAGTACCATTCTCAGCGGCAAGTTTTGCGCTTTTCCCGCTTGTTCCCAGTATCCATGGTTCAGGCGGCACCTTTGGGATAGGAGCAGCAGAGACATTTGAAAAGGGATGTTCTTTCGGAAATTCATCTCTTAGAAAATTCAACAGTTCTTGAACTAGGTCAGGCATTTTGTAAACATTCTGAAGAAAATTATCGGATAATGCCATCGTTGCTTCGGCAGATCCACCAGGAGCCCGCCCGATTCCCATATCAATCCGGCCAGGAAAAAGTGTAGCTAGCATATTATAAGTCTCTGCTATCCGGTATGGCTTATAATGTGGAAGCAGCACTGCCCCTGCACCAATCCGGATATTTTTTGTTTGTGCACCAATATAGCTTATCAAAACCTCTGGAACGGAACAGGCCAATCCCGGGAGATCATGATGTTCAGTTAACCAGATTCTACTATAACCAAGTCTATCTCCTTCTTGTGCGAGTTGCAGTGAAGCCTGCAAGGCTTCTTGTGCTGATTGTCCTGATGCAATTGGGGATTGATCCAAAATGCCAAGTTTCATTTTGTTACCTCCTTTCTAGTCTTTCGTAACTTAATGGTAAATCATAACTAGTCGAAAGTCGCCTGAAACGCTTGCTTTGTTATTTTAGTTTGCAGCCTTTAGCAAAAAATATAAGGAGTTGAATTCAAATTGGGGAGTATGGAGCCATTATATATTCTAGCGAGGTGTTTGTTTTAATATATTAATGACGGCAGGTAGATCAAGGAGTTATCACTTTATTCTATCGAGGTCTTTTTAAGTATATATATGTAAATGAAGAAAAGCCCTTATTAAGGGCCTTTCCCGAGCTATTCACTTTTTTTGAATTGAGATAGTAATTCATCTGCCATGATTTTAGAATCCAAACGAGCCGATATATATGGAGGCTGGACCCGATTATTGGACTCTACGGGCAAACCTAGCCAGACAACTCGTTTATCCAAGATGATAAACGAAAAGGAAACAGGTGAACAAATAAATTGATCAGAGTGGATATCAGGGTTTCTTTTTGCTGAAATGATCGTCAATTTCACTGCAGGGTTTCGTTTCATTAAATATTGCTGCCATTCTTCTGACAAACTGTTCAAATCCGGAACAGCAAAAATCATCTCTTGTTTTGTTGATTCAATATCTTCCTGAAAGTCCCCCAATTTACGGGCATGCATCCATTGTAATCTCGGATGCTGATGTTTAACCCATTTTCCAATGTCTTTCTTTGATACAATCTGATCATTTTGAATTTGATGATCGACAAGCTGACGAAGTGTTTTGCTGCGATAAACGTGTTTGTTAACAAATGAAGTGTCACATACATGTACGAACTTACCCTTAGTCCTTGTTATGGCCACGTTAATGAGCCTTTCACTTTCTCTCCCTGTCAATAACATTCCAGCCCTGTTTTGCGGATAACTATCAACTGTGTCAAAAATCATCATCTCTCGTTCACTTCCCTGGAAACGATGTACAGTTGCAGCGATGATATCCGCCGTTTGCCGTTCTTTGTCATATAAGTCATCCAATAGTTTTTCCATCAAATCTGCCTGGGCACGATATGGGGCGACATAACCAATTGACCTTGCCCCGCCCACATAAGCTTCATGAATCAGTTGAAAAGATAAAAGCAATTGCCATATATTCATTCTCGAGTGGGATGTCCGTTCAGTGATGCAATATTCCCCTGCTAAGCTAGTATCGAGCAGTGCCGCTGCCTTATTGGCAAATGGTTCCGCCAGCATTATTCCCTCCCTGCTGGTCGCAACACTTTTGTGATCGCCAACAAAATTGTTATAGACGACACGATTAGTGAATGCTGAAATATCCGGATGCATGCGGCGCTGTTCCTTTAATAGGAATAAATGACGATGAAGTTCTCCTTCTTCAACAGAATGGGCGACACCAGCCCGATGAAAAATGTCTTCCTTCAGCCAAAGTTTCACTAGGGAATCACGAGCCGAAGCAATAGGTGGCAATTGTTTGAAATCACCACAAACGATAATATGCTTGGCTAACGCTGCCGCAAAAGCCACCTGAGGTACGTATGCCATACTCGCTTCGTCCAAAATGACCAGATCATACTCCTTTTGATAAACCGTTTCATCATTTGCGGCTTTAGCCAAAGTCGTCCCGATGACTTTGGCTTCTTTTACGAATTGAATCTCTTTTTGGCGGATTTTCTCCAAGACTTTCGCCAGCTTTTTCTCTATCTCAATTAATTGATCTGTATCCCTTTTACTGAAGGACCCTGCCAAGTCATGCTTTAACAGACGTTTCTCTTCGCCAAGCTCTTCTTTTTCTTTAATTAATGTCGGTTCATGTTTACCTAATAATTGCCCTGTAACAATATCATCATGGATGGCTAGTGATTCACCGATTTGAGATCCATAGCGTAGCACATCGCCTTCTTTGAAACGATCTTTCTTTTTAATGAATGACGAAATTTCAGCCATCAAAACATCGACAGCCTGGTTGCTATGGGACAAAACCAGAACTTTTTTACCCTGTAAATAATGATTGGCTACTGTACGAGCCAATGTATAGGTTTTTCCTGTTCCAGGGGGTCCCCAAACAAAAGTGACAGGGTTGAATTTCGAGCGGGCATATAATTCTTTCACGCTGCTTTGTTTTTCAATTAAAGGATGTTTTTGCGGCATGGACGGATCCATCAAGCGCTTGATCCGAAGCCTTTTCCTTTTGCTTCTCTTGATTTCATCCAAGCGGATGATCAATTGCTCCAGCAATTCCCAGGGGTCGTGGTATAAAAAGGCTTCATCAATCATATCGCCTAGCGAGCGATCAAAAACAATGATTATACTTTTCCCTTCCGATGAGAGGATTCTTCCCTCCTGCTTAATCCCTCCCCATTCCAGTCGAACGAGGGAACCGACAGGGATTTTTATCGATGAACCTGTTTCGAAATAATAGTTGAAAGAATCGTCACCTGTAAGCAGATGGCCGTTCGAAACCAGGTATTTTGTGCTGCCATATTTTTTTAAATGCAGGATTTCAAGTTGAAGCGCCTGCTGCCATTCTTTTATATAATTAACTGTCGAATTCATTTTTCACTTTCCTCACAAAATATGCCATTGAAGTACAAAGAAACTGGCCCATTGGCTAGGCTCCGAAGTAGAAAATAACGCTATTACCAAGACTTTTTCGCGCATTACCTGTTTCTTAAGCATATAAAATAAGGCCCAATCAATAGATTGGGCCTCTCCTACGCCAATGTTTTAACTATAGCATTTTTTATAACATCATACCATGGGCTCTTTTGGAAGAAATGGTTTAGATTAGCCTTCTGTCAACTCAGTGAATTGGTCGACAAGATCGCTGAAAATCTTCATTGCGTTTTCGATTGGATCAGGTTTAGTTAAATCTACGCCTGTTTTCTTAAGCAGCTCCAATGGGAAATCGGAACTCCCGCTTTTCAAGAAGGTCAAATAACTTTCAAGTGTTTTTTGGTCCCCAGAGAGGATCTTATCAGCGATAGTGATGGCTGAAACGTAACCAGTAGCATATTTGTAGACATAAAACGGACGATAAAAGTGTGGGATGCGTGACCAGCCGTACTTCACTTCTTCATCGAAAATTATTTCATCTCCATTATAAGCACGAAATATCGATTCATAGGCGGTATTAAAAACCTCGGCATTTAGAGGTTCATCATTTTCAGCTTTTTCATGTACGATCTTTTCGAACTCCGCAAACATCACTTGTGTGAAGAATGTTCCTTTAAAACTATCTATGAAATGGTTAAGTAAGTGTTTTTTCTTCTGTACGTCTTTTGTTGTCTTAATTAAATAGCGAATTAAAAGGATTTCATTCACTGTGGAAGCAACTTCAGCGACAAAAATTGAATACCCAGCACTTATTTGCGGTTGGTATTTTGAGCTATAGTATGAATGCATGCCATGTCCAGATTCATGTGCAAGTGTAAATACACTGTCTAAATCATCACGGTGATTTAATAAGATGAAAGGGTGAACACCATAAAGTCCTAAATTGTAAGCACCTGAACGTTTTCCAGGTGTTTCCCTAACGTCGATATATCTTTTTTCCTTAAAGGTTTTCAGGATTGTGATATACTCTTCGCCAAGAGGTTTCAGTGCCTCCACCATCAAAGAAAAACCATCATCGTAAGAAATCTCCCCTTTAGCGCCTTCGACTAATGGGATGCTCAAATCATAGGCACGCAATTCTTCTACACCCAGCAATTTTTTTCTTAAATGAATGTATTTATGCATGGGTCCGATATTTTGCTTAGTAGACATAATCAAATTATCATATACCTCTTTTGGAACTTGATCTCCAAATAAGGATTTTTCCAAGGCAGATGGATAATTTCTTAGTTTTGAAAGGTTCACATTATTCCTGATTGCTGTGGAAAGTGTGGAAGCAATTGTATTCTTCAATTGTACATATGGCTGATAATAGGCGAAATAAGCCTCTTTTCTTTTATCGCGATCATCGTCTTCAATCAATTTGGAATACATTCCCCTTGTCAGCTCTACCCTCTCGCCGTCTTCATTCGTAACCTCCCCAAATTTTATATCAGTATTGTTGATCATCCCGAACGTTTTTTGTGGAGCTGAAAAGGCTTCGCCTATTTGGGAAAGCACCTCTTCTTGTTCTTTCGTTAGCACATGGGCTTTATAACGGAAGGAATCCAGTAGATCCTCTTCAAAATATTTCAAACCCTCGATTTCTTTTATGTACCCTTTTAATGTGTGTTCTTCCAGGCTCAATAGAAACGGCATGAAAAATGCAGAAGCATTACTGACTTTCTGCCCTAACTTACCAGCTCGATCCAGTAATGCTTGTGATGAGGTTACCCGAGTATCCAAATCCGCTTGCAGCATGGCAAATACATATAGCTTGTTATAAATGTACCCAAGTTCCTCACTTAATCGTAAATACTCGAACAAATCTTGAGCTGACTGAATATGCCCATCATAAGTTTTTAATTTTTCTGTCATCTTCAGGACTTCTTGATAATCTTTTTCCCAATTAGACTGATCATCGTAAATATCCTTTAAGTTCCATGTTTCTTCTATTTTTATTTCGTCACGTGATTTAAACGTTTGCAAATTGTCTGCACTTCCTTTCATGCTTATAGTCTTACCCTTTATTATAATCGACTTTCAGAAAAATCTGCATAGAAAAACCAGTATGCTAAAAATACATACTGGTTTCCCCTTTTAATAATTAGAATTTTGCTGCAGTTTCAGCAACTTTCGCTAATCCTTCTGCAACGATATCCTGTGAGCGATCTGGGTATTGATTATGTCCCTCGATTACGACTGTTTCTGGGTTTGTTATGCCCCATAAGTTTAAATTCATCGTTACGTATTTCTCTGCCATTTCGCCAGCATCCATCCCAGGCAATGCATAATCGGATCCGCGCGCATTAAGTAAAGCCACTTTTTTACCTCCAGCTAAGCCGACAGGGCCTTCAGCTGTATATTTGAATGTTGTTCCCGCTTGAGCAAGATAAGAAATATAAGTTACCAATGGTGCCGGAACCGTTGCGTTCCATAGCGGGAAGGCAAATACCACTTTATCGGCAGCAAGGAATTGATTCAAGTATTGTTGCACGATATCGGCAATCTCCACTTCTTCTTCAGTCAATTCAATGCCTTGGTTGCGTTTATATAGGGCAGTAATTGCAGTATTTCCGTAGTAAGGTAAGTTCAGTTTAAATAAATCCAATTCAGTTATTTCATCGTTACTATTTGCTTCTTTATATGTGTTCAGAAACGTTTCATACATTTTGACACTAATAGCTTGATCCGCTGGGCGGTCATTTGATTTAACAAATAATACTTTAGACATTGTTATTCCCCCAATTGTTAATTTTGTATGTTTTTATAAAAATAGCATTTAATCCATATATCTCGAATTAACTGCAATTGCTACTTTCACATTATAAAACTGAAAATCCAATAAGGCAAGAAATATGTTTTTTATTTTCAAATGTCCATTTCAGGAATTTGCACGAATGGATTTTTTATCCCCACGCCTTCTATGTAGACGCGAAAAAAACCGAGAACAATTTGCCCTCGGTTAAGTTAACTCTTTATGATGGAATGGACACTTACCTTTAATCGGTTCTATATCATCCCCAATGAAAAATTGTTTCCATTCATTATGATTTACATCTCCAAAGTGACTGATATCAGGATGTTTAGGGAGATTATCCCATTTCTCCACTCGTTCCCGAACCTTTTCACGCGACATGATTCCGCCTTTTTCCGTTCCTTCCAAGCCTTCAAAGATCATCCGGGGCTGGAATCCAAGTACAAGGCTATTTCCTAAATCGCGGGTTTTACGCTGTTTATAAGCAGGTGCATTACCAAAGACAAAGATTGGTTCCCCTGCAAAATGATAGTCCCATAAATAATGCTCGGGATCTTTCGGCTTTTCAATTGGCCAAGGTTTTTCATCCGCTTTATGAAGGTATTGCAGGATATCCCAAAACCTTTTACGGTAAAATTCTATATCACCCTCTATCGATTCAGGCTCCATAAAAACGAAAAGGCCGTGCCTGATATATGGTGGTTCCTGAAATAAATCAAGAAAGCTTTCCACTGCTTTTGGGAGATTGGACCAATCTTTCTGTGTGATATAAGCATAACGAAGTTCCCCTTTATTTTCAGCTTTCATACCAAAATAACAAGGAAAGGTTTTATCGGTCACTGTATTATGAAATGTTTGATATTCCTTGATTAGCCATTGCGGCACTCGATCGGGATTTGTCATGTCTTCTTTTGTTAACAAACTTGAATTAGCAGTCAGCATCATTTTTCTCCTTAAATCGTTTTATTATATGTTACCCGCTTTAAATAAACTAAAACTTCTTCGGAGCGCAAAGCAGCCCAATAAGGTGCACCCTATATAATTACTTCTTTATTTAAGAGTTTATGACTTCCTCCAGGTTCATCGGTATTCAAATAAAAAACATTCGATCTGCATGTTAATCATTTTCTTTACATTAGGATAAACTAAGAAAAAAATAGGAGTGATGCCTTAATGGCAAGAAGAAGGAAAATTCTAGTATCTGAAGCGCGAAAAGGACTCGATGAGTTAAAAGCCAAAGTTGCCGGTACAAAGAATCCCGAAGAAGCAAAGTTTGAAGCAGCAAAGGAAATTGGCGTACCGCTGCAAAAAGACTATAACGGTGAGCTGACATCAAAGCAGAATGGAAGAATAGGCGGAAAGTTAGGCGGAGGCATGGTCAAGGAACTTATAAAGATGGCACAGGAAAACTTAGGAAAAAAACATTAACAAGGAGTCGATCCCGGTTGGTAGTGCTCCTTCAAAAGCTCATATATAAAAACGAACTAAATAAACGGAAAAAATTTTGGGGCATAACGTTGGATGGCATTAAACCGTAAAAAAGCCAACCTTTACGGGCTGGCTTTTTTTAATATTAACTAATTCTCACGGGTGAAACTCTTGAAACTACTGACATTATTAATTCCTCCGACATCGGGTAATTAGTGGCAGCTGGATCCGTCCTTACTGCTTTAAGAATTCTTTCCATATCGGATTGGTTAATTCCATAGGCGCTGAAGTCGGAGGGCAGCCCAAGATCGGATAGGAAAACACGGAGCTTTTCCACCACTTTCGCTAAGGTCCCTTTTGAATCTTCATCATGGATTTTCACACTAAAGGCTTCGGCTATCAAATGGGCCTTTGGAAGATATAAATCCGGGGTTGATTCCATGACGATCGGTAATAACACAGCATTGGCCAATCCATGAGGAATACGGAATAACGCCCCATATGCGTGGGCAAAGTTATGAACCGGGATCGCATTTAATGCACTACAAAATGCAGTGATTCCCATCATGCTTCCATGAAGCATTTCCATTCTGGCCTCAATATTCGTTCCGTCCTTTACGGCCATCGGTAAATTTCTTTCAATAACTCGAATGGCCTGAAATGCATAAGCATCGGTTATTGATGTCGCCGCAGGTGAAACGATGGCTTCCATTGCATGTGTCAATGCATCTGCACCAGTAAACGCCGTAATGTCAGACGGCAGTCCTACTGTTAACTCGGGATCTAGAATGGCAACATCCGAACTTAAAAAAACATTGTATATATTCATTTTTACTTTTTTATGTTCATTATATATGACTGCGATCGGGGATACTTCAGAACCGGTTCCTGCTGTTGTGGCTACGGAAATATGCGGGATATTCATGGATTGGGCTTTTGGAAAACCCTCATACAGATAACCGCTTGGAATCGCATCTTTAATATCCGTAATTCCTTTGAATAATCCGAATTTCAATGCCTTTGCGGTATCAATGACACTCCCTCCACCAATGGCAAGTATGGCATCGGCATTCACTTCGCGTGCATATTTCAATGCTTCATTTACACATTCACTCGCTGCGTCTTGTGTAACACCCAGAAACTGTCCAACTATTTCAGCTCTGGCACCTAATTTCTGCTGATCAAAAGTTTCGGCAACTTTTTTAACGACACCTGCATTTTCCAAGCCACAATCACTTACGAGTAGAATCCTTTTGGCCCCGAGACCATTGAAAAGGTTTGGAATGAGTGAACGAGTGTTAGTGCCACTGTAAACCGAAGTCCTTAGCCAAAAATTCGAATGAGCGCTTGCCTTCATAAAATTCCACCTCAGATATATTAGTCTAAATTCTCTATTAAGGATTGTTCATACCCTGCTACCAAATTCCTGATGGCCATTCATTAACAAATGTACTAAATAGTAAGCTTGTCTCTTGTATCTGCTTTACAAAACCCCATATTCCTTTTCGTTACTTTGATAGATTTCTTCAATCCCCTTGCCTTTTGCCCTGGCTAAAATCTCCATCCGCACTGATAATTGTTTCATGGTAAAATTCAATATAGCTTGTTGGTCATTGCCAAATGGATTTCCTAACCGATCATATCCCTCCGTATTTAACGCGATGGCCAGAGGTGAAAGTTCCTCCATTCTCTTTTCAACCTGTTTAAAGATATGTGGATGTTCACTGATGATTCGCTGCAGCAGGAAGGTCCCATAAGCAATATGACGTGATTCATCCTTCTTCAAAAGACCCACGCCTTTTAATAAACCAGGCATCATTTTATTAGCTTCTAACGTCTGATAAAACCCGAAATATCCAGTTTCTGCAAGCACACCCTCGGTAAACATATTATAAACAGTGGCTGCTTCTGCCAATGCTTCAGGGGATTGGTCGGATAAAAGTTTCTCCATCGCTTCAGGCAATATTTCATAAAAAATCGATTTATAAGTGTCTGAGTGATAAACTGTCAAATCACCCGTTTCACCAATCTGATCTAATGTATAACGAAAGAACTCCATATGCTTCGCTTCCTCGAACAGAAATGTCGTTAAGTACATTTCTTCTTCGATCCTGCCTTCTTTGGCTATCGTCATAATGAGGGGCAGCAAATCCAAAGTCACCGCTTCTTCCCCGCCCTGAAAAAGGGAAATGATCCGTAATAACACTTGCCTTTCAATATCAGTAAATGACTCCCAATCTTCTTTATCCTGGCTGAAATCAATGTCACGAGGATTCCATATACCGAATTTCTTTGCCTTTTGATAAAGTTTAAATGGCAGGGTATCTTCTCTAAAACTCCGGCTGGTGGTCGTTAAATTCTTTCTTTTCATGGTAATGCCTCCTTAAAATTAAGAACTTTAAACTTTTGTATCTAAGGATTTCTTAAATTTGTAAGAGTTTTCATTATATTGTAAGATATTAGTAGCATTTATCCTATCACTGAAAATGTAGGGAGGAATAAAGTCGAATGCTTGAGGAAACTCTGATGAATCATGTAAAAAAGATTTCCCATCAAAAAGATATGGCAAATAAATCACAAATGATCGTAAAGGGCTGTGTGGATTTTTTTTCATTTCAACGCGCTTCTTTATTCAGTTACTCATGTTTAACAGGAATGGGTGAAGGAATATGTGCATGTACAAGTGAAGATACCTTTTCATTACATAATGTTAAAGAAAATATTCATGATATATACCCCATTCACCAAGCAGTCATCCATAACAAACCCATATATTTAACCATCCAACATGCGAAATCCTCCATCCCTGCAAAATACGTTAAAAGATTTTCCATCTCTTCATTGGCTATCATTCCGATAATTGTAAATGACTTGGCCATCGGTTTAGTGTTGGTTGATCCCATTCACGCCAACGAGCCTGTTACCAAGAATGATTTAATGAAGCTTTCCCATTATTTAAAATTGGCTGTCGGTTCGACATTGGATTCCGCCCCTCCCACTTACCTTCTAAGCAAACGTGAAGTGGAGGTCCTTCAATATTTAGCCAATGGATTGGGATTAAAGCAAATGGCACCAAAGATGAGCGTTAGTGAATTTACAGTCAGAGATCATATTTCTTCTGCTATCAGGAAATTGGGAGTGAATCACCGGACCGAGGCCGTCGCTGTTGCCTTAAGACACAAAATGATTATGTGAAACAAAAAAACCTTCAAAGAAGGTTTCAGACTATAAACAAACTCTATGAAAATCGAGTTTTTTACGGTTTGTTCAATTTGAACGTTGATTTCCTCTCCAGGCACTCGCTTTTCCCGAAGGAGTCTCGTACCCTTCGTTCCAATCAACTTGTTTTAACTTTTAGATAGAACCCTTTTGCCTAAAGTCTTCATTTGAGGGGATGAGGATGCTCTAAAACATGATTCTATTCAGCGAAAACACGGAGGTCTCGTTGAGCCCCAATACTTAATTTCAGGCCAAAATTCAATGGGAATTTCAAAAGGGGTTCGGAATTTTTTAATTCCGAACCCCTTTTGTTTAAGTCTCATTGAGTCACTTTTTCTTCAACTTTCGTAGTCCATTTCAACTCGTCTGCGACTTTACATGTTTGGACACCTGTCAGTGTATCATAAAGCTTTCTGGAAAGTTCGCCAGTTTCCCCGCTTTGAACAATCATTTCTTCACCATTCCACAAAAATTCACCAATTGGTGATATGACCGCGGCTGTTCCCGTTCCAAAGGCCTCTTCCAAGTGACCTAATTTATGGGCTTCATGGACTTCCTCCATCGAAATGCGTCTTTCCGACACGGGAAGACCCCAATGTTTCAGCAATTCTATAATGGAATCACGAGTAATACCCGGAAGGATACTTCCATTTAAAGCAGGGGTGATGATTTCACCATTAATTTTGAAGAAAACATTCATGCTTCCAACTTCTTCGATATACTTTTTCTCCACTCCGTCTAACCAAAGAACTTGGGCATAACCCATCTTTTCGGATACTTCCTGGGCTTTTAGGCTCGATGCATAATTACCGCCCGTTTTGGCTTCACCTGTACCTCCATTAACTGCACGTGTAAAAGCTGACTCCACTGCAATTTTAACTGGATGAATGCCTTCTTTATAATACGAACCTACTGGTGACATGATGATGATGAACTGATACTTATTCGATGGAGATACTCCAAGATAAGGCTCAGTAGCTATAATGAATGGCCTGATATATAAAGATGTCCCTTCTGCCTGGGGAACCCAATCCTTATCAACGCTAATTAAAGTCTTTAAGGCCTTCAACGCAAAATCAACGTCGATATCCGGTATGCATAATCGGCTATTTGAACTATTTAAGCGTTGGAAATTCTTTTCTGGACGGAATAAGATAATTTCATCCTCTGGTGTTGCATATGCCTTCAATCCTTCAAAAACGGATTGACCATAGTGAAAAATCATAGCTGACGGCTCTAATGAGAGCGGTTGATAAGGAACAATTCTTGGATCATGCCACCCTTGCCCTTGTGTGTAATCCATAATAAACATATGATCGGTAAACTGCTTACCGAACTCAAGCTGGTCCGCTTGTGGTTTTTCTTTCTTTGTTGTACTAAGCGTGATTTGCATGTCATGTTCCTTCATTACCAAAACCCCTTGTTGATTAAATTTACAAGATTTCACTTCCATAAAATCTATCTTTAATTAGTTTACTCCTATAAGGAATCATAGTTCAAGCCTTTAAGACGAAATTTTCGGAATTTTTTAAAATAAATGGGTTTTTCTTTGATTTCCAGACTATGATTCCTGAAAAAAGAACCAATTATTCCTGAAACCTCTAAAAATATCAGTTCCGATTGTACGCTAAGATGTCTTGAATATTAGATTAATTTTATCAAAATAATCACAATAAAGCCAATGAGATTAATTCTGGTTCATGGCACCTTAAGAGTAAATTCAATCGTTTCCCTTTTTGTAACCAGGAAAATCGATAAATGAAAAGACTTTTAGCAGATTCGTGAATAAAACACTAAAGCTAATACCTGCAAACCTTATATGTATATTAAAAACCTAAGAATATATAACATTTTTAATCCGAATCCATAAAGTGGTTTTTTCGTACCATTCCCAATTCCAATCCTAGAGGAAAATTTTTCATGAATTTGTATTTAGTAGTTTACTACTAAATAATATTCTTATATACTTATCCCACAAGATAGATAAAACGCATGCAACACGATGTATTATAGATGAAACGCATGCAACTTTCTTATTTTTTGACGAAAAGGGGTAACAACATGACAAAAAACAGATGGTTAATCGCTTTATCCGCTATCGCCATTCACCTTTCCATTGGTGGTGCATATGCATATAGCGTTTACAAAAAACCATTAGTTGAGACTATGGGGTGGTCAGAAACAGAAGTAACGTTAGCATTCACAATAATGATGGCGCTTGCAGGAACTTCTGCTGCCTTCTTTGGTAAATTTGTAGAAAAAAATGGCCCAAGGAAGTCAGCTATGGTCGCTGCTGTATTATTCGGATTAGGACAAGCTGGTTCCGGTTTAGCAGTAATGGTCGATTCACTTCCGCTTTACCTATTGACATATGGGGTTTTAAGTGGACTTGGTATGGGGATTGGGTACATTTCACCAGTATCCACTTTAGTCAAATGGTTCCCAGATCGCAGGGGATTGGCAACAGGAATGGCAGTATTAGGTTTCGGTGCCGGAGCACTCATTACAGCCCCAGTAGCTGCAAGCCTTATGGAATCCGTTGGCATTTATACTACATATTATATTTTAGGTGCAGGCTATTTCATATTGATGTTCTTAGGGGCATCCTATATTGCACCTCCAAAGGCCAACTGGCTACCTGAAGGAATGAAGAAAGATATTGAGTCCGGTAAGAAAGAACTTAAGAAAGACTTACGGCAATTAACTGCAAAAGAAGCGGTTAAAACTAAACACTTCTGGATGTTATGGTCCATGAAATTGATAAATACAAGTGCAGGGATCATGATGATTTCGGTAGCTTCACCTATGGCTCAAGACGTTGTTGGTCTGTCTGTAGCAGGTGCAGCAACATTAGTCGGTATTATGGGAATCTTTAATGGCGGAGGAAGACTTGGCTGGGCAGCAGCATCAGATTATATTGGACGTCCAAATGTATTCGTCATTTTCTTCATCATTCAAATCGGAGCGTTCCTTTTACTTCCTACCACTACAAATACACTATTGTTCCAAGGACTCATCTTGCTGGTAGTGAGTTGTTATGGGGGAGGATTTTCAAATCTCCCTGCTTTTGCGGGGGATTTATTTGGAACTAAGGAAATTGGGGCCATCCACGGTTACCTTTTAACTACATGGTCACTAGGCGGGGTTTGCGGACCAATGTTGGTTACTGCAATCAGAGAAAGTACGAACAGTTACATCCCGGTATTCTATGTTTTCGCAGCATTAATTGCGATAGCATTTGCCATCTCCATCTGGTTGCGTCTGGACATTAAAAAAATGCAAAGAGAACAGAAACAAGGAGTAACGAACACATTCAGTAAAATATCCTAATTTAAAACCTTGTAAAAGGCATTATCAAGTAAACTTCCATAACCGGAATTTACCTTTGATGATGCCTTTTTTGTTTGTTTATGACCTTAACGGCGGCTGCTCTTAATAAACTTTCGGATATCTTCTGGGATGGAGATAATTCGATATCTTTTTGGAACTTTTTACGATTTATCATCCCAGCAGGATTTCTTGCTGGTGCAGTTTTGAGCATTGCTTAAACTTAACCGCAGTAGTCTAGGGATATGCATTTATTGGGATTATCGACTTATGAACGTGAGAACAGGTAAAGGTCAAAGTGACCAAAATTTTTTTTAAAGTTGACCTTCATATTGCAGTGAAAGTCTTGTTTTCGTTTGCTTGCTGCTATATTAACAAGGCTGTATTCCCATTTCCTTCTGGTCAGCTAGTAATCCATTAATGTTCAAAAATGAAACAGCACTATCGAAAAAAGTTGAATGATCATTTTACACCAAACAATTGGAACAAGTTATTTAGTTTAACATTAAGCTAAATCAGGGAATCAAGTAAGAGATGGAATTAGGGGGGATTGTCTTGTGGATCAATAAACCGTTTTTCAAATATGCATGCGCGATCATTTTGATCATTTTAATTATTTTTTTACTAGGTAAGATTGATTATGTTCTGCAGCCGCTACAAAAAATCATCGCTGCCATGTTTTTCCCTATTATTGTGGCTGGGCTTTTATACTATATATTACGGCCGGTCGTTAACTTTTTAACTGAATTTATCCCGAGGTCAGCTAGCATCTTCACCGTTTTTTTAATTATATTTAGTATGATTGGGATGGTAGGTTACTTTGGAAGTCCTGTAATCGTGGACCAATTTCAAAAATTATCTGAAAACCTACCCAGCAAAGTCAAGGAATTCTCTAAAGAATCTGAAGTCATGATTGAAAAAAATGATTTTGGCATGGTTAATATGGAAGAATTGAAAGAAAAAGCGGTCACACATTTGAAAGATTACTCTGAAAAACTCATAGTGAATGTC
Source organism: Bacillus sp. CFBP9009 (assembly GCF_036541465.1). Taxonomy (NCBI): domain Bacteria; kingdom Bacillati; phylum Bacillota; class Bacilli; order Caryophanales; family Bacillaceae; genus Bacillus; species Bacillus sp. CFBP9009. The sequence continues at coordinate 119,206 of NZ_JAZHFU010000007.1, read as the reverse complement.
AATACCATTTTTTCCACGATCACTAGTGTATTAACAGTATTGGTCATTACACCATTCATTTTATTCTATTTCTTGAAGGATGGAGATAAATTAAGACCATTTCTATTAAAATATATTCCGACCGATGTAGAATCAGAGGGAAACACGATTTTAAAAGACGTCGATAAAACCCTTTCAACTTATATTATCGGTCAATTCATCATATCAATCGTCATTGGGACTTTGATGTATATTGGCTACCTTATTATCGGTCTCGATTATGCACTTGTATTAGCCCTATTCGCCATGATTTTTACCGTTGTACCATTCCTTGGTCCATTAATAAGCATCATCCCTGCCCTCTTCATTGCCTTACAGCAAGACATTGGGTTGGCAGTGAAAGTACTCATTGTCCTTACCGTTGTTCAACAGGTCGAAGGGCACTTGGTTACACCGAATATTATGGGAAAACGTCTTAACATTCACCCACTTACCATTATCTTATTGCTGCTTGCTGCAGGATCAATATACGGTTTCATTGGCATTTTAATCGCAATCCCCACTTATTCCGTAGTAAAAACAATCATAGGGAATTTCAGGAAGTTTTATAGCTTACGGAAAAGGGTTGCATAATCAGGAATGGTTGTCTACACAATTAATTAAAGACGCTTTAAAAATAAAAACAAAAATCATTCATCAACTTTTCAGACTGTAGACAAACTTTAGGACAAGCGAGTTTGCCTGCAGTTTTTTGATTTTAAAAACGTTCCAGTTGGTTCATCCAAATAAAACAGTAAAAAACAAGAAGGATAACCTATTCTTGTTTTTAAATCATGGTTCTTGGTGAGTCTCTTACGTGCCTCCTTTTGTAGACAAACTAAAAACGTTGATAATTCTATCAACGTTTGTTTAATAATTTTTTAACAAAGCGTTTGAAAAACGCTTTGAAGCTTTTCTTTTTGATAACTTGCTGGGCATGAAATTTCTTCTCGATATGAATTTCCTCTTTGTTTATGGCATTATTTTCTGCTAATACCAGACCCAAATCGGAATTGTGATCTTTGTTTAGGACAATTTTATAAGGAATATTATGACTCATTGCCAATTTTATATATTTCCCTAAATATTGATAGTCCATCTGACCATTTAAAAACAAATTTGAACGGGGATACTGCTTCATCATTTGCTCTATCTCCGGATATACATTCGTTTCAAAGACTTGGCTTTTTTTTAGTACGATGACGACGCGCTCCCGTAATGTGCCCAGAAATTCCCTTCGTTCACCAGGCTTTATTTCTTTTGGACCATGGATTCCTTGTTCTAGATAGTCCTCCACATTTAGGCGTGACAATTCTTTTCCACCTCCGCTTTCACTTCAATAATGTATGTAATATGGCCAAAAATAGTGCCCATCATTCTTTAGGTATGCAAAAAAGCAGAAAGTACTCTGGGTTTAAAATACCCATTGTTAGTTTACCCCCACTTTAAAAAATTGTCACTTTAGCCCCACTTCATGCATAGGATAGTATATGTGTAAATGTAGGTTGCTTAAATGAGGGACGGGGAAAAACATGAGGAAATTAATTGTATTTATATTGATATTCGCCTTTACTTTTGTTGGGTTCAGTAATACTTCAGGTGCGGCAGCAAGACAACTGATTATCATCAATAAAGCCAATAATCAGCTTGCCTATTACGAAAATGATAAATTGGTGAGGGTATTCATTGTGGCGACAGGAAAGAAAGCCTCCTACACTCCTGAAGGAAAGTTCAAGGTAGTGACTAAGATTGTGAATCGTCCCTATTATAAAGGCAACATTAGAGGCGGAGACCCAAAAAACCCTCTAGGTAAAAGATGGCTGGGGATCAATGCAAGGAATACACCCGGAAATACGTACGCAATACATGGCAATAATGATTCTACAACCATTGGGAAATATATAAGTGCCGGTTGTATTCGTATGTATAACAATGAAGTTCAATGGCTGTACGATAGGGTGAGAATGAACACTGTAGTCTTGATTGCCAGTTCGAATAAATCATTTGCCACCATAGCTGCCACGAATGGATATAAAGTGAGCGGATCTGTGAGCCTACCTGTAAATACCAACTCTACCCTAAAAAAAGGAAGCAGTGGCCCCCAAGTAATTGAATTGCAAAAAAGATTAACTAAACTTGGATTCAGCACTAAAGGAGTAGATGGGTCATTTGGAAAAAACACAGAAAAAGCTGTAAAAAAATTCCAAAGTTCCAAAAAACTTACTTCTGATGGGATCGTCGGACCAAAAACAAAAAAAGCGCTTGGACTTAAATAATTTTCATTGCCGATATCCACTTTTAGAGGATATCTTTTTTTGTGTTTTAACTGTCCGACCTATACATTATTACCCATATCGTCTTTAATTTTCCACCATCAGTTATTGACTTTATGTTATAATTTATACATGAACAGCTAATCATAATCGCACTGTCATTACATACAAGGAGGTAATACAAATGTACGATGAAATTCTCGTAAATTCCATTAAAGCAATTTTTGTTATTGGCACAATCTCGATGTTTGTGATATTAGGATTCGTAAAAGGACGCCGGTTTTAACTTTATCCAATGCTTTAAAATATCCTCACTTGCCTGATTACTTGTATTTTTTTCATACCGGTAATCAGGTTATTTTCAGTCAGAAAAAAAGCATATCCTCTCTGGGCATGCTTTTCCTTACCAATTATCCGTTTTTTCTAAAAGTTGATCGATGTCAAATGTATCAAGATGGAATGGAACTGACTCTTCTGCAATCGCTTCAGTGGCTAACAATAATTGGTCGATATCGATAATGGCCAAAACAGTGCTCTCCCTTTTTTAATGGTTTTTACCCTCATTTTTAATACACTAAACAATTCGTTCAAAAGATATATTATTAGAGGGTATCCTTAAAATTTTTACATTTGACAATTATTTAAGATGCAGAGAATCATTTTCAGATCCTTCCGGAGAAAGCGTATGTATCAATTTAACCAGCTTATAAAAGGTCCCGCTGCAGATTGTTACCTCGGGCAGATTATGAAATATTGATTTTTTATTAATATGATAATTGTCTTTCTCAGGTGAATACACAATAATTTTCTTATTTAAAGATAAAGCATATCCAAGCTCATATAGATTACCTTTTCCTGCTGTTAGGAAGATCAGCATGAAATCGGCTTCCTCAATCCCCTTTTTTTCATATTCTCCAATCCCGTCCGTTATTTGGTTTTTCTCATCATTCGTAATTAAATTCAAGTCATTCACACATGTAAACCCTTTTGAAGTCAATTTCTTGATCAATGATTTGACTTGCTTTAAATTTTTTTCGTCTGATGCTATATAATATTTCACACATACACCTCCAAAAAATATAACTATTGATACTTTTTACCTACGTTACCTATACTATACATATTCGTTATAAAGAACGCAATATCCTTTCCCCAAAATTAAAAAATAATTAAATGGAAATTTTAAGCGAAACAAAAAACCATCATTCCTTTACAGCTCATGATGGTTTCAGACTGTAGACAAACTCTTTGAAAATCGAGTTTGTCTACAGTTTTTTTTAGGGGATTGTGCAATTTGAACGTTAATTTCCTCTCCAGGCACTCGCTTTACCCGCAGGAGTCTCGCACACCCGCTCCAATCAACTTTGTTTAACTTTTAGATAGAACTCCCTTTTGCCAAAAGACTTCATTGTTTTAAATAGAATGATTAAAACTTGAGGTGATGATGATGCATTCTACTGGATAAATACTTGGGCGTCCTACTCTGAAAACATATCTTTCACCAAATCATAAATGAAAGTGAAGTTAATCCGGGGTATTTTATGCAGTGGATCATGATCACCGTCGAGTTCACCTTACTACAAAAAATAATACTATGTACGTATTAAGTGCCTGACATTCCAGGTTACAAAATGTTCATTGAATTTCAAGAAATACAAAATAAAAACCTTGTCCTTTATCCGGCAAGGTTTTTTATTTTTCATATGTGATATTTTCTATTTCAATCCTGAAGGGTGCAGCCTCACAAATATTGATTCCCCTATCCAGATTTACCTTTTCCATTTCACTTGCATCCGGGATTGTTTTTTTATCGTGAATAAAATGTTCGACCATGGATTCCAGCAGTTCTTGAGCACAAGCTAAGGCATCTACCCGATTCCTACCGCTAACGGAAGAAATAATTCCTTCTCGCCTAAAATCCGGGAAACAAACCTGAACGGAAAAAGAGTCGATAATCAACGGGTGTTTTTCATAATAGAATACGGCTGGGTACTCAAAGATTTGAATGGTCAAAATATCATCCCTTCATACAAAATTTAGGTTTTTAAATTAATTATAACATGAATTTCCATTTTATATAGGTTTAATTTACTTTTCTTTGTTTGTCAAGTTAATATTTGCACTCAATAGGTTGTTATGTCCGTATTTACTACGAAATAAAAAAACACCAGGAAAATCAGAATCACGAGAACATTCAAGATTATTCCAACAATGCTGCACACTTTTCCAGCTGTGACTAATCCATCTCCAGATTCACCAGTAAGCTTAATTTCTTGTTTACTCTTCGATGCAAATATTAAACCGAGAATACCTAATATGATGCCTATGAATGGAATAAACAGGGATAATACCCCCATGATCAATGATACAATCGCTTTGCTATTGCTTCTTTTAATTTCCGACATATATTCCACCTTCTTTCTTCCTTTATATATACGGTTATTAAAAGCAAAAGATTCATTTTTTGTGTACTCATTCATCACTAATATTCCAGTTTATTTCAGAAGTCCGCTCCCATTCCGCCGACTGTCTGCCAAGCCTCATCAAAGCAAGTTCCTCCGGGGTCTCCGCTAGTTAGCTATTCGGCAGGAGTGCCGCATATCTCTTCAATCCATTAAGGATTACAGTATAAAACCATGAAGAATAAACTAGTCTTAACTTGGTTTGTGATGAGTCCAGCCTACGGTTTTTTCTTAAAATGACATTCCAGTTGATTCCAGAAATCCGCTCCCTTTCCGCCGACTGTCTGCCAAGCCTCCTCGGCACAAGTGCCTGTGGGGTCTCGGCTAGCCAGTTATTCGGCAGGAGTGTCGCAAATTTATTCCATCCATTAAGGATTACCGTTATAAAACCATGAAAGATAACCTAGTCTTAAACTCGGTTCGAATGAGTCCAGCCTACAGTTTTTTCTTAAAATAACATTCCAGTTTATTTCAGAAGTCCGCTCCTTTTCTGCCGACTGTATGCCAAGCCTCCTGGGGCGCAGCGCCTCCAGAGTCTCGGCTAGCCAGTTATAAGGCAGGAGTATCGCAAATTTCTTCAATCTAATGAGGTTCACAAGGAAATTACATGAAGGATAACCTAGTCTAGTTTTATAATCATGGTTAGGGGTGAGACACTTCCGAACCTCGTAGACAAGTAGAAAACGACTCATTTCTGAGCCGTTTTTTTAGGTTCGTTTCAATTCAAGTCTCTGGGCTACCAAAGAAAGGCTATAATTCACAATGAAGTACATGAGTGCCACCAGGATCAAAATCGGTATTAAATACTTTTGACTTTGTCCATATATGATTTGACCATGATGGGTCAGCTCCGGCAAAGAGATGACAACTGCTAAAGAGGTATCCTTTAATAAAGAAATGAATTGGCTGACAATGGGAGGAACCATGCGGCGCAGCGCTTGGGGCAGAATAATATGTATCAATGCCTGTGTATAGCTCAAGCCTGATGAACGGGCAGCTTCCATTTGGCCTTTATCAATGGATTTTAGCCCACTTCGAATGACTTCAGAAAGCATGGCTGACTCAAAAATTGTCAAGGCAACTATGGCTGCTGGAATGATTTCCAGTTTAATCCGTATCTCCGGCAAAGCAAAATAGGTAAAAAATATTATTAATAACAGAGGCAAATTACGTACCGTTTCTACAATCAAAGCTAATATTTGTGATAACACCGGCACTTTTGCGTATCGGATTATACCTACAAGCCCGCCAATAATGAAACTTAGAATAATGGATATAAAAGCTACCTGGAGCGTTACCCAAAATCCTTCTAATAAAAACTTAAGATTATCTGGTGTATAGGCACCTGCAAAATCCATATCTTATACCTCCCTCAATTACTCTTAGCCAGACGTTTTTCCAAATAACCAACGCCAAAACTTAAAGGAATGGTAAGAATTAAGTAAAACGCTGCAACGAAAATGTACACATCAAACACGACAAATGTCCTTGAAGAAATCAAATCCCCGTGGTACATAAGATCGAGTCCTGCAACAACGGCTAAAATGGAAGAATTCTTTACTAGATTGATAAATTGGTTTCCTAAAGGAGGAATGACTATTTTAACGGCCTGCGGCAGAATGACGAGCCTCATAGCCTGTCCATATGTCAGACCTGAAGAACGGGCAGCTTCCATTTGACCCTTTGGCACAGAAAGTATGCCTGCTCGAATTGCCTCAGCTATGAAAGATGATGTGTAAATGGTCAAGGCTAATGTCCCGGCGTATAGACCGCTTAGTTTAAGACCGAGAAAGAAGAAAAAGGTAATGATCAATAACGGTATGTTCCGAATGAACTCGACATAGGCGGTACCCAGCCAGTTTAGTGGCTTTATTGGCGCAATCCGCATGATGGCAATTAGCACACCAAGAATCAAACTCGCTATCAACGCGACCAAACTCGACATGATCGTATTTTTAAAGCCTAATAAATACATATCCAGATTCTCTGTTAAAATGGAGAAATCAAGCACGGCATACACTCCTTTAACTAGTAAGGATGAGCAAAACGCTCATCCTCATAGACAAATGTTCAAATGTTATTTAAGGTCAGCTTCCCTTATCCATTTGCTAAAATGTTTAATGTTTAATCCATTTATCATGGATTTCATCGTACTTGCCTGAATCTTTAAGTGACTTAAGGGCTTTATTCAACTCTTCAACAAATTCAGCATTTCCTTTTTTCACGGCAATACCATAAGGTTCTTCCGTAAATGTACCGCCAACAAGCTCATAACTTGGATCTTCATCTGCCATTCCATAAAGGATGGAATCATCCGTGGTCAATGCATCCCCTTGTCCGGATTTAAGTGCAGCGAACGCTTCGGAATAGTTTTCAAATTCAAGCACTTGTGCTTCAGGAGCTTTTTCACGGATATTTATGGAAGAAGTAGAGCCCTTGACAGCCAATACCTTTTTCCCTTTTAAACTATCAATACCCTTGATATCGCTGCCCTTTTTGACTAACAAAGATTGTCCGGCGTCGAAATAAACATCAGTGAAGTCTACTTCTTTTTTACGATCTTCCGTGATTGTCATGGTCGCTACAATCGCATCGATATCACCATTATTCAATAATGCCATCCTGGTTTTAGAAGTCACTTCTTTAAATTTAACTTTATTCTCATCACCAAGGATTTCTGCTGCAAGAGCTTTGGCAATATCAATATCAAAGCCTTCAACCTCTCCAGTACTAGGATTCTTCAATCCGAATAGCCTTGTATCATTTTTCACCCCAAAAACGATCTTATCCTTTTCCTTCACTTGTGCGAGAACATCTTTTTCTTTGTCTTTGCCTCCACCCTCTTCAGCTTTGTCTGAATCGTTCCCCCCGCCGCATCCAGCTAATAAAATGACAGCCAGTAAGGATAGCAAAGATAATTTTAACCATTTCTTTTTCTTCAACATGTAATTCACCCCTGTTTTTTTTAATGATTTAATATACGGCTAAGGAATAAACGAGCCCTCTCTTCACGAGGATTGGCGTAAAACTCAGCCGGTGATGCCTCTTCTAAAACCCTGCCTTCGTCCATGAATACGATTCGATCCGCTACTTCACGGGCAAATCCCATTTCGTGCGTGACCACCACCATCGTCATTCCTTCATGGGCAAGTGCTTTCATTACATCCAGTACCTCGCCAATCATTTCTGGATCCAAGGCTGAGGTAGGTTCATCAAATAGCATGATTTCAGGTCCCATTGCCAAACCTCTGGCAATCGCTACCCGTTGCTGCTGTCCACCTGAAAGCTGAGAAGGAAATGAATTCGCTTTATCTCCAATTCCCACTTTGTCCAGATACTTCAGTGCAATCTTTTTCGCTTCCTCTTCGGATTGTCCTAGAACCTTCCTGGGAGCAAGCATGATATTCTCGAGCACTGTTTTATGAGGATACAAGTGAAAATGCTGGAAAACCATACCGATATTTCGACGAAGTTTGTTTATGTCCGTTTTTTTATCCGCTACATTTAGACCATTTACGGAAAGGGAACCTTGCGAAATGGTCTCTAGACGATTAATGCATCGAAGCAATGTACTTTTCCCTGAACCGGAAGGTCCGATGACCACTACCACCTCCCCCTTCTTAATTGTAAGATTAATTTCTTTCAATACATGGAAATCGCCATAATACTTATTCACTCGGTCAAAAACTATCATAATTAGCCCCCTGCTCAAAACTGAAAATTTATAATAATCAGAATTCTAAAAGCGTAACATAGCACTCTCTTAACTCGAAACAAATCTTATGTATAATCCTTTCTTCAAATATTATTTCCCAATATTTCATAATTCATAGTGAATAGTCCATTTTTATTGTTATTTTAAACTAGTAATTTAAATAATATATTCAATATTCACATTTTTTATTATATATAATATTTCTTAAAATTACCATATAAACTTTAAATTGTTAAAAACGATATTATATTTCATGATATTATTGCTATATTTCATAAAACTGATAAATCTAAACTGATATCCCATTAAAAAAATTCCCTCTTTTTGTAAAAAAACATTTATTTCCCGAAGGCTTAATAAGCCCTTAAAATACAAAAAGACAGCAATTGCTGTCTTTTTCATCATTCCTTTATCGCGTCTTCAAATGGCGCTGAATATAAACCCCTTGGCGCCAGCATATCCGTATCCGATTCACGGATTTCCCCGCCGTGAGTATATGGACCTGCTGGAAAAAAATCAAACAAATCACTTTCCTTATGAATGATCAAGAAATAATCGTATAAATCATCCATAAGTTCCTGATGTTCATCTATTTTCACGATTTCGCCACATTCATCAATTTCAAAGTTTTCATTTATCGCATCCTGAAGTTCCTCATTATTTGAATACGCGATATAAAAATCGACATCACCGCACTCCATGCATAGCAAGAGTTTTTCTTCTAGTGACTCTTCATAGGTTTTCAGAACGATTCCCTTTAAAACGGCATCAATCTTTCCAGTATTAGTCTGTTCAATTTTAGTCTGGAACACAAAACCCCTCCAATCAAATACAGGCATTTTCAAAAAGTAAACGCCAGTTTAACAAGCTTGCCCTTTAAATTTAAATGAAAATTTTTGGACACCTAAATCCAAGTCCCCAAGTCCGTTCACTAACCGCGAGGTCAAGGGTAATTCATATAATCTTTCCGGATCCCTCTTTTAATTAGCCAGGATTCCTCCGCTTCTTGTATATAATAAGTTTGCCCACATAATTAGAATGATAATCTCCTATAATACAAAGAAAAAGATGATTGGAAGCGTAATCAGGCTTAATGATGTACTTATGAACGTAGCACTTGATACGAATTCAGGCTCCGTGTTGAATTGGAGCGCGTACATCGTAGTGTTGGCCGCCGTTGGCATGGCAGCTACGATGATCATGATATGCCTGACCATTTCACCCACTGGCAAAGCGAGAGATAACAGGAAGGCAATGGCCGGTGACACGGCAAGTTTAAGGAGCAGCGAAACTGATAGCTTCCGATAGGCTATTTTTTTCAGCGAAATGTTGGCCAGCTGCATTCCCAGTGTAATCATTATTGTGGGGATCGCTGCATTTGCAACAAGGTTAATAGCTTCCATAACCGAATTGCTTAAAGGTATGTTAACGAACTGAAATACTGTACCGGCAATAGCTCCATAAACAATTGGCATTCGACATACAGCTTTAATCGCTGTTTGAACTCCGTTACCTTCCGGACTGCCCTTTGCTGCGAAATAAATGCCGATCGTGCACATCACTAACTGCTGCCCCACCATAAGGATGATTGCATAATCGAGTCCTGCGGCTCCGAATAACAGGAAAATGACGGGTGTTCCGTAGTTTCCGTTATTCATGAATGCCGATGCCAATATCATGCCGCTTGTCTCAGTGACTGTATAATTGCGGAAAAAAGATATGATGTAGACTACCAGTATAAGAGAAAGACAAAGTACTATCGTGAATAAGAACAGGTAGAAATAATTAATAGTAAATTCTGCGGAATAAAAAGTCCGGAACACAAGAAAAGGTGACATTAAATATAATGCCATCGTGGAAATCGATTTTGTATCAAGTTTGAACTTTTTCTGACCGATGAACCCTAAAACAAAAATACCGAATATCGGTAAAAGAACTCCCAAAAACCCCATGCACTTCACCTTCATAATCCCAATGATTTTCTTTTAACAATATCAGTTTTATTATTATTTGTAAAAATTCTTTTAAACCATTTTGATTGCACGTCATATATTCTTACACAAACTAATTTTTCTTTATCTTCAGAAAATAATATTTCATTTCCTCATGCATATGGTATATTGTTTATTATATTTACGTTAATAAACGTAACATCAGTACTTTGGGTTATAAATATATATGAAGGGGTGTTTTTTAGTGGATGTAAAATTCATGGAGATGGCTGTTCAGCTTGCAAATGAAAATGTATTGGCGAAGAACGGAGGTCCTTTCGGTGCTATAATCGTAAAAGATGGCAAAGTCGTAGGCAGAGGTTGTAACAATGTGACAACGGCCAACGATCCTACTGCTCACGCCGAAGTACAGGCGATTCGTGATGCATGCAGGAATCTCGACAGCTTCCAGCTTACAGATTGTGAAATATACACTAGCTGCGAACCTTGCCCCATGTGCATCGGTGCTATTTATTGGGCACGTCCAAAAGCCATTTATTACGCATGCACTAAAGAAGACGCTGCAATTATTGGCTTTGATGATCACTTTATATACCAAGAACTTGCCCTGCCAATGGAAAATCGCACGATTAAAATGAAAAAATTGACTTTTAATGACCATGATTTACCATTCCGAACATGGGAAACCAATACTGAAAAAGTGAAATATTAACCAGTTATATATGGCCAAAGGGGTTACGAATATGAAAAAAAACTTGCTTAAAAGGAGAATTGACGTTGCAGCAGGAAGAACACCAGCAGATTGCGTCATTAAAAACGGGCAAATCATAGATGTTTTCAACGGGGATATCTATACAGGCGACATAGCGATCGTCAATGGTTACTTTGCTGGAATTGGGCGTTATGAGGGTATTTCGGAAATCGATGCTGCAGGAAAATTCCTATGCCCTTCATTCATTGATGGCCATGTCCATATTGAATCATCGATGGTGAGGCCTTCTGAACTCGCAAAAATCCTACTTTTACATGGTGTGACCTGCATCGTTGCAGATCCTCATGAAATTGCCAATGTTTCTGGCAAAAAGGGAATGGAATATATGATTGAACAATCCGATCAACTTCCTTTTGACTTTTACTTCATGATGCCCTCTTGCGTACCTGCTACGGAGTTTGAGCATTCTGGTGCTGTCTTAAGAAGTGAAGATTTAAGATCATTTTATCAAAACCCGAGAGTGCTCGGTTTAGCCGAAGTCATGAATTTCCCTGCCGTTTCACATACGGAGGAGGATATGCTGCAAAAAATATACGATGCAAATAGATTAGGCAAAAGCATCGATGGCCATGCAGCCGGATTATCCGGACAACAGCTCGATGTTTATATGAGTGCAGGCATAAAAACGGATCATGAATGCACTACTGCGGAAGAGGCAAAAGAAAGACTGCGTAAAGGAATGTATCTTATGATCAGGGAAGGCACGGTTGCCAAAGACTTAATAAACCTGATCCCAGTTATTAACGAGAAGAACTCCCGCCGTTGTTTATTCGTCACCGATGACCGGCACCTAGATGATATTGTATCTGAGGGAAGTATCGATCACAACGTTCGACTTTCCATAGAAACAGGTGTCCCGCCAATTACTGCCATTCAAATGGCGACCATTAATGCAGCAGAATGCTTTGGTTTAAAGGAACATGGTGCAATTGCACCTGGATACAAGGCAGACTTCCTTCTATTGGATGATCTTGATTCTATCAACATCCACTCGGTCTTTAAAGATGGAAAGCTTATGGTTCATAATAATCATTTACTTAACTTTCCAGATGATAGGAAACAGGTTATTGACGACGGGTTGAAGCACTCCGTTCATTTTCATGAAATAACTGAAGATGATTTGGCGATACCTTTTAAAAATGAGTTCGCTAATATTATTGAGATAACCCCAAACAGCTTGATTACAAAACATTCGATTGAACCGGTCACACTTAATCATGATGGACTATTCCATTTCTCCGAACATGTTGATCATTTAAAACTTGCTGTTATTGAAAGGCATCATCTGACCAAACAATTAGGTCTTGGAATCGTCAAAGGGCTCGGGTTGAAATCAGGTGCAATTGCCACGACAGTAGCCCATGATTCACATAATTTGATCATTGCCGGAACGAATGATCAGGATATGCTGCTGGCAGCTAAGGAAATCAAAAAAATGCAGGGTGGATTGACCGTAATCCAAAATGGGGAAATACTCGCTTCCCTTCCCCTTCCAATAGCTGGATTGATGAGTGAATGTAATTATATGGATGTGGTCCATTCATTGAAAAAAATCGATGAAGCCCTATTGAAACTCGGTACTAACAGGCATTTCAACCCTTTTCTTACACTTGCATTCTTGGCGTTACCTGTCATCCCTGAAATCAAACTGACGGATCAGGGTTTATTCTCCGTTTCTGAGTTTAGGCATATTCCCATCGAAGCCTCAAAGCCAGTCGATTAAATTTGACCCCCTAGTCGGGGGTTTTTTTCTTCGCACCCAAAAACTTCTAAAAGAAAAAGGTTCCAACTCAACATAAAACGGGAAAAGGATATATGGGTATCATCTATGTTAAAATAAAAATAAACACAAATCTTTCTTGGAGGAGATAAATATGGTAAAACATGATCAACAGAACGTCATTGGATACATAGGCACTTACACAAAAGGAAACAGCAAAGGTGTTTACCGATTTACTTTAGATACAGCAGAAGGAAAACTCAGCACACCGGTTCTTGCAGCAGAATTGACCGATCCGACTTATGTCGCCATCAGCCAGGACAAAAAGAATCTCTACGCCATTTTAAAAGAATCGGGCAGTGGAGGAGTTTCAGCCTATTCGATTAATGAAGATTCAGGTGAGCTTACCTTCTTGGGCAAACAACTGACACCAAACGGCTCTTCCTGCCATATAAGTGTCGACAGCAAGAAACAGGTCTTGGTCACTTCCAGTTATGGAGAAGGTGTGATTGAATCATATCCGCTTCATGACGATGCGACCCCTCTGCCTGTATCATCAACTGTTCAACATAAAGGTCAAGGACCGAATGAAGAACGTCAGGAAAAAGCACACACTCACTTCGCTGGTTTCACACCAGATGAAAGGTTCATTGCTGTAGTCGACCTCGGGATAGATAAAGTAATAACCTATAAAATACATAGTGGGGTTTTGGAAGAAGTAAACAGCTTATCTGTTGCTCCCGGCAGCGGACCACGGCATCTGACGTTCCACCCAAACGGAAAATTTGCGTATGTTATGGCAGAACTGGTACCAGAAGTCATTGTTTTGAGCTTCGATAGTCAAACTGGAAGTTTTTCTGAATTACAAACGGTTCGGACCGTCCCGGAAAATTTCAAGGAAAATAACCAAGGAAGCGCCATTCATATTTCTGATGACGGGCAATTCATATATGCCGCAAACCGCGGACATGATAGTATTGCCGTTTACCAAATCAATCAAGAAACAGGCAAACTGGCATTCGTGGAACTGGTTTCTACCGAAGGTCACTGGCCACGTGATTTTTCATTGGATCCTAGCGGAAAATTCCTGATCGCTTCTAATGAACAATCAGGAAACCTGACACTATATGCACGGAATGAACATGACGGAAAATTAACATTATTGCAAAAGGATGTACAAGTTCCCTTCCCTGTTTGCGTAAAATTCTTATAATCTTTAAAAAAAGGATTGAAGCTTGTACTACAGCTTCAATCCTCTTTTTTATATTTTTCTTTAATTCCATTTCTCCGCCATTTCGGGAAAATCTATATATGGGTTACGATTACCCTGCATTTCATGTATAGCCTGGTTTCTATGTTTTTCATAAGTGCTGACGGGAAAAAGCCGATGCCATTCCAAAAGCAGTGCCAGGTCGATTTTGCCGCTATCGACGATTCCCTCATATCTGAGTAAAAAATACAAAGTTGCCCTCGCCACGATCCCTTTTCCGTATTCAGGCTCGAATTTACTTTCGTCTGATTTCCCGCAACCCGCTTTTATACCGGCAGCCGATCTCTCAGGGATATAATCCTCAAAATCATGGTATGGATAGTTACTCCGGCTGCTATTACACGTTGGTTCACAGGCGAACAGATGATGCAAATCCCCCCTCATCGGTTCTTTTTTATCGAACCATGATTGAGGTACTACATGTTCACAATTAACGAGAATGTTCTCCGAATTTGTTGATTCAATACCTCTTGACAACACTTCCAGTATACGGATATCTTCCTCAATCACTTGTACAGGATCCATCCCTTTACCGGAATACAGACTTTTAAGCTGGCCATTTTCCTGTAAGTCCACCCATGGGTAAACATGACGATGTGGTGAGTAGTTCAGCTGGTTTTTATGGGTTGCCACAAGTAGGTCCTTCAATCCTTCCCGGTCCAAGGAACCATCTTTGTAGTATGCTAGCTTAAGTTCCTGATCTTTGGTTTCATCATAGTATTCGCGGTTTTCATTGAAGTTGACTAGTGCAGCCATTGCCATTTCCCGTTCTTTTTCAAGTACTTCAAAACTATACTTCATCCACTCATCCCCCCGCTTCTATTAAAAACCTAACTTTTACCATAATTAAAGCTTAATAGAAATAGACTGAAAAAAAAAGGTGCTTTAGAAGTGTCTAACGAAGAATTCCAATAAAATGGGTAAGGATTTTCGCCGTCATTCCCCAGATTACCCGACCATTATATAAGTAGAAATATTCTTCCATCTGTTTCGGCTGCCATTTATAATTCTCCCCGCCAACGACTAAATCATGGGGGAAGTTTTCATGCGGTTCCACTTTATATTCCACATGGTAAATTTCTGGCGGTTTTTCCATGAAAAAGGATAGCGGGACCGTAAAAATGGTTTCTACCTCAGCTGGATTAGGTATTATCCGTTGATGGTTACGAACAAACCCTGCATAAGGATAGACGATCATCCCAAATGGAGATACCAAATAATCGATTGGAAAGACATTATCGATATCTTCTTTTCTCAAATTAAGTTCCTCATATGTTTCCCTTAGGGCCGCCGCCTGTTCATCATGGTCCAGCTTGTCTATTTTCCCGCCTGGAAAACATATATCCCCCGGCTGCCTCCTCAGTTTGTGTGAACGTTCTTCGAAAAGAACATGAATTCCATCTTCTTTCTCTAGAAGCGGTACCAATACAGCATACTTTGAAAAATTCCCACTCCCTAAAATTTCTGGGATATGTAATGTTAGTTTTTTTGTTATATCTTCATTATTCATGTCCCTCACCTCTTCTGCCGGTTAATATTGATTTTCTACCACTACTTATCATTCCATTTTCGAACATCTGCTATAACTAAGCAAGGAAAACGATTCCAAAATATTGCCTTTAATTTCTACTAGATTCCTTTTCCTCTTATTCTTCCTTGATCATAGACAAAAGCACCGTTCAAAGTTCTGAACGGTGCTAAAACTAAACGCATCAGTCTCATTTAAAAAGCATAGTAGGTGTATCAACAGGTACACGCATGAACTTAATTGAATATTCAGGTTTTTCTTCTTATTTTTATAGTTCAGCTAGCGTTCGCTTTACCGTCGTTATGATGAATGAAAAATCATCTTCCGTTATACTAAGTGGGGGAGCAAGAGTCAGGACATTATTGAAACCTGCGACTGTATCACCATTTTTACCTATGATCAGCCCCTTTTCTTTGCATGATGCAATCACTTTATTGATTTTGGAAAGTTCGATCGGTTGTTTTGTCAGTTTATCTTCCACTAGTTCAATCCCTACCAACAAACCTTTCCCTCGCACATCACCAACATTGGGATGAGTTTTAATTTCTTCAAACTCTTGCAGAAAACGTAACCCTAACTCCTTAGACCGTTCTATAAGATTTTCATTTTCATATATTTCAATATTCTTCAAAGCGACGGCACATGCAGCCGGATTGCCGCCAAATGTATTTACATGCCGAAAGCGGTCATATACGTCTGAGCCAATATACGCTTCATAAATTTCACGTTTGACGGCTGTAGCGGATAATGGCAGATAAGCGCTCGTGATTCCTTTAGCCATTGTTACGATGTCTGGTTTTACATCATAGTTCATAAATCCGAATCTCTTACCAGTACGGCCAAACCCGCAAATGACCTCATCCGAAATAAGAAGGACACCATTTTTCTCACAAATTTCTTTGACACGTTTCATATAACCATCAGGAGGCATTAAAATTCCGCCCCCAGTGATGATTGGTTCCATGATGACCGCAGCCACCGTTTCGCTCAGCTCCCATGTAATGGTACGTTCAATTTCCGCTGCACTTTTTTCACCGCTTTCATCCTCTGGATTTCGGTAAGAATCTGGCGGTGATACATGAAGAAATCCTGGGGCCAGCGGTTCATACTTGTATTTTCGCTGCGCCTGCCCGGTAGCTGACAGGGCTCCCATTGAATTGCCATGATAGCCGCGATAACGCGAAATGAATTTATAGCGTCCATGTTCACCTTTTTGCTGATGATACTGCCGCGCAATTTTAAAGGCAGTCTCATTGGCTTCTGAACCGCTGTTAGAGAAGAAAATCACATAATCCCCACCAAGCCATTCATTTAATTTCTCTGCTAGCTTAATAGCCGGAATGTGGCTATTCGTTAAAGGGGCATAAGGAAGTTCCTTCAGTTGCTCGTAAGCTGCTTCAGCCAGTTCCGTGCGGCCATAACCAACGTTGACACACCATAAACCTGACATCCCATCCAGGAATCGATTCCCATCAACATCCGTAATCCATGCTCCTTGCCCTTTTTTTATCACCATTGTCCCAGGGGTGGGTTCAGCCCCTTTCATATGATGCCAAACATATTTACCATCGATCGCTTTAAGATCCTGACCCTGTTTTTCAACCTGCATAAGCTCCACTCCTCCTAAAATGATGTATAAAGGAAGGCCGACCACAATTTGCGCCGACCCCCTTTTTCCTATCAGTATCTTGCCGTTAACATTTTCTTTCTAGTGTAAAATTCCACTCCGTCTTTCCCATTGGCATGAAGGTCTCCATAAAATGAACTTTTATAGCCAGAAAATGGAAAGAATGCCATTGGCGCGGGTACCCCAAGATTAATGCCAAGCATCCCTGCATCAATTTCTTCGCGAAATTCCCGGATGGCTTTTGCACTATCCGTATAGAGGCAGGCACCATTGGCAAATTCGGATTGATTGGTCAATTCGATTGCTTCTTCAAGAGTATTGACCCGTACTATGGATAAGACAGGAGCAAAAATTTCATCACTCCATATTTTCATGTTTGTTTTTACATGATCAAATAATGTCGGTCCAACATAATAGCCATTTTCCTGATCGCCTTCATTCCTGCCATCACGAAGGAGGACAGCTCCTTCTTTCTCCCCGATTTCAATATATTGTTCCGTTCTCTTTTTATGAGTATCACGAATCACAGGCCCCAAGAAAACGTCCTTATCCATTCCATTTCCTATCTTGATGTCATCCGCTGCATCCTTTAATCTCTCAACGAGCGAATCTCCCACTTCTCCCACCGCAACAACCACTGACGCAGCCATGCAGCGCTCGCCTGCAGATCCGAAAGCGGCATTCGTAATGTTCGTTACCGCATTATCCAAATCCGCATCAGGCATGACGATTGAATGATTTTTCGCTCCTGATAAAGCCTGGACACGTTTTTTATTGGCAGCTGCCGTTTTGTATACATACTCTGCGACAGGCTGGGATCCAACAAATGATACCGCTTTAATGTCTTCATGTTCCAATATCCCATTCACGACATCGTGGGCACCATGGACAATATTGACAACACCATCCGGAACACCGGCTTCTGTCAATAATTCCACAAGACGGTTGGCTAATAACGGTGTCCGTTCTGAAGGTTTTAAGATAAACGTATTTCCACAAGCTATTGCCAGCGGGAACATCCAACATGGCACCATCATCGGGAAATTAAACGGCGTAATCCCTGCAACGACACCCATTGGATAACGATACATGCCAGATTCAATACCTGGGGAAATATCAGGAAGCTGGCTGCCCATCATCAAGGTAGGCGCACCTGCTGCGAACTCCACGCATTCAATCCCACGCTGAACCTCACCATATGCTTCTGTATAGCTTTTTCCATTTTCGATTGTGACCAGCTTTGCAAGCTCATCCCAGTGTTCTATCAATAATTGCTGATAACGGAATAAGAAGCGGGCTCTTTTTGGAACGGCGACCTTTTTCCATTCTTTATACGCCTTTTTAGCAACCTGGACCGCTTGGTTTACATCTTCCTTTGTTGAAAGGGGAACGATCGCCAAAGCTTCTCCTGTTGCCGGATTAGGCACTTGTTCATGTTTCGATGTTGTGGAATCCACCCATTTGCCACCGATATAATTTTTCAACGTTTTTACTTCATTTATTACTGCCATTAAAGAAACCCTCCATTTCAACACGATTTTATAGTTTCATTATATTTTTCAAACGGACTTTTTACATTAGACGTTTTGTATAGTTTTTGATTCAATATTTGCACATATTGTTTGTTTTTGATTTTCCAATATTCATAAATAATCATGAACAGAAATTCCCGCTTTCAAAACCGATGTTTTTTCCCTTTTTCTTCTTTAATCAACAGACTTCAAAGCCATCATTTTATAATGGAATATAGCTTTAAGTCTTGATGCTTTCCCTTAACAAACATTCCTTTTCTAATGATTCCCTCAAAAGACATACCAGCCTTTTGCATGACACGTTCTGAACCCAAATTTTCAACGAAGCACCTTGCTTGTATACGAACTAGGTTCATATTTTCAAAGCCAAAGGCGATTATCTTTTGCGCTCCCTCCGTCATCAAGCCACTCCCCCAATATTCGGGTGCAAGCACATACCCGATTTCTGCACTATGATGATCAACCTGCCATGAAACAAAATCAATAGTACCAATCAACTTACCACTTTCCTTGTGTTCTATGCCCCATGGAGCGATTTTCTTATCCTCATAATTTTGCAGGATAAATCTGATAAAATCTTTTGTATCACATAGGGAACGATGAGCTTCCCATGTGACGTAACGGGAAACTTCACTGTTGGATGCATAAGCGAACATGTCTTCGGCATCATTCATGGTGACTTTCCTCATGACCAAACGTTTTGATTCTATAATAGGCAGCTGTCCATATATGTCTTTCACGTTCATGAATACACCCCATTCCATTGATTATTAGTATTATAGCAAGATTGTTAAGCAATCGCTTTCCCGATTGAAATATTATCGAAACTTACGTATAATTCAGAAAAAATGATGCAGGAGGATAATTATGCCAAAAAGGAAACTCATAATAAGCCAAAATTTGCATGAGCTCTTATTACAGAAAATTAAAGAATTGGTTCCCGAGTGGACGGTTATCACCGGAAGATCTCCGGAAATATGGAGAGATCATATAGCCGATGCTGAAGTGATCGCAGGCTGGAAAGCGGAAATGTCTGTATCGATTGATGCAAGCGAAGTAAAATGGATCCAGACATGGAGCGCCGGAGTGAATGCTTTACCCCTGGAAAATTTAGAACAAAAGAATGTTCAGATTACAACTGCAAACGGTGTTCATGCGTATCCCATTTCAGAGACTATTTTTGCGTTAATGCTTGCCTTAACAAGAAAAGTAGATACATATATTAAGCAACAGCAGACAAAGACATGGCATCACGCACATATGAAGCAGGAAATTCATGAAAAGACCATCGGAATCATCGGTGTTGGAAAAATCGGAAAGGAAACTGCAAAAATTGCCAAGGCTTTTGGCATGACAGTTTTAGGAATGCGCCATTCCGATAAATCAGAAGAATTTGTCGATGAGATGTTCACACAAGAACATTTGAATGATCTTCTTCCTAGATGTGATTATATTGTCGTGACATTACCTTTGACCCCAGAAACAAGGAATATGTTCGGGAAAAAGGAATTCAGGTTAATGAAGCGCTCCGCTTTTTTCATTAATATAGGAAGGGGAAATCTCGTCATTCAAAACGAATTGGTTCAAGCGCTTATGGACAAAGAAATTGCCGGTGCTGGACTTGATGTGTTTGAAACGGAGCCACTTCCAGAGAATAGCCCATTATGGGAGTTGGACAATGTAATCATCACGCCGCACACATCCGGAAATACGGAATTTTACGACCAAAGGCTCATTCATGATATTTTCATGCCGAATTTAAAGAACTATCTAAATGGTAAAGAACTTTCAACAAATTTACTTGATTACAAAAAAGGGTATTAAGAATTGTTCATTGAATGTATACATAAATAATCTTCCCATGTTTGCTTGCAGATTCCGACATTATCTGTTATATTTAAAAAGAATTATTTTTGTTCGGGAAGATTGATAAGTGAAAAACTTTTCGTCTAATGATTGAGCAAGGGTAGTAACACAATGTGTGGATTCACACTAGGAGGCAACAACAATGGAACAAGGTAAAGTAAAATGGTTTAACGCAGAAAAAGGATTTGGCTTCATCGAACGCGAAAACGGAGACGATGTATTCGTACATTTCTCAGCTATCCAAAGCGAAGGATTCAAATCATTAGACGAAGGTCAAGAAGTTACTTTTGAAGTTGAGCAAGGTCAACGTGGACCCCAAGCTACTAACGTTCAAAAAGCATAATTTTAAATCCAATATATAACGGACCCTACTTGTAGGGTCTGTTTTTTTGATTAAAAAAGCAATCATAAAAAAACCCTATTCACGGGGAATAGGGAACATGAAACAAGTTTAGTAAATGGTAAACCCAGTATAACACACTAAGAATAGAAACCCTAATTTATCCGAAAAGTAAAAATTATCACGCACTTCCCCTGGTTTCCCTGGCCCGTTCCATTCAATCATTTCTTATCCACTTCATATGTTCGATCCGTTCCCCAAGGATAAAACGGAGGCATATCACTACTGCTTTTCATCTTGAAATCAGCTTTCCTTTTTTCGAGGAAAGCTTCGATCCCTTCTAGTGCATCCGCTTGTTTTCCGGTCCAATGAATCATTTTCGATTCAATTTTGTGTGATTCAACAGGATGGTTTGCACCGAGCATGGTCCACATTAATTGCCGGGATAACGTCACAGAAACGGAAGATGTATTTTCCGCAATATCTGTTGCAATTTCCATTGCAGCAGACATCAATTCGTTTGGCTCGACGATCTTGTTTACCAACCTTCCCTCATATGCTTCACTGGCCGAAATCATCCTGCCGGTAAAAATCCATTCGGAAGCTTTGCCCATTCCGACAAGTCTGGGTAAGAACCAGCCGCTGCATGCCTCCATTGTTATCCCCCGCCTCGCAAATACAAAACCCATTTTTGCATCTGTTGAAGCGATTCTAATGTCCATGGGCAAAGTCATTGTTATCCCAATCCCGACTGCCGCTCCATTAATGGCCGCTATCATAGGTTTCTTCATCTCGAAAATCCGTAATGACAACATTCCCCCTGCATCGCGATATTCAACCAGAGGAGTGTGATCCATAAAGGTTTCTGCACCTTTTTCCAAGTCCATTCCAGAACAAAATGCATCCCCTGCGCCAGTTAAAATGACGGCTCGTACGTCATCATTTTCATCCGCTTCATTAAAAGCGTGAATCATTTCCTCACACATCTTTTCATTGAAAGCATTCATTCTCTCAGGACGATTCAGAGTAACAATCATGACACGATCGACGATTTCACTATTTATCGTGGAATACAATAACAGTCCCTCCTTCTCTCACAAATTGAAACATTCAACAGATTTTTAGTTTTTACATATAATTACATATTAAATGTTTTATTTTCAGATTCCTAGTTATTTATTTTGACATACTGATAAAAAATTTTAGTCTCCAAGATAATCGCTTCTATTCTAAAAATTTTTTTCATAAACGTGTAACAAAAAGACCAGTCGCAAACGCAACTGGTTTTTTGTTTACCAATATAAATGACAAGCAACGTAATGCCCTGGTTTTTGTTCTTTCCATTCAGGTACAGCACTGGAGCATATCTCCATCGCTTTAGGGCAGCGTGTCCGGAATACACAGCCGCTCGGCGGATTGATCGGACTTGGTACATCGCCTTTAAGTACGATTCTTTCCCGTTTAATAGTCGGGTCTGGAATCGGCACTGCAGAAAGCAAGGCCTGTGTGTAAGGGTGAAGCGGATCTCTCGTTAAAGAATCACTATCCGAAAGTTCCATCATTCTTCCAAGGTACATGACTAAAATCCGATCTGAAATATACTTGACCATCGATAAATCATGCGCGATGAATAAATATGTCAGTCCCATTTCTTTTTGCAGCTCTTTTAATAAGTTGACCACTTGAGCCTGTATCGAAACATCCAAGGCAGAAATTGGTTCATCACAAACAATGAATTTAGGATTTAAAGCCAACGCCCTTGCAATTCCAATCCGCTGGCGTTGTCCACCACTGAATTCATGCGGAAAACGAGTGATATGTTCCGGACTTAAACCAACGAGCTTTAACAGGTCTTCCACCCGTTTCCTTCGTTCTTTACCTTTTGAAATCCCATGAATGGCAAGTGGTTCCCCTATCAATTCCTCCACCTTCATCCTTGGATTCAAGGATGCGTAGGGATCTTGGAAAATCATTTGTATTTCACGGCGGATATGTGACATTTCCCCGGGTTTGTAATCGAAAATATTTTTCCCCTGAAAAAGAACTTCTCCATCTGTCGGTTCATATAATCGAGTGATTGTACGACCTGCAGTCGACTTACCGCAACCGCTTTCCCCAACAAGTCCGACAGTTTCCCCTGGATAGATTTTGAGATCCAAACCATCTACCGCTTTCAGCGATTGAGAACCAATAGGAAAATGCTTCTTCAGATTCTTTATTTCAACAAGAGGAGAATTTTCGTTGTTTGTCTTTTCTTTTACGGCCTTATTTTTTAGTGAAACCATTGTTTCTCCTCCTTTATACATTGGTCGGTGCTTGTACCTGTGCTGCCTTGGCCATCGGGTGGTGCAGCCAGCATGCGGCTGTCTGACCTTCTTCCACTACTTCAAGCTCCGGATCATGGTCTTTGCACACTTTCATTGCTGATTCACATCTTGGGTAAAATGGGCATCCTTTTGGCGGATCCAATAAATCCGGTGGTGATCCGATAATCGGAACCAACGGAGCCGTTTTTTCCATATCCAGCCTTGGCACCGTTTTAAGCAGACCTCTTGTATATGGATGCTGCGGGTTTGAAAATATAGCCTCTACCGTACCCGTCTCAACAACCTTGCCTGCATACATGACGACTACCCGTTCACAAGTTTCCGCAACCACACCTAAATCATGAGTGATTAAAATGATGGAAGTATCCATTCTTCGTTGGATATCTTTCATCAGTTCCAAAATTTGCGCTTGTATCGTTACATCCAATGCAGTTGTAGGTTCATCGGCAATCAGTAATTTCGGTTCGCAAGCAAGGGCCATCGCTATCATTGCCCTTTGGCGCATACCACCTGAAAACTCATGCGGATATTGCTGCATCCTTTTTTCAGGCTGTGGAATACCTACTAGTTTCAGTGTTTCCAACGCCCGTTCGTATGCATCATTTCGGGACATGTTTTTATTATGCTTTAAAATGCCTTCCATGATCTGGCTGCCGATTTTTGTCGTTGGATTGAGCGAAGTCATCGGATCCTGGAAAATCATGCTGATTTCATTTCCGCGAATCCTCTGCATTTCCTTTTCATTCATTTTAAGAAGGTCTTTACCGCCAAAGTTTATCGACCCTTTTCCATACTCTGCTGGAGGTGTTTCCAGTAATCTCATGATAGATTTCGCTGTAACACTTTTGCCGCATCCGGACTCCCCAACAATGGCAACGGCTTCCCCCTTTTTCACGTCAAAGTTCACACCGCGAACCGCTTGCACTTTTCCTGCATAAGTATGGAAGGTGATTTGTAAATCGTTGACTTCTAATAGGTTCTCCATCATCGTCCCTCCTATTCTAGTAATATCAAATCGTTATGTTAGGACTCATTTATTTCCGTAGTTTTGGATCTAAGGCATCCTGCAATCCGTCACCAGCCACATTGAACGCGAACATGGTTAAGGAAATCAATATTGCCGGGATTAAAAGTTGATAGAAATTCCCTACCAGAATGCTTCCCAGGGCATCACTTGTCAGTGTTCCCCAGCTTGCCTGAGGCGCCGGCACTCCCAGTCCCAAAAAGCTAAGTGTCGCTTCGGCAAAAATAGCAGTAGGTACAGTCAACGTTAAATTGACAAGGATCGGTCCCATTGTATTTGGAATCATGTGTTTTCTTAAAGTCCAGCTCGTATTGGCTCCAGAGATTGTTGCAGCATGGATATATTCATTCTCTTTCAGTTGTAAAACCTGTCCACGTACCAGTCGCGCCATCGGAATCCACCCCGTAATCGACATCGCAATGATGATCGGCAGAATACCAGGTTTTAATACGACCATCATTAAGATAACCATCAATAGGTATGGGATCGCATAGATCACCTCGGCAAACCGCATCATGATATTATCCGTGCGTCCACCGCGAATTGCAGAAATCCCGCCATAAAGGACACCAATTAAAAAGTCGATCAGCGCTGCCATCAATCCAATGAACAAGGATATCCTCGCACCGTACCAAGCTCGTGTAAATAGATCTCTTCCTGATGAATCCGTTCCAAACCAATGCTCGCTATTTGGGCTTAGATTCTTTTTCTCAAAATCTTGTCCATAATAAGTATATCCGTTAATATACGGACCAAAAATCGCCATCAAGACCAAGAGGATTATAAGAACAAATCCAGTCATCGCCAGCTTATTTTCTTTAAATCGACGCCAGACGTCAGACCAATATGAAACTGTAGGTCTTGCTATTTTTTCGGCTTCCTTAAAGTTGCCTTCGGCGGGTTGGAACATATCTTCGGTTAAATGCACTTTATCTGCCATTATTTCTTCTCCCCCGTCACTTTAATTCTAGGATCAATCAACGTATAGGCTATATCAACGATGAATATCAATAGAATAAGCACCGCACTATACACAATTGTGGAACCAAGAATCACCGGGTAGTCCCTGTTGGATATTCCCTTTACGAACATATCTCCCATGCCCGGAATACCAAAAATACGTTCAATGATGAAGCTTCCTGTCACGATATTAGCCGTAAGGATGCCCAGAATCGTGATAATCGGCAATAACGCATTCCGAATAGCATGTTTGATTATGATGCCGCTCCGTTTCAATCCTTTGGCCTTAGCTGTCAAAATGTAATCCTGTCCCATTACTTCAAGCATGCTTGTCCGCATCAGTCTCGCGATGAAAGCAAGCGGCATCATCGAAAGGGCAATGGATGGTAAAATGGTGTGCTGCCATGTTGCCCATGTAGCAACAGGGAATATATTCCATTTTATCGCGAAATAATTGATTAAAATTGTCGCCAAGATAAAGTTAGGAACAGAGATCCCTACGATGGCAATGATCATTGATAAATAGTCGGGCCATTTATTTCTTTTCAGTGATGCCACGACACCCAAAATGAGCCCAAAGAAGATGGCAATCACCAATGCTTGTGCCCCTAAGTGCAAGGACACCGGAAACCCCTTCAAAATGTAATCATTCACCGAAATGGATGAGGATTTCAATGAAGGACCAAAATCAAATTGAACGACTTCCAATAAATAATTCCCATATTGGGTCAACAACGGCTTGTCCAAGCCATAGTGGACTTGAAGGTTTTCATAAACAGCAGGAGGCATGGCTCCTTCTTTTGCAAATGGATTTCCCGGAATCGTATGCATTATGATGAACGTTAATGTAATAACAGCCCATAAAGTAATAATCGCCCATTTAAAACGATTTAATGTATATCTCAACATGGTAATCACCCCAATCATCGATTTTCTAAGGAGTTGAAAACGGAAATGAATTCATGAAATATTCAAATTCGCAAATTGAAAAATGGGGTATGTCCTTAATCGGACATACCTCCCATTTCACTTTTATCCTTCTATTATTTTTTATCCGCGTAAATAAAGTTCGGATAAGCATTAATCGGAGCAAACACTCCAGTAACATTCGATTTAACCATGTATGGTTTTGTATAGAAGTAAACCGGAAGGATCGGCATTTCTTCGATCAGAACTTCCTCTGCTTTATGTAAAGCAGTCATGCGTTCTTTTGGATCCATTGTAGATTTTGCCTCTTTTAATAAACCATCATATTCTTTGTTCGACCAATTTGCATCATTATAGGCACCGTCCGTTTCCCAAAGCATGAAAGTCATTGGGTCAACATAGTCACCAACCCATCCTGCACGGGAAATTTCAAAGTCACCAGCTTTTTCACGATCAAGCTTAACTTGGAATTCTGCATTTTCAAGTGTCACTTCAACACCCAGGTTATCGCGCCACATTCCTTGAACGGCTTCAGCAATTTTCTTATGAGTATCTAAAGTGTTATACAAAATTGAAAACTCAGGTAATTCTTTCATGCCTTCTTCAGCAAGTCCTTCTTTTAACAATTTCTTGGCTTCAGCAACGTCTTCCTCAAATAGGTTACCTGTATTTTCTTGGAAATCACCTGTTGCATCAGGAATTCCCGGAGGGACTACACCAAATGCAGGCTTTTGACCGCCTTGAGCAACATTTTCGGTAATTTCTTTACGATTGATAGCCATTGATAGCGCTTTCCTAACCTTTGCATTGTTGAAAGGTTTTACTTCCGTATTAAAGTTGTAATAGTAAACGGCAAGTTCTGCGCCATTTTTGAATTCTTTGTCCCCAGAATTAACCAATTGACCTTGCACGTCCACTGGCAGTGGATAAGCGATATCCAATTCGCCACTCTGATACATTTGCCATGCTGTATTTTCATCTTCAATTAGAGCAAAGTTAACCGCATCCAATTTGATTTTATCTTTATCGTAGTAATTTTCATTCTTTTCGATTTTCAGGCTTTCTTTATGTTTCCACTCCGTTAATTTGAACGGACCGTTTGAAACGTGAGTTTTTGCATCCAAAGCCCATTTTGGATTTTCTTCCTGTACCTTTTTATTGATTGGATAGAAAGTATAGAAAGAAGTCAAGTCAAGGAAATATGGTGTAGGCTGTTCCAAAGTAACGACTAATGTATGTTCGTCTGTCGCTTTAACCCCTACGTCCTCTTCCTTCCCTTTCTTACTGTTGTATGCTTCCCCGCCTTTAAGATAATAAAGTTGGTAAGCATAATCAGCAGCCGTTTCCGGTTTCAAAGCATATTTCCAAGCATATTCGAAGTCATTGGCTGTAAGCGGATCTCCATTTGACCATTTCAAACCATCTTTCAATTTGAATGTCCAAGTTAATCCATCTTCACTGATTTCCCATGATTCTGCAGAACCAGGTACGATTTTGCCTTCTTCCGTTTTCTTTGTCAGTCCCTCAAATGTATGTTCAAGGATCCATGATTCATGAGTACCTTGTGCATTTGCAGGGTGAAGCGAACCAGGTTCACTCGAATTGTTCACGTTTAATACTTTTGATCCGGATGAGTCACCCGAGCCGCCTTCTTTTTCATTCGAAGTTTCCTTCGAACCGCCATTGCATGCCGCAAGCATAAGCATGATGGCCATAAGAAGAGCAAGCACTGAAAATTTAGACTTTTTCAAAAAATATTCCCCCTCATCTTTAATCTTTCTTAGAATAATCCCATTTAAGAGATTATCCTCCTAACACCTATTAATCTTCCGTATAGTACAAATAATTTCAGCGAGGAAAGTTAGAAGCATTCATTGCACAGGAATTCACCAAAAAACAACTAGCGAACCGTTTGCATAAATCTGTATTTCTACCTATAAAAGCAATTAATGCAGTTTACAAAAATCACCCTCTTTTCAACCTCGCTAAGGATACTATACCTCGAATTAAAGATGTTGAATTTTAAGTATATTACGAATAAATCAAAAAATCAATAAACCAGTGAGTACTTTTTCACAATATAGTAATTAATTGCTAATCAATTCGATCTAGATACTAGGTAAATAGAAATGATCACCTAATTGTTGTAAAAAGGACTTCCGACTTCCTGGTGTTTTTCCAAACACCTCTAAATCAGTATTCATATAGGTTATCTCGTCTATTTATTTCTAAATATTCTAATAATTCATGTTAGGTTGGTTACTAAGACCACTTTCCTAGCAAACCATCCCCACTCATATAATATATTTTAGTAGGATAATGCATTACTTCATTAAAATATTGAGTTCTTTTTAATTAATCTCCAAATAATGGGTAATAACTATAGGAGAATAGAAATATCCCTTCATTCACCCCTATATGTACCCGTCGTTTCAATGAAAAATGACCCTTCTTCATTTATGATTAAATAAATATAATGACACGAAAAGTAAACATATGCCTGCCACCTTTTTCGCGTCCAATGGGATGCGTACCCCTCCAAATAAACCGAAATGGTCAATGACAGCCCCGATCAGTATCTGGCCTGCGA
Organism: Bacillus sp. CFBP9009; assembly: GCF_036541465.1. NCBI lineage: Bacteria > Bacillati > Bacillota > Bacilli > Caryophanales > Bacillaceae > Bacillus > Bacillus sp. CFBP9009. The sequence continues at coordinate 90,303 of NZ_JAZHFU010000007.1, read as the reverse complement.
TAACACCGACCATTGCAGGTGCCACTCCGATCTGAGGGACAACCAATATTATCACAAAGACATAAATAGCCCCTAACAGTCCGCCTATCAATTGCCATTTTGGTACAGACGCGACCGCAGAAATATTTCCATTTCCTGCAAACAAAACAATAAATAATAAAGCGAGTGTCCCGATTCCAAACGAAATGAAAGAAGCTTCCATGACCCCCACTTTTTTCCCTAATCCACCATTGATTTGTCCTTGTATGGCAATGGTGATTCCGCCTAGGACCGCAAGCAACGGAAATAGTATCTTCACAATGATTTTGCTCCTTTTTATGTCCATCCGGACTGAATAATGAATCCGCATTCCATTTTAACATGAAAAATATGTATATTGTCCTTTACTGATATAAAATCATCTGCAAATAAAAAAACTGGCACTTGGGCCAGCTGTAATGTTCTATTTCTAAACTAAAATCTATTTGATCCCTGAACACTTTGTTGCCGTAACTGGCAATACTCTGTACATAACAAGGAAAATACCAGTGCATCATGTGATTGTTCACGAAGAAATAGATAACTTCGGAGGCTCCCTTCCTCTTTGAATCCAAATTTCTTCAGAAGGTTTCTGGATGCAATATTATCCTTGAAAGTTAAAGCGGCGATTCTGTTTAGTCTCAATTCTTCAAAGCAATAGCGCAATACTTCGTTGACAGCCTCAGACGTAAAGTGTTTCCTCCAATATTCAGGATGGATTTCATATCCTATTTCGGCGCGTTTGTTGGCTAGGCTCAATTGATTCAGGCCAACGGTGCCGATGAATTTGCCTGAATCTTTTAAAATGACTCCCCACCGCATCCCACGTTTGTTTATATAAGCACTTTTAAACGAGTCGATTAAGCGGCGGGCATCTTCTACTAGAGTTAAACTTTCTATCCCATCATATTTGGTCACTTCATCTTTAGAGAGGATTTCAAACAGACTCTCAGCATGATGGTGACCTATTTCGATTAAACGCAGCCTTTCTGTTTCCAATTCCTTAAACCACATCGAAGAATCCCTCCGTATATTCAGCTGTCTATTTAATTCTATTCATGAAGAAGAGATACCTGTCTTAATGGACAATACTTTTTGAAAAATTCCTTTCCTTAACGTACAATGCCGAGTCCTCATGTCCTCCCTTTGTAATCAAATCCCTGATGATTTGGGAAAGGGTGACACTGTAAACCGTCCTATCCCATCCCCGCCATACCCCAATAAGAAATAGCAATTAGGATGTTTAGGATACATTCCTATTGTCGGTAAACCATCATGGGTCTCATCAAAAAAAGCTCCCCAATAATAATCAGCCGTAATCCGATTCTCTAATTCTGGAAACAAATTGACAAGCTGCTTTAAAAATTTATCTCTTTTGTTCAAAATCATTGAATCCCTTTTATCCAGATAACCGGTCGATTCATCAAGACCACCAATGATAATTCGATTTTCAGGAGTTTTTCTTGCATATAAATAAGGCCGTGCCGTTTCAGAGAATCATCATATTATCATGCCATTTAGCTTGATCTGCTATTTGATTCGTTGCGATGGCATACGAACTGAGAATCCCTGCATTTTTATCCTTCACCTCTTCTTGGGCTTCATACCCAGTTGCGAAAATGACCGTCTGTGCATGTATCGTATGTCCGGTTTCGGTAAATAACTGGGTTTGATTCTCTTTTAATATCTTCCCATTGATTTTTGCTTTTGAATAGACACGTACGCCTTTCGAAACTGCCTTTTCAATCAATAAATGTGCATGTTTATAAGGATTGATTTCAGCATCATTCTCTGTTACCAGCGCTCCTGCTTTAGGAAACGAAAATTTCGGTTAATCTCTTTTTCAGTATAATATTCAACAGGGAAATTGCGGGATTTTAGAATTACTATATTCTTCTTTAACCTTAGAAACATCCTTGGGATTGGATGCATAGTATAAGCTTTTTCTAATTTTAAAATCCGGATTTTCCTTTAAACTTGGAACAACCTCGTTCTCAAGTGTCCGAATGGCGTCCAAACAAAGCTGAACATGCCGCGTCCCAGCTTCTTCTCCAAAACTATGAATGAGGGATGTCAATGTTTATCATTTGAATACTGTAAAAGTCCAGTATTCGCAACCGTACTCCCTTCACTTATATCCCGTTTATCGATCAGGACCACATTCAGACCCGTCTCTGCCAAAAAATAGGCACAGTGTGACCCCGATGAACCACTCCCCACTATACAAACATCACATGAAAAATCCTCTTCCAGCATTGGGTATTTTCTCGCTTCAAATTTATCTTTCCAAAACAATATCCCTGCCTTTAAATCCATGCAAGTTCCACCCTTAAGATAATTTATTAGTTCTATCATATTTAGTCCCATATAACTATATCGTTTTGATGTTCTTATTATTTCCCCTGACAAACACGGCCTGCAAACGTAAAATGATTCTTTATCTACATGAAATGATCCTTCCAATTTATCAAAAAGCCCTATGATTTTGATTTACCATATACTCTCCCAAGTTATATGGACCCGTATTATGTATGTTCTTATTCGATACCTTTTTCCCATTCCAATAAAGAATGTTAATGAGCTAATTTTACACAAAACTATTTTTATAGCATACTATACTTCCAATCCAGATATTCTACTAGGAGGAATCAAAATGAAGAAAATCATCCTTTTATCAGCACTGTCTCTATCCCTGCTATCTCCAAAAGTTGCAATGGGAGCCAATACTTACGAGGTGGCAAAAGGAGATACCTTAACGAAAATTGCTTCTGAATATGATGTCAGCATTGACGAATTACTCAAAACGAACTCTGCTATAAAGGATGCAAATCAAATTCAAATCGGACAAATCATAAATCTTCCGGCATCCAACACCACATTAAATCAAAAAGAAAGTCAATCAGTTGAACAGCGGGTTCTTAGTTTAGTTAACGAAGAACGTTCAAAATCGGGCCTCGCTCCCCTTGAAATGGATACAGCCGTTTCCAACGTAGCAATTCTGAAATCTGAGGATATGCGTGATAATAATTATTTCAATCATACAAGCCCGAGTTATGGGTCGCCTTTCGATATGATGAAATCCTTTGGGATCAGCTACGAGTACGCAGGGGAAAATATCGCAGCAGGTCAACCTAGTGCGGATGCTGTCATGAAATCATGGATGAACAGCCCCGGACATAAGGCCAATATCCTGAATAAGAACTATACACATATTGGAATTGGGCATGTGACAGGAGGGAAATACGCCCACTATTGGACCCAGCAATTCATTGGAAATTAAAATCGTTAGAGGCGGCAGTTTGCCGCCTCTTTTTTTTACCCTTATATTCCAAATTTAATGCTTGCTATTATCCGTGATTATATACCTTTCTCACTTTATATTGAAAAGACATCATATTAGTTTGCTCGCTTCAATAAATAAACGTAATTCATAATTTTTTGTTGTAGGGATACGCTAGGAAAACACGTAAAGTAGTTATATCATACTATCTTTCAATTAACTTACTGATAAAAATTAAATTATGTTAAAATAGAATTCTAGACATAGGTACAAAGGGGCAATTGTGATGAAAATAGAGGTTGGCTCTGGTATCAACGAATTACGAATAAAACAAAATCTTACAAGGGAAGAACTGGCTAAAGATATATGTGAACCAAATGCCCTGTCAGATTATGAAAGAAGCATCACTTCTCCAACCATTGATGAATTGGCACTTTTTGCGGATAAACTTAAAGTTGACTTGCCGTATTTCTTCACTACCAAAAATGAACCGATTTATAATTACATAGAAACCATTAAACTTTTGATTAACAAATACAAACGGACACGTAATTATGAAGCAATTTATGAAATCGTCCAAAAAGAAATGGCAACTGCACCGGAAAAATCGATATCATTTTATCAATTCTTAAAATGGCATGAAGGTATCTCTTTTTTTTATTTATACAATGACAAACAAAAGGCTATAGAATTATTGAATGAGGCCATTCAGATTACCATGGGTAAACGGGTCATACTTCATCAACAGGAAATAGAAGTTTTAAATAGTATCGGGATCATCCATTTTAAAACGAAGAATTATGAAGATGCCATCACCATCTTCAATGAAGCACTGGAATTTATCGAGAATATTCCCCATGTGAATCAAGAAGGTACCATTATTGTGAAGATCATTCATGGATTAGCACCAAACATTGACTGAACTCCATTATTATCAGGAATCATTAAATTATACACTTAAAGGAATCAACATTTGTAATTCGATAGAATCATTATATTTATATGCAGAACTCCATCTTTTATCTGGTAAAAATCTGGTTCATCTGCAACAACCTGAAGAAGGACTGCACTATATAAAGCAATCCAAGAACATTTTCAGCCTTCAAAAAAACGAAGAATTCGTATAAATTGCCGAACATGAATTTGAAAGCATTTTGCAATGCTTATGAACTTCAATGAATAAAAAAGATAGAGATTGCTTAAAATCTCTATCTCAGACTGTAGACAAACTCGATGAAAATCGAGTTTGTCTACAGTTTTTTTTGGCTTTACAAATTTGGACGTTGATTTCCACTTCAGGCACTCGCTTTCCGCGGGCGGTCCGGGAGCCTCCTCGACGCACTTGCGCCTGTGGGGTCTCCCTTGGACTCGCTATTCCCGCAGGAGTCTCGCACCTTCCGTTCCAATCAACTATGTTTAAAATTTTAGATGGAACTCCTTTTGCCTATAGTCTTTTTTGTTTTAAAATAGAACTATTAAAACTTGAGGTGATGAGGATGCTTTCGAAACATAATGCTATTCAGCGAGACCAACTTGAAATGATTACTTTAGATCAACTGGTGCCGGCGAATCATTTGGTTCGTAAAATGGAGGCTTCCATTGACTTCACTTTCATTTATGACATGGTGAAAGATATGTATTCAGAGGTAGGACGCCCAAGTATTGATCCAGTTATTTTAGTTAAACTGACATTCATTCAATATACCTTCGGTATTCGTTCCATGCGTAAAACGATTGAAGAAGCTGAAACAAATATGGCTTACCGTTGGTTCTTAGGCTATGGTTTCCATGATAAAGCACCTCATTTCTCAACGTTCGGGAAAAATTATGAGCGACGCTTTAAAGATACAGACCTGTTTGAACAGATTTTCTATCGTATCTTAATGACAGCTGCTGATAGAAAGTTAATAAGTGCTGAACACGTATTCGTCGATTCCACACATGTGAAAGCCAATGCGAATAAGCGCAAATTTGAAAAGAAAATCGCACGCAAAGAAACACAAGCATATCAAGGACTTCTTCAAGATGAAATAAATCAAGATCTTGAAAACCATGGTAAGAAGCCTTTTCCATCAGATAAATTTGATAAGGAAGAAACCAAAGCAATTAAAGAAAGTACTACGGATCCTGAGAGTGGCTACTATGTGAAAGATGAACGAACAAAACAGTTTGCCTATTCATTCCACGCGGCCGCAGACCGCAACGGTTTTGTATTGGGACGATTGTAACACCTGGTAATACACATGACAGTCATATTTTGGAGCCACTTGTTGAGCAAGTGATTGAGAAAGTTGGAAAACCAGAAGCAGATGCAGCTTATAAAACACCACGATTACAAGCTACCTATTTAACAAAGAAATCACACCTGCTTTACCCTATACACGTCCTCGTACAAAAGAAGGATTCTTTCGCAAACGTGACTATGTTTACGAACACTTTGATTGTTACCTTTGCCCTTCGGGCGAAACTTTAAAGTACACAACAACAAATAAAGAGGGCTATCGCGAGTACAAATCGCCAAAAAACAAATTTGTGCAACATGCTCATTTTTATCACGGTGTACAGAAAGCAAAGACCATTAAAAGAAGTGACACGGCATATTTGGCAAGCATATGTGGAAGAAGCAGATCATCTGCGTCATCATCAAGAGGTAAAACCAATATATGCGAAACGCAAAGAAACGATTGAGCGTGTATTCGCAGATACAAAAGAAAAGCATGGTATGCGTTGGACTACTTTAAGGGGACTTAAAAAATTGTCGATGCAAGCGATGCTTACTTTCGCTGCCATTAATTTAAAGAAGATGGCCACTTGGACATGGCAAGGTCCTAAAATGGCTTAACATAGTGGCTCGATGAGCCCAAATCTCTTAACCTTTGGTCAAAATTTCAAAGGGAATTTCAAAAGGGTTCGGAATTTTTTAATTCCGAACCCCTTTTGTCTACAAACTAAGATAGAGATTGCTTAAAATCTCTATCTTTTTTTAGTATCGTTAGTTCACCCTTACCCTCAATCAATTTCAAATCCTTTAAAACGATCATTACACTTTCAATAGCTATTCTATGTCAGCTATAATAGAAGAATGTAACCAAACTGGAGGAAAAAAAATTGACTAATAGATTAGGTTTAGTACTCGACGTAGAAACAACTGGTTTACGTCCCTCTTCAGATGAAATTATCGAGCTCGCCCTTATACTCTTTACATACAGCAGTGAAACAGGGGAAATCATTAATCTTATTGATCAGGAGTCATTTTTAAGGGAGCCTCTCTCCTATGGAGCAAGAAGGAATTATGATCAGGCATACAGAATTCATGGAATTCCATATAGCTCCGTCGAAGGAAAAAGTTTTCACGATGAAAAAATTAAATCCTTCATTGCCCGTACCGATTCGATTTTCGCACATAATGCTTCTTTCGATAGAAGTTTTCTCTACCAAATGTATCCGGAAATCAATGATCAAAAGTGGTTCTGTACGATGCGGAATGTACCTTGGAAGCAATACGGATTTGAGAATAGTAAACTCTTAACATTACTGCAGGCACATAATATCACCAATTTTCAAACACACAGGGCTATGGACGATATTTCTTACCTAATGGAACTTATGAGAAAACCAGGTCCTTCTGGCCATCCTTATTTAAAGGATGTCATTGCAAAAAATCCGATGAAGAAATATGCACCTGTTTCCCAAAAGACAAGGGTATAGCCGTTTAAATAATTACTTCATTGTTCAGGCTGCACCAATGTTTTGTCACAAACAAACCATTGCCCATTCCATGAGAACAGGAATGCATATCTTTAAGATGGGGGTTATTTTAGGGGCACTTTTATTTTCCTGCATTTCACTTATTACCTGATATTTATCAAAAACAGCGACCCAGACGGGTCGCTGTTTCAGTTTGTCGACAAGAGGGGGTTCGGAATGAATGGTCTCTCCCCAAAACATGATTACTTTTTATTTGGATGAAATCAACTGGAACGTTATTTTGAGGGGTTAAAATTTGAACGTTGATTTCCTCTACAGGCACTCGCTTTCCGCGGGCGGTCCGGGAGCCTCCTCGGCGCTCTTTGCGCCTGTGGGGTCTCCCTTGGACACGCTTTTCCCGCAGGAGTCTCCACACCCGCTCCAATCAACTTTGTTTTAAAATTTAGATAGAAACCCCTTTGTCGACCAAAAGCCGGTCCGGAACGGCCTAATCCCGAATCCGAAATTATTACCCTGATTTAAAAACGAGACTTGGTTTTATTCCATAATTTTTTACTGTTTTATATGGGGTGAAATCCTCTCAAGATTGAAGAAATTTGCGACACTCCTCCCGAATAACTGGCAAGCCGAGACCCCACTGCCGATTGCTTTGATACGGCTTGGCAGACAGTCGGCGGAAAGGAAGCGGATTTCTTCAATCAACTGGAATTTTTTTTAAAAAAACTGTAGGCAAACTCGCTTTCCTCGAATTTGTCTACAGTCAAAAACAGCGACCCATGACGGGTCGCTGTTTTTTTGATCATTGTACAGTTGCTTCTTCCTGTTGTTCATTTAATGCGCCGTTCAATTTCTTATGCCGATACATAAAGTAAAGAAGTGATAATATTAATGCCGCAACGAGGAATATGGCCAATATGCCAAGATTATGCCACATGAAGCTATAATCTCCTGTTGAGATCACTGCCCGAAAAGCATTAATAGAGTAAGTCATCGGTAAGAACGGTGTGAATCCTTGCAGGAAGCCAGGAACCAATTCATTTGGGAATGTTCCGCCACTGCTTGTCAGTTGAAGAATCAAAATCAATAATGCTATGAACCGGCCAGGATTGTCAAAGGCTGAACCAAGGAACTGAATGATTGCCATGAATGTGCAGCTAGCAAGAATGCTTACTGCAAAAAATAGCGGCAGGCTCGTAACATTGATTCCAAGGCCTAAAATTAAAATCGAGTCCACCAATATGGCTTGACAGATTCCTATAAGAGCCATGACGCTGTATTTACTAATAAACCAGCTAAATCCACTTGCCGGTTTAACAGCAGGATCTCTTAACGGGAAAATGATCGTCAGAACGATAGCCCCGATAAATAAACTTAATGAAATTAAATATGGTGCAAAACTTGTACCATAGTTCGGTACATTATTAATTGGTAATTTATCCACTTTAACTGGGCTTGCAAACATGTCATATACTTCTTCATTGGATTTTATCTTGCCTGCTTCGTTTGCCCCATCATTTAATTCCTCATGCAATTCTGCAGATCCATCTGAAAGTTTGGCGATTCCATCTTGCAACTTAATGGCTCCATTCGCCAGTTCTCCCATACCGCTTGTAAGGCTGGAGGAACCTTCTTTCAACTTATCCGTTCCCGTAACCAGACCTTTCGAACCTTCGGAAAGCTGTGAAGTTCCACTTGATAGTTGCTTGGAGCCATCTTCAAGCTGATCAAGCCCGCTTACCAAGTTATTGCTGCCTTCGGTTAACTGTCCAAGCCCACTTTGTGCTGAATCTATACTATCGCCAAATGTTGTCAAACCAGACACCAATCGACCTTGACCATTTTTCAGTTCATTCGCCCCATTGGCGAGTTTATCCTGAGCTTGCTTTAATTGAGTGAAACCGCCGCTTAATGCACTTGTGCCTTCACCTAACTGATTTGCTCCATCACTAAGGCTATTTGAGCCTTTAGCAATTTCAGTTGCACTGGCTGATAGTTTCCCTACTCCTTCAGAAACTCCTTTACTACCTTCACTGATGCGGGTTAGAGAAGAAATCACTTCCTCCAAACGCGCTTTCTCGGCAGGATCATCCGCAGCTTCAGATTGTTGTTTCAATCCGGAAATAACCTCATCCAAACCTGCCGACACTTCAGATGCCCCCGCTTTTGCTTCGTTCGATGCTGCGCTCCAATCAGACAATGAACCTGAAAGCTGGGCAGCACCAGCCGCTACACCATTTGCTCCCTCAGTCAAAGCGGGCAGCTTATCTTCTATTTGATTGAAACCCTCTAATGACTGTTGCAGTCCAGAGGCCAATTCACCAGTTCCCGCTTCAGATTTCTTGGCTCCTTGCAAAAGCTCGGATTGCCCATCTTTCATTTGTCCAACACCAGAGCTAAACTGTTGTAACCCTTGATTGAGTTCTTTTGATCCTGCAGCTGCCGAACCGACCCCATTCGAAAAGGTCAATGATTTTTCAGCTAATTTTTCCAGGTTTTCATGGATTTCGACAGAACCTGAATGAAGGGAATCAATTCCTTCATCCACTTTTTTGGAACCTTCTTTAGCTGAGTTAATCCCTTCACCAAGTTCACTGGATCCGTTCTTAACTGTATCTGTCCCATCTTTCAATTCCCCAGCTCCATCACTGGCACTTTTGAGTCCGTCAGCCACTTCGTTCAAATTATCGAACATTGACTCCGCATAGGTTTTCGTAACGGCTGACGATACCTCCCCTTTAATTCTCTCCGAAGCTGCGTCACCTATTTTAGTCGATATATAGTTGAACCCTTCATTGGACGTATAAATTAAATCAAGTTTTTCCGGATTGTCCTCCTGTAAGGTCGTTGCATTCTTCGAAAAGTTTTTCGGGATTTCTATTTTCATGTAATAATCTTGATTTTCCAGGCCTTCATTGGCTTCTTTTTGACTGACGAAATGCCAATCGAAATCCTTCTTTTCCTTTAATTCCTTAACTAAATCTTTTCCTATTGTAAGTTCCGATTCATTGAACTCCGCACCCTCATCCATATTGACAATGGCAACAGGCAATTGGTCGACCTTACCATATGGATCCCAAAATGCCCACAGGAACGTGCCGCTATATAATAAAGGAATCAGTATGATCCCTATTATGGAAATGAGTATCATAGGATGTTTTATTATGGCTAAAAATTCACCCTTTAAAGATTTTAACACGCCTACCAAGCCCTCCTATACGACGAATATGCCGTTTATTAATCTATCTAGGTGAAAATGGATTGAAGAATACATAATTAATCCATTTGCTTCTGCAATATATAATTTAAATTCTTCTTCACCTTAATATATATAATTTTTAAACAATCAATAATTAATGACCATATTGTTCATTTGGTCAGTATCACGAAAATAATATAACATTTATCCTTCTTTTTATCAATATTTTTTCACAGTCTTACATCGTATATTTACTGCATTTCTCTTTATATCCTATTTAGATTGACTTTTTAGCTGATTAAGACCTTATCATGAATTATCTCTGATATTACATGGCAAAAAAGGGTATCCATTATGGATACCCTTTTTGTTAGCTATATTAGCATAATTAATAAAGCGCTTTCATATCATTTTGATATAATTCCTTTTAATTTTTCGGCCTGCCCGGTCAATTTCTTCAAGGACTCCTGATACTCTTTTTCCAATTGTTTAATGATGCCGGCAGCGGTATCTATTTTTTTAATTGCCCCTACACCATGACCCGCTGACCAAATATCACGCCACGCTTTAGATTCAGATGGTTTGGACATGCTGTCAAAATCGACTTTTTCTTTTTTGGCTAATTGTTCCGGGTCCATGCCTTCCTTTCTGATGCTCGGTTTCAGCATATTACAATTAACGCCTGAAAATGCATCAGTCAAGATGATGTCATCATGATCACAATCGACAAGCATTTCACGGTATTCATCATTTGCCCTGCTCTCTTTCGCCACGATAAAACGTGTACCCATATATGCAAGGTCCGCTCCAGCTGCCTGAGCTGCCAAAATACTGTGACCAGTACTGATGGATCCGGCAAGCAAAATGATTCCGTCCCAGAATGTCCTTACGCTGTCCACGAAAGCGAAGCTATTTATCTCACCCGCATGACCACCGGCTCCCGCTGCAACCAAGATCAATCCGTCCACACCTGACTCCGCAGCTTTTTTTGCAAAATCCACAGAGCTGACATCCGAAAAGACCAAGCCGCCATAGCTATGTACGACATCCACCACATGTTTGGGTGAACCTAATGATGTAATGACGATGGGAGGCTGATGCTTTTTGACCAATTCCAACTCTTCTTCAAGCCGGCTATATGTACGGTGAACAACCATATTCATTGCCCATGGAGCAATCTTTGAGCCTGGTTCTTTATCCTTTGCTGCAATCAATGTGTCGTTTATGTCACCCATCCATTGATCCAGTACCTCTATCGGACGCGCATTCGGTGCTGGAAAAGAGCCGATCACCCCATTCAAACAGCATTCTTTCACTAACTCAGGACCGGATATTAAAAACATAGGTGCTGAGATAACTGGTAAAGATAATTGATTCCACCACTGTTCAGGCAAACTTCTAGTCATCCATTAAACCTCCCATTATTAATATATTACCAAAATATAACACTACAAGATTATCATACTTCTAAAATACACAATTTTCAAGAAATTAATTCAGCAGCTAAAATTTCATTGTCGGCAGCGCCATTTCAATAAAAAAACTGTATATGGAATACGTCCCATATACAGTGTCGATTCAATTTGAAAGCGCCCATTTACGAATGGCCTTAGCCACACCATCTTCTTCGTTTGTCGCTGTAACCCAATCTGCTTTTTCTTTCACAATTTCTTGGGCGTTTCCCATTGCCACACCCACTTTTGCTTCAGAAATCATTGCAAGGTCATTAAGGCTGTCACCCACTGCCATAACATTATCCATAGTAATATCGAGCAATGAACATACGAGCTTTATCGCTTTCGCTTTATTTACGCCCACGGCATTCACTTCAATATTCGTCGGGCTTGAATTGCTTATTTCAAATTTTCCTTTTGATACCAGTTCATCCATGATGATTTGACGGATGCTTTCATCATCTGTATCAAATCCGAATTTAAGCCATTGCGAATCATGGATTTTCTCAGGCATTTCAGCCCTGTAAATATTATCGCAGCTTATTGCCCAGAAATGAGTACCATGTTTTTGGCTTAATTCCCACATCCATTGTATGGAATCACTATCGACGATATTCCTTTCCACAAGTTTTCCTTGATTATCGTAAATTTCGCTTCCGTTTACCGTAATGAGGTATGATTGAAGTTCCATTGACTTTGCAAAATCACTGCAAGTCGCATAGGATCTTCCTGTGCTCAATACCACAAAAACCCCTTGATTTTCGGCTTCTTTTATCGCTCTGCGATTTTCTTCAGATATCTCTCCAGCCTTATTGAGAAGCGTGCCATCCATATCAAGTGCAACTAGCTTAATATCTTGTTTCTCCAAGCTTATTCACCCTTTCATAATCCTTCTTTATGTAACTAAGTCAATGATAGCTTATAATGCATACGCAAGGAAAGTACGTGAAGAATTGAACAGGCATTATCATTAGTGTCATGATATTTATAATCAAACAAATTTCTTATCATGACACTTTGTATTCTGCCATTCCTACTACTCCCTGTCTTTTTTCATTTCATTCAATTCTTTTTTTATTTGACCTTCCCATTTTGGGAAACCATCATTTTCATCAAATTCTATAATGACATCCGTTACCCCTCTTTCCTTGAATATCTCATTAAACAGCCGATCTTTAATGTCATCCGCTTGGGCGATTGAAATATGGGGATCAAGTTCGACTTCAAGTTCAACATGGAAGTCTTCCCCTTCTTTTATTACGGCCAGTTTCTGTATATCCCTTACGTCTGGATCATCCATGACCATCGTCCCGATTTTTTGTCGCATGTCAATATCGGCTTCCCCAAGAGCCCCTGCAGCATTATCAAGAAAAACCCTTCCAACCACATAGAACATACCGAGACCGATCATGACGGAAGCAACTCCTTCCGCTTGGATGAAAGGCGTGAAGTTTGCTAATAAAATGGCAATTATCGCAAGCACCCCACCACCGGTCGCTACCATATCTTCCATGAATACTAATTTCGTCGCTGGTTTAGCTCTTTTTAAACCAGTGAAGCTCTTAAATATGACGGCTGCTCCTTTAGCTTCGATTCCAGTCTCATGCACCACTTCTTTCATCGCTTTAAATAATACATATGATTCCAATACAACCGCTAAGAAAAGGACGGACAAGTTAATAAGGATACCAGTTGATTCTGCAGGGTGCAAAATGTGATGAAACCCTTCTTTAATCGTTTCATAAGACATGATTCCGACAATTAATACTGCCCCTAATAATACTAGGTTAACCAAACGTCCAAAACCGTCAGGGAATCGATCAGTTGGTGCCTTTTTACTTAGTGCGGAACCAATGAAGACGAAAAACTGATTCGCAGCATCGCCCAAAGTATGTAAAGTTTCAGCAAACATAGCTACATTCCCTGTCATGAAGTAAGCAATCCCCTTTAGCACAGCGATGATACTATTCACACAGGCAGCAATGAAAGCCGATTTATTACCTTGTTTCAATAACCGAAATAATTCTTTCATTTAAAAATCCCCCCTAATCTTTTTTCTAAATCCATTTTCATAATGTATTATCCCCAACACTGGAATATATGAAACCACAAAAGCGAAACCCTTAACTATACGATTGGCGAATAATTTGCATCACTTTGGTTTTTAAGTTGTATCTCCCACAAACGAATATATTCCAGAATCGGGCTCATCTATTCTAATAAGTTCACAATGAACGCATCCATTTCTTTAGAAGACTGATTAACGCAACAAAAAAAGGAGTAAGCGGCGGCTTACTCCATATCATCCAAGAACTTCAAGCGTTTAAGCTTCCTTTTTCACTAACTTAGATGGATTATTTACTTTATAGCGTATTTCTTTATTATATTTTTTGTCGACCACTTTTCCATCAAATTCGATTTCGTCCCCTTCTTCGAGCTCAGCTTTTTTCAATGTCTTGCTATATCCACACCAAGCATCGCCGATGGTCAATTCAGGTTCCGTTGTAACTTTGACATTCTCCAAGAGTATGACTTCATCTTCTTCACCAGTAAAATGGTTCATTTTCGCCGTGAACTCCTTGACGGTCGCGGTGAAATGCACTTTTTCCCCTGGTAAGTCCAACTTAGGTTTTGCTGTCGTTTTTTTAGTTTTGGGTTTTGCTTGTTTTGGTTCTTCACTTAGCTGATCGGAGTTTTCCGTAATTGGCGCTTCCATCACCTGCTCAGTTTCACTTGGAACTGCGGCTGTTTCGGAAACCGGTCCACTCAACAATTCTTTTCCGAAACTGGAGCTTTGCATTTCCTTTAAATAGGAAGGGTTAATGCAACTAAGCTTACCATTTTCAAATTGAACGACTACAGTGTCAAGTCCGTTGCCGTATTGTTCATAACCTGCTAATTTGACCTTTGCTTGAAAGCTTCCGCTTTTATATACTAGTTCTCTTTTTACCGAACGGGCAGTGAATAATTTCCATTCCAATCCTTTAGCGATATAGTCCGTATCATCTAAAAAAGGGATATATTCTCCTTTTGGTGCGATATAATGAATCAAATCTTCAGCTGGAGTTTCAGCCACAGTAACCACTCCTAATCTTTTCTATAGATTATATTCTAGCAAAGGATTTCAAAGTTGCAAATGAATGAGTATCGTAATGGGTTGATGCAGTCAGAATCCCGAACACGCTTAAATCCTTTCCATGAAATGAATGCAATCATTTTGGGAAAGCATAAAAAAGCTGCCCACTATGAGCAGCCTTTCGTTTGAATAGTCAATCTTTTATTTCTGTAATTGGAAAAACTACTTTACCCTTCCTTAACGTGAATTTTTTTTAGTTTTGCATCTTGTTCAGGAGTAATTACCTTTTTCTTATGATAAAACAGAAAGTATGACCCAATTACTAGAATCGTGAGAAGGGTTGTAAGAAAGAATTGCAATCTCATGGAATCAATAAACGCCTGGGCAACGAATATAATAAATAATACGGCAATGGTCACGTAGGTTAAATAAGGGAATAGCCACATTTTCACTTTGAGTGTCCCGGGATTTTCTTTTTCCGTCTTTTTCCGTAAATATAGATGAGAAAAGGCGATAAAGATATACATGATCATAGTGACTCCTCCAGAGCTGTTTGCGAGAAAAGCAAACAATTTATCAGGAGAAACAAATTTAAATGTCGTGAAGACATAAGCAAAGAAAACACTTGCCATTAACGCCCAAATCGGGATTCCCCGCTTATTCACTCGGGAAAGGATTTTCGGTGCATCACCTTTTTTTGATAAAGAATATAACATTCGAGAGCTTGTATATAGGCCTGAATTCAAAACAGAAAGCAATGAAGTGAAGATTACGATATTCATGATTTGACCCGCTGCCGGCAGGCCTGCCATGTCAAATACGCTGGCATAGGGGGTTTTCAGTAAATCTTCAGCCCCTTGGGGAATTACGAGAACCAACACGGTCACTGAACCAACAAAGAAAAGAAGGAGACGCCAAACAACACTGTTTATGGCTCTAATAATATTTTTTTCAGGGTTTTCAGACTCTCCTGCAGCAATGGCAGCTACCTCACTTCCCGATAAAGAGAAAGTAATGAATATCACACTAAGAAGGACAGGGAGAAAACCTTTTGGTAAAAATCCTCCATCTCCAGTAAGGTTTGAAAGGCCTGGTGAATCAAATCCCGGAACAAATCCGAAAATCATGGCGGCACCCAGGAAGAGGAATATTACAATGGCAGCCACTTTCATGAAAGCTAACCAGTATTCAAATTCCCCATAAGCTTTGACTGAATAGATATTCGTAATCGTCATTAATATAGGGAAGGATAGACTGGCAGCCCACATAGGTATACCAGGAAACCAATCATGAATCATAGTACCCAATAACGTAGTTTCAATAGCAATGATGATAACCCAGTTGAACCAGTATAACCAGCCGATCGTGTATCCGGCCCAGGGACCAAATGCTTGATGCGCATATGTTGAAAAGGATCCGCTATCAGGATTTACCACAGCCATTTCACCCAGCATGCGCATTATAAGCACGATCATCAATCCTGCGATTATATACGATAAAATTGCACCAGGCCCAGCTGAATCTATTATTGTTCCGCTTCCGATAAATAGTCCTGCCCCAATTACCCCGCCAATAGAAATCATTGTGACATGCCTGGTCTTGAGACCATGTTTCAATTCATTTGTTTGAAGTGCCACTATTGTCACCATCCTTTAAAACTGTCTAATTACCGTTTTGTAAGCAGTAAACCACTGCTCATGGGTACCTTAGTAGAAAACTTTCATTCAAAAACAATGTTTAGAGTCCTATTCCCGTTTCATCATTAGTTCAATGAGGCTAAATTCACTATCGATATATGTATATTGCACAGCATATAATCTATTAACTGTATCCGCTTTCTTTTTATACTCCTTCTTTACTACCATCAGCCCCTCAACGAAATACACGGAAAGTACAATGTTCTGGTTGATTTTGCACTTTTTGCTTTTTGTTGAGTGAAGTCCTTTTATGTAAAAATATAGTTACCCAGCTCTATTATTCCTTCCTCACTCTTCTTTTTTTATAAAAGCACCCTCTCTCACTAAAATTTTATTCATATATATAAAAGCAATATCCATGCCAAAAAAAAGATAGTTATTTTAGTAGGGTTTAACGCTTTTATGAATTTAAAACGATTCGATATTGAATCATAAATTCAATTTTCGATTCACATATTAATTATTGACCATTTTTGATTCACAATCGAATTAAAAAATGACAATTTAATTGTTTTCTTTTAAAATTTCGACACACATATATACTGAAAAATAACAGGGATAAAAAAAAGATGCTAAAATCCAAATTATGATTTCTTGGCATCTTCCAAATAGATTTATTTTCACTGAGAATGATTTTATGTAATTTACCGGCAGACCTGGAATGCCCTTCCGCTATTAATCAAAGATCTATGTACAAGCGTCGAAAATATCGATATGTATATAATGCTGTATGTAAAGTCACTATATGATATGTATTAACCCCTAATAAATTCAGTTCTGAACTTTGGGGAAATGGATGCTGAATGTGGTTGAATTTTCATTGGAGACACAATTCATATATCCATCATTACTTTCAATAATCTTTTTACATACGTATAATCCAATTCCCGTTCCTAACTCCTTCGTTGTGACAAAGGGCTCAAAAATAGATTCGATCAATTCACTGGCAATGGCCGGTCCATTATTTGAAATTCGAATTATTCTTTCATTCGCCTCAATTAAAGAGTTTATCCTCAAAATTCTAGGATGTTCCTTATCCTTTAAGGCATCAATGGAATTTATAAAAAGATTCAAGAACACTTGTTTTAAGCCATCCTTGCTCCCTGTCATGACGAAGTTTGGATAAATATCTATTTCCACATTAACGCTGGCATCCACAATATTTGCATAAGTCAATTCTTGTATTTCCTCAATTAACTTTAATACGGAAATTTCCTCTCTTTGTTCCTCATTAAAATCAGACTTAGAAGTATGGAGGAATTGGGTTATCCTGAAATTCAACTGATTTAACTCATAATCAATGATATCCAAATATTTCAAGTCAGGATTCTCCCTCTTCAGTAATTTATTGAACCCCATGATAGCTGTAAGAGGGTTACGGAACTCATGTACAAAGCTTGATGATATTTGACCCAGTACCGCTAATTTATCTTTGTGGTTTTCACTAATATAAGACTTTTTTTCCTCAATCACTTCATTTGTAAGATTCGTATATCTAGTTACTGCATGGTAGCTGAACGTATCAAAGTGCAGGTTAATGTCATTAATGAATCTCTGCATATATTTAATTGGGATATTGGCGCCAAAGACATTTCTGATTATGATATTTCTCCCCAAATTGATATTATATAGAAAATCCCCAATGTTGATATTTGCTTCAAGACGTTCTTTTGCAACCTGGTAAGCCAATCTTATCAGCACATCATCAGACAATACCTCTTTGAACGTTTGGATGACCAGTGAGTACATCCCATAACCATTTTCCTTAATTCTTTCTTTGTAGGGGTCTATTTCATTGATCTTAATAGTCTCGTTCCATTCATTTAAAAACACAGATTCATTTTCTTCCAAATATTGAATCAATACATGTTTATACTTCTTATGTTCAGATGACAACTCCATACTATTGACCACACATCCCCTTGCGGAATTTAGTTACTACATCAATAACTTCATTCTATATGAGATTTTGATATCCTGCACTTCATTATTTATTGTTTTTTAGGTGAAATGTAGCTTATAAGGAGACAGGTATGCTGGTCCGCATATAGTTACTTGCGATAACAAAGAACCGACCAAATCAGGTCGGGAATCTGAAATTGTCATAAAAAGATTCTTCATATTTTTTATAAACTGAGAGTCTCTTACTTTTGAAAGTTAATTCCATATTTTTTCATTTTTCTATATAGCGTATTACGGCCGATGTCGAGTTGTTTCGCTGCGTTACTGATATTCCCATTTGTTCGTTCCAATGCATTCCTGATAAGTAGGGTTTCTTGTTCTTGAAAGTTTCTTGGTTCTCGATCGGCATTTGCCCCTTCCTCATGTGTAATGGAAGAAACAGGACAAAGTGCCGCAAGCAATTCCCTTGTAATCGGGCCATTATCAGCTAGGAATGCAGCCTGTCCCAGCACATTTTGCAATTCACGGAAATTACCTGGCCACGAATATTCCAAAATGAATGTTTTAGCTTCGTCAGTTAGTTCGGTATGTTCGCTCTTATAAGGTAAATCCGTTAAAATATATTCTGCTAACAGCAATAAATCTTTACGACTCCTTAGATTTGGAAGTTTTAAAGATAATCCACAAAGTCGGAAAAATAGATCTGCACGGAATTCTCCAGCTTCAATTTCTTTTTGTAAGTCTTTGTTGGTGGCGGCAATGACCCTTACATCGATTGGAATGGAAGCATTTCCTCCGACACGCGTCACACATCGTTCCTGAAGCACGCGGAGCAGAGTCGCTTGAGCTTTAAGCGGCATGTCCCCGATTTCATCCAAAAACAGGGTTCCGCCATCTGCAGCTTCGAATTTCCCCTTATGCCCGCCGCTTTTTGCGCCAGTAAAGGCACCCTTTTCATATCCAAATAACTCACTTTCCAATAAGTTTTCGGGAATTGCGCTGCAATTGATGGCGATGAATGGCTTATCACTTCTTAAGCTAACCCCATGAATGGATTGAGCGAACAGTTCTTTTCCCGTTCCGCTCTCCCCAGTGATTAGGAGGCTGATATCAAGCGCTGCAGCTCTTTTAGCAATGGATATGGTTTGATTCATTTGCGGATCATTACTTATTATATCGTTAAATTGATAACGATTAGTTTTTAAACCATCAATCAATTTTTGTTTTTTTAACCTTACGATCACGGAGGATTGATGTTCTATATTTTTGCCAAGGGTTTGAACCAGGAATTCCTGGTCTTTAATTGAAACCTTCTGTTCTAAAACAAGTGGGTCTGTTCCTGATACTATATTCGATACTGGCTTTTCCATTGTGCCGATAACATGTGACGCCGCTATATTGAGATCTGTAACTTTTCCCTCTTTATCAAGGGTAATTAACGGATCAGGGTATGAATCATATATAAAATAAAGGTTTTTCTCCCTTTTTTGTGTATGTGACAATAAGAGTGCTTGTTTGATGCTATCAGCCACCCTCTGAACTAAACTAATGGAAAAAGGATGATAATTCTGTTGATGACTGCTTAAATTCAAAACACCAAGCAGATGCCCCTCAGGGTGATAAATGGGCGATGCGGCACAAGTAAGGAAATGGTTATCCTGATGAAAGTGTTGACTGCCATGAATTAATACAGGGTTTTTCTCTACTATGGCTGTTCCTATCGCATTTGTTCCTTTTGATTCCTCTAGCCAATTGGCCCCTTTTCTCAGGGAAACATTATCTGCATGTCGAATGAAAGCTGGATCCCCAACTGTTTCGATGATATATCCTTCAGGAGCAGCAAGTAATAAAATGGACTCCAAACCATTAATCGTGCGATAAACTTCTTCTAAAATGGGAGAAGAATGGTACAGGAGTTCCGCATATCGATCGTGGTATTCGGCCAACTCAAATGCACCAAGCATATCTTCCTTATCCATCATGCTTGGCTGAAGTCCCTTCGAAATGCACCGCTGCCATGATTCTTGAATAAATGCCGGTACGGTTCCTTTATCCGCGCTTATATTAACAGACATTGAATAATCCTCCCGTATGTATAATCCAGTAAATCGGCCACTGTTTTTTATTCAATTTCATTAATGAAACTCTATGTAATCCAAAGTTTCAGAGCATTCAGGGTTCGTTCATTCAGTTTAATTATAACAGAAAATTCAGATATCCACCAAAATGAAAACGCATTATGCCAACTACTAAACTTTTTTGTTCCATATTGGTACAACTTCCTGTTCCAATATGGAACAGTTTGCTACCTTCCCATGTCCCTCCAGCATCTTCTTTAGCTGGTTTCATTGGTTTTTTGTAATGGCATAAGTCTTGCATAATTACATGTCGAGAAATAGATTCCTTATGATAAGGGGGGAAAGAATTCAAGTAATCCAGTTTTTAAAGATATTCAGACTTGCTGCAAGTCAGCCAATGAGAATGGTATCAAAAACATAAGATTATGCCTGATCCTTTTACTTAGAGGAACGCCATTGTCCGAACAAATATCGAACTTAAAATCCAAATGAAAAGGGGTATTATACATGGAACAAACTATTAAGCTAAATCCAAGAGTGCAAGAATTCTTGAAGGGCACTAAAAAGCTTTTGATTAATGGGGAATTGGTGGAAGCTGCTTCAGGAAAAACCTTTGAGACCCTCGATCCTTCAAACGGCAAGGTTTTAGCGGTTGTGAGTGAAGCAGGTCCGGAAGATGTAGATAAAGCAGTCAAAGCAGCCCGTAACGCTTTCGACAACGGTCCATGGAAAAAAATGAGTGCATCGGAACGCAGTCGCCTCATTTATAAATTAGCGGACCTCATGGAGGAACATAAAGAAGCGTTAGCACAATTGGATACCCTGGATAATGGCAAGCCGATTGGCGAAACCACCAATGCCGATGTCCCCCTTGCAATCGATCACTTCCGTTATTATGCTGGATGGACCACTAAGATAGTGGGACAAACAATACCTGTTGCTGGGAATTACTTCAATTATACCCGTCATGAAGCAGTCGGGGTGGTAGGGCAGATCATCCCTTGGAATTTCCCTTTACTTATGGCCGCATGGAAATTAGGCGCAGCCCTTGCAACCGGATGTACGATCGTTTTAAAACCAGCGGAGCAAACGCCGCTTTCAGCATTATATTTAGGTCAATTGGCGCTTGAAGCAGGTTTTCCTCCTGGCGTTCTCAATGTCATACCTGGATTTGGTGAAACAGCAGGGTCACCGCTTGTAGACCATCCAGATGTAGATAAAATTGCCTTTACCGGTTCAACCTCAGTAGGGAAAATGATCATGCGCCAAGCTTCGGGAACCGTGAAAAAAATCTCGTTGGAATTAGGCGGGAAATCACCTAATATCATTCTACCGGATGCAGATATGAGTAAAGCCATTCCTGGAGCTTTAATGGGCATCATGTTTAATCAAGGACAAGTTTGCTGTGCCGGTTCCCGCCTGTACATTCAAAAGAAATCCTATGATAACGTGGTAGCTGACTTAGTGTCCCATGCAAAAAACATTAAACAAGGGGCCGGTCTTGATCCATCTACCCAGATAGGGCCTTTGGTATCCAGTGAACAAATGGAAAGAGTGGGCGGTTATATTGAAAAAGGAAAGTCTGAAGGAGCTGAAGTGGTTACCGGGGGCAATTACGGACAAGGAGAGGGTTATTTTGTAACGCCTACAATATTTGCAGGCGTTGAAGATGAAATGACAATCGCTAAAGAAGAAATCTTCGGTCCTGTTGTAGCTGCGATGCCTTTTGACGATTTGGATGATGTGATAAACCGTGCAAATAACTCAGAATATGGATTGGCTGCAGGTTTATGGACACAGGATGTAAAAAAAGCCCATTATGTGGCTAATGAATTAAAAGCAGGTACAGTTTGGGTAAACTGCTATAACGCATTTGATGCAGCTTCTCCATTTGGCGGTTATAAACAAAGTGGAATCGGTCGGGAAATGGGCAGTTATGCTTTAGATAATTATACGGAAGTCAAAAGTGTATGGATTAACTTAAACTAATAAATAGAGTGAACGCTCCATATGCTCATTTGGCTTAGATATCATGATTGAAGTGCATGTTATCGTTTCCTAATTCGCAAAAGGATGTACCAAAGTGCGGACTTTGGTACATCCTTTTTCTTGTTTTGTACTTATATGGCAAAGACAAAAAGAAGAGACCTTTCATTTTGAAAGGTCTCTTTGTATCGGTTATCCATTACGTTCGATTTGCATTTTTTCTCTGTTTGCTTTTTCTTTTTCGATATTTTTCTGTCTTGAAATCCCGGCTACCAGGATTCCAATCACCACTATTGCTTCAAATCCATATTTAATGAAGGGATTTGCAAAGTAGTCGTGCATGAAAGGTTCAGCTACGATCATTTTAGCAGCTGTCCAGCCTAGTATTCCCGCACCAATTATTATGATGAATGGGAAGCGTTCGATCAGTTTCAGGATCAAAGTGCTTCCATACATCACTACTGGAATTGATACAAGTAAACCGATTACCACTAAAGTGAAGTTACCATGAGAAGCACCTGCAACAGCTAGGACATTGTCCAATCCCATCAATGCATCTGCAATAATGATAGTTTTTATAGCAGCCCACATAGAGTCTGCAGGCTTCACATCATGTTCTTCTTCATCAATAAGTAGCTTATAAGCAATCCATACAAGAAGTAGTCCCCCTATTAAATGCAGTCCTGGCACCTCTAATAGCCAAACAACCAGCAGCGTTGCGATGATCCTTATCACTATTGCCCCGACCGCTCCCCATATTATCACCTTTTTTTGCTGTTCTTTTGGAAGCTTTCTTGCAGCCAATCCAATAAGGATCGCATTATCACCGGCTAGAACCAAATCTATCATAATGATCGCTAAAAGTCCTGAAATGAATTCACCTGTTAAAAAATCCAACATAATTTCCTCCTTTTTACAAAAATAAAGAGACCTCTGCCATAAATGGCAAAGGTCTCGCTAAGCACTAAATGAATTAGGCCAATAAAGCCGGTGGGATTCCCACGTAATGACGACTTTATTTCAGGTTATCCCTGACGCTACTCCCCTTCACGGGAATAAAGAATATGTAATTCTTTTAATATCTTTCCATTAGGAAACTACCAAGAAAAAATATCACTAATTCAGTATACCAAAAATACAAATAAAATAAAGAAAAAAATAATAGATAGGAATGATATTCATGAACTTAACCTTGTCCAAATCCTTTCAACGGATAATTTCAGTCAATCATCCCTTCTAGATATTGGCATAATTCGTTTCCAAGGTTAGGGATATCGCTCAAATCCTTCCCCCATAGATATTGATTACTTAACGTTGCCTCTACCAATTGTCTAAGCGGGATTTCTTCCCTCTCATAACGAAGCCATTGTTCCCTGAAAAATTCAATTGTCTTTATATCATCTTTAACGACATAGACTTTACCCGCAAAGCTTTTACCAATATAACTCCCCTTGGTTTCGTTAACTCTATAAAATCGGATCAGGCCCGAAAAACCTCTTACGATACAGTCGGGCAGCCTCCCTTTCGCCTTATGATATTCCTCTAAGGTAGGCAGGAGACGAGCCTTGAACTTCGATATACTATTCAGCGAAATATCGGCCAGGAGGTGTTGTACAAAAGGATTCTTAAATCGCTCAAGTACACTTTCCCCATATAGCATCATATCATTTTGATCAAAAGGTAATGAAGGAATTATTTCCTTTTCGATGGCATTGCTCAGAAATTGGCTGAATTCCGGATGATCGATTGCCTGTTTTACTTCTTCCAATCCAGATAAAATGCCTAAAGGAGCCAACAAGGTATGTGAACCATTAAGTATCCTTACCTTCCTCATTTGATAAGGTGTCAAATCTTTTACCCAATGCACATTTAAGCCGGATTGTTGTAAAGGAAGACGTTGATCAATACAAGGGTCACCTTCAATAGCCCATAAATGGTAGGGTTCTGCCGTATTTAGCAGAGTATCCTTGTATCCCCATTCAGCAAATAGGTTGTCCGACTCATTGGCTGGGAATCCTGTAACGATACGGTCTACAAGCGAGTTTAGGAATAGATTGTCCCGGTCCACCCACTCCATGAATGGCTTTGGTAAATCCCAATCCCTGCTATGCTTAAGAACATATTGCTTCAATGAATCACCATTTCTCTCTAAAAGCTCACATGGAAGCATGATCAGTCCTTTTTTCGCATCCCCGTTGAAATGCAGATAACGATGATACAAAAAAGCAGTCAGCTTTCCTGGAAAAGATTCAATCGGCTTTCCTTCTTCCAAAGGAATCGGCTGGTATTTGAGCCCTGCTTCAGTCGTGTTGGAAACTACAAATTCCAATTCAGGATTTTCTGATAGTGCTAAAAATTCCATCCATTCTTCATATGGATCAATCACCTTTGAAAAAACGGAAATGATCTCTGTATGTTCCACTTTCTCGCCTTGGTGAAAACCACGTAACATTAATGTATACAGTCCATCTTGACGCTTTACTTCCTCTATTTTCCCTTTACCGGCGGGGCGAGGCTGGGTAACTGCAATACTTCCCATGAAATGACCTTGTTTATTACATTCATAAATCATCCAATCAAAGAAGCCTCGAAGAAAATTCCCCTCCCCAATCTGCAATACTTTTATGGGAAGTTCCATAATATGTGGATATTGGACAGCGTTTGTATCTTTACTCAGACGCTTCAGTTGACTTTTATTTATGTTCATGATCAAGGAACTCCTTTCTAATAGAAATATCGGTTGCCTTATGACAGCATACCTAATGCTCATATTTCGACAATGGCCTTGATCACTTTAGCTTCAGGAGTCAACCAACCTTCAAACTGATTGATCATTTCATCCAAATGTGTGCGGTGTGTAATATACTGGCTCATATCCAACAAATCATTTTTCAGCGTATTCACGACATAATCAAAGTCATCCCTTGTTGCATTACGGCTTCCCATTAATGTAAGCTCTTTACTGTGGAATTCAGGATCATTAAAGGAAATATCCGCTTTAACTAAACCTACATAAATCAATCTTCCGCCGTGAGCAGGATATTTAAATGAATCCATCATTGATTTTGCATTACCTGTCGCATCAAATACCACGCTTGGCATATCTCCATTCGTCAATTGGGCTAATTTCTCCATTGGATTCTCCAAAACGTTCAAAGTATAATCGGCATTTGCCCATTTGCCAGCAAATGCAAGGCGTTCATCATTTACATCCATTGCGATTACCTTCGCACCCTGTTCTTTAGCGAATGCCATGACTCCCAAGCCAATTGGTCCAGCACCAATTACAAGTGCAAATTCCCCTTTATGAATAGCAGCGCGCCTAACTGCGTGAGCCCCTATACTTAAAGGCTCTATCATTGCGGATTGGTCAAGTGTGAGACCCTCGGTTTTCACCAAATGATTATAAGGAACCGTAATCCACTCACTCATGCCGCCTTCAGCATGTACACCCAACACTTTCATATCCGTACAGCAGTTCGTTTTCCCACTTCTGCAAGCCAGGCATTCTCCACATTCCATATAGGGGATGATCGATACTTGATCCCCGACATTAAGCCCAGATTCATTTTCCGGTATCGACTCAATATAACCGGATAATTCATGGCCAAGTATTCGAGGATAGCTAAAAAAGGGTTGATTGCCTCCATAGGCATGAATATCTGTACCGCATATACCTATGCGCCGCACACGAATCAAAGCATCCCCTGAGTTTGGTACGGGTTTTTCCGACTGTATCATCTTAAATTCAAAAGGTTGTTCACAAACGATACTTTTCACTGATTAACACTCCTTTTTAATAACTTGATAGAAATTGTGTATGTATTAGAGAATGACTCCTTCTTTAAAGATGCTTATCTCCCTATATCCGAATTTTTCATTATTCGTTTTCTTTTTACCGGATGAAAGCTCAAGAATGTAGTGAAATAAATCGTCCTTTAAGTCATCGATCTTTTGACCTTCTATCAACCGCCCGGCATTATAATCAATCCAGTGCTTTTTACGATCGGCTAAATCCGAATTAGTAGCTATTTTTACAGTTGGCACCGGTCCCCCAAATGGCGTTCCTCTTCCCGTAGTGAATAGAACGATATGTGCGCCGGCTGCTGCCAAAGCCGTCACCGAAATCAGGTCATTTCCAGGAGAATTGATTAAATTCAAACCATGCTTCACTACTCGTTGTCCATATGGGCTTACATCCACTACAGTGGCATGGCCACCTTTTTGCGTGCATCCAAGTGATTTTTCCTCCAGTGTACTTATGCCGCCCTCCTTGTTTCCAGGTGAAGGGTTTTCATAAATTTCCTGGTCATGGCGAATGAAATATTGTTTGAAATCATTAATTAGGCCAACGATTTTCTCAAAGGTTTCTTCACCCCTTGCCCTGTTCATCAATATCGTTTCCGCTCCAAACATCTCAGGAACCTCTGTCAATATCGTGGTCCCGCCATTTTCTACAATAAGGTCGGAAACCGCACCAACCAATGGGTTAGCTGTAATGCCTGAAAAACCATCGGACCCCCCGCACTTCAAGCCTATTTTCAACTTTGAAACCGGTACGGTCTGGCGTACGAACCCTTCCGCATATTCCACTAATTCCCCCATTAAACGTAAGCCGCTCTCCAATTCATCTTGAACCTCCTGGGCTTTTAAAAATTTAATCCGATTAGGAGGAAATTCGCCTATGGCTTCTTTAAATGATTCGATTTGATTGTTCTCACACCCTAATCCTACAACTAAAACCCCTGCTGCATTTGGATGTTGAGCCAAGGCTGCCAATAGTTTCCGCGTATGGGTCAAATCATCTCCCAATTGAGAACACCCGTAGGGATGGGAAAAGTGATGAACCCCATCGATTTGACGATCTTTAAACTGCTCATTGCCCATTTTAGCGAGAAGTTCACAAGTTTTATTGATGCAACCTACCGTATTGATGATCCAGATTTCATTCCGGATACCCACTTCCCCATTTTCACGGATATATCCTTGGAAGGTATGGTTTTGACTTGGCTCTTTTGTATCTTGAATGCTAGGTTGATAGGAATAATCCAATATACCATGCAAACCGGATGCTAGATTATGGGTGTGAACCCAATCGCCAATGGAGATATCTTCTTTAGCTTTTCCGATCGAGTAGCCAAATTTGATTACGTCCTCCCCTCGTTTAACCGGTTTCACTAACATCTTATGCCCTTTAGGAATGTCGTCATTTGCCTTGATATGGATCATTCCCCTGTCTTCTGTTTGAATCTGGAGGCTCTGTCCTTTATGAGTCCCCTCCAAGGAAATAACAACATCATCATTTGAATGCAATTGAACAAATTTATTCATTTTGTCCCTCCTTATCATGAGTAAGACGTTCAGAACCAAACGTCACTCCATTCCGAAAGCCCTTTCATTTTTTCCTTGAATTTTTTAATTTTTAAATCTATTTTAATTTTAACATCAATTTATGTAATATAAATTGCGTATTTTGCTATAAATATACTCATTCTTGTTGTATTATACTTTCAGGAGATGAACAAATGAAAAAAATCCATAATGCATTAAACCATGATTTACTTTTCCCATTTTCTTTTGTCTATCAAGATACGAAAAGTCCCCAGAATGAATTGTCCGATCATATGCATGACTATTATGAAATTGTTTATGTTTATAATGGTAAAGGGACCTTTTTTATCGGTGATGTGTTTTATGATATGCAGCAAGGGGATGTATTCCTGATCCCGAATAATACCATTCATAGGGCATTACCGAATAAGGACGACCCTGTCACCTCCACCATTATCTTTTTCAGTCCCACATTAATATATAAAGATGTGGTTGATGATTCTTTTTCATATTTACATTTATTTGATCTGACAAAAAAGAGTAAGAATTATAAAATATCATTGCCACAAAAGAAACAAGTAAAGATGGAGGAACAGCTACAGCTCATCCTGCAAGAAACAACTAGCCAATCAATGGGCTCGAGGCATGCTTGTTTGCTGATCGTCCACCAGATCATACTTGATTTATACCGTACCCGGATAAATGGCAAAGAAGATTTATCCGAGGGCAGCTATAGTTCAGAATGGATCAAAGATATTTTAACCTATATTAATGAACATATTGATGAACCATTAACACTGACGGCACTTGCACAAAAAGCTTTGGTCAGTCCCGCTCACTTCAGCAGGGTTTTTAAGGAAACGACTGGAATTGGCTTAATCGTGTATCTAAACACGAAAAGAATCATCAAGGCAAAGGAACTTTTGCTGGAAACGAATCACACCATTGCCCATATTGCTGAAATGTGTGGTTTTGAAAGCATGCCCCAATTTTATCGTACCTTTAAGAAATACAATGAAAAGACACCAGCTACATTTCGAAAAGAAAATCGGATCCGCTAGGCATGCCTATTAAACATAAAAAATGGAAGTGTCTTCCCCTTGGGAGACACTTCCATTCTAACAATCTATTACGCAGGCTTTACTATCGGTCGTACAAAACGGATGACTGCTAGCGACGCAACGATGGCCAATCCACCAGCAAGCAAGAATGCAACTGTGTATGTGCCTGAGGTATCGACAATGTATCCTGTTAACGTCGGTCCTATGATTCCTGCTGTATTTGCCAAGAAATGCATAAAACCTCCAACAGATCCAACATTACCAGGGTCTACGACATCGTTGACGATTGCCCAGTAAATGGCACCAGTCAAATATAGGAAGAAGACGGAAAGTGCTACAAGCGTTACCGCACTGAACGTCGTGGATACAAGTCCGGCAAAACCGATACATACTGCCGATAAGAACAAACATGTTACAAGCACCAGTTTACGTGAGAATAAAACACCCTTTTGAGCGAATTTTTTAAAGAAGAAATCCGACACGAATCCACCCAAAGCAAGTCCGATGAATCCAAAAATCCAAGGAATCACTGTAATGATACTCATATTTTCCACACTTAGGCCGCGTGCATCCACCAAATAGCTTGGGAACCAAGTTAAGAAAAAGAAGAGAATATAGTTGTAGGAAAAAAAGGCTAGAGCTGTAAATAAAACCGTTTTTTGTTTTAAATAAAAGGTGAATTTCACCTTTCCTTCCGATGTTGCCGCTACATAAGATTTTCCTGTAAGTTTCTGTTCCTTTGACTCTTCTGGTTTTTCTTTAACGAACTTCCACCAGCAAACCGCCCATATAAGCCCAATCACCATTATGGCAATGAAAGAAACTCTCCATCCATATGAGATGGCAATGAATCCAACTATCGGACCTGCGATGGCGCCACCAAGCGGCGTCCCGCTATTCGTCAAACCAACGACAGATGCCCGTTGATTTGCCGGGAACCAGTTATTGACCATTTTATTGATGGTTGCCGAAAGAGGGCCTTCGCCCATCCCAAACAGGATGCGGATGACTATCATACTGGCAAAACCGACAGCCAGCACAAGTGCACCGCTGAATAAAGACCAAACGATCATCGCCACGAAAAGTGTAAGCTTTGCACCCCATTTATCGGACGCCATACCTCCAAGGAAGTTAAATACGGCATAACCAACTGAAAAGCTACTAAAGATAATTCCCATCTGTGTTGCTGTTAAGGATAAATCATCTTGGATGAACGGAGCTGCAATGGACAGTGCAGATCGGTCCAGATAATTTATTACCCCTGCCAAGAACAAGAAAACGATAACCATTCCTCTACCATTTGAAAACATAAAGTACCCCCCTATACGTTTCTATAAATGCAGCAGCATTTTTGGAAACGTTTCCATTTAATAACCAAGAGTAAAGCCTATATGACCTATAACTAAATCGGTTTAGAATCCCCGTAAAAAAAGCGCTTTCTTTTTCACAGGAATTCTTACATCCGGTTCTAGCAAGAATTCCTTGAAAGCAAAGTCGGTTTCAAGCGATGGACGCTTGTATCCTCTTTTCCTGTTTTATTGATTTGACTAAGCAGTAACTCTGCTGCCAAGTTGGCCATTTCAATGGCTGGCTGATTAACCGTTGTGATGGTCGGTGTATAGAAACTTGCATACGGAACATCATCGATTCCTATGACTGCTATGTCATCAGGTATATTGATTTCGTGCTGTTTCATATAACGCAATACTTCATTAAGTACGATATCATTACCTGCCAATATGGCTTGAGGCGGCTTTTCCAATTCGAAAAATTCTGAAAGTGCAACCGGAATTTCATCTGCATTCACTGTTTTTATATAATCAGAATTGAATGGTATCCCATGTGACGCGAGCGAATCCTTGTAACCTTGGATCCGTTCGATTCGAGGACTGATATCGCGTATTATTGAAGTGGTTATGATTGCAATGTTTTCAAAACCCTTTTCAATAAACCGATCGATCGCTAACTTGGAAGCAAGATGATTATCGAGCATGACTGTAGCGATATCCAATTCTTCGATCGTCCTATCCATGAAAACAATCGGGAATTGATCACTCTTCATACGTTGATATAAATCAAGATTGTCCCCTGTGGGGAAAATGATGATCCCATCCACTTGTTTAGCTCTTAGCATTTCAATATAATTCTTTTCCTTTTCAGGATTGTCATCTGCATTGCATACGATAATGTGGAACCCTTGTTCATAAAAGTAGTTTTCTATAGCTCTAATAACTTGCGTTGAAAATGTGTGAAGGATATTTGCAACCACTACCCCAACGGTAAAAGTGGATTTTTGTTTTAAACTGCGCGCTATTATATTAGGCTGATAGTTTAACTCTTCTATTGTTTCTTCAATTTTTTTCCTTGTTTTTTCACTCATATATTCATAGCGTTTGTTCAGGTATTGGGAAACTGTGCTTTTTGATACTTTCGCGTGATTGGCGACATCAGTAATTGTAATGGTTTTCATTTCATTCATTCCTGTCATGTGATTTCAATTCTCTGCCTAATACCAAAATGGCTTATATATAAGGAATATTCTATTATAATAAGTAAAGCTTTACAATCACCTTCTGATGCAGAAAAAAGACAATTTCCCAACCCGTGGAACTAATTTAATCACGTTAACTTGTTCGCCTTTTTATTGGACCTGGCTTCAGACGCCCGAGTATGCCATGAAGCCCCCATCGACCGGTACCGTAATTCCTGTGACAAAGCCCGAATAGGATTCATCAACGAGCCAAAGCAAGGTACCAAGTAAATCTTCAGGCTGCCCGAAACGCTTCATAGGTGTTGAAGTAATGATTTTATCAGACCTTGCCGTCAGGCTGCCATCTTCATTAAGTAAAAGATCCCGATTTTGCTTCGTCAAAAAGAATCCTGGAGCAATGGCATTCACCCTTAAACCTTCTTCGGCAAAATGAACAGCCATCCACATGGTAAAATTATTTATCGAAGCTTTGGCAGCACTATATGCTGGTACTTTAGTCATTGGAGCGTAGGCGCTCATGGAAGATACATTTACGATAACTGGTGCTTCCACTTGCAATAATTCTTTTCCAAAAACCTGACTTGCCAAAAATGTACCGGTGAAATTACTGGCAAAAACTTGGGAGAAACCATCTTCATCCAGATCAAAAAATGATTTTCCTTCTGCTTCTTCCCCATATTTCTCTGGAGCTGTAATGGCATCAGGATGATTGCCTCCCGCTCCATTTATTAATAGATCCACTCTTCCGAATGTTTCTATTATTTTCCCTCTTGCATCCTCCAATGAGGTTCTATTCAAAACATCTGCCGCGATTGATATCGCAGTCCCCCCTGCTTGTTCAATGAGTTCGACCACTTCTTGACCTTTTTCTGCCGTTCTGTTCAATATAGCTATCTTGACACCATGACGGGCCAATTCAACGGCCATTTTGGAACATAAAACACCGCTGCCTCCAGTGATCACTGCCACCCTGTTCGTTAAGTTTTCATGGATGGGAATCATGATTCCCCACCTGATTTACCAGCTTCATATGCATCCCATAATCCGAGCAAATACATGATTCCCAATGCTCTGTCATATAAACCGTAACCTGGGCGGCATTCTTCACCCCATATATGGCGGCCATGATCCGGTCTGACATAACCAGTATAATTTTGCTTATTCAATTCTTCCACGACGCCCTGTATATTGATGGATCCATCCTGGGTATGATGGGATGTTTCCACAAAGTCGCCATTTTCATAAATCTTCACATTTCTTATATGGGAGAAAGGCGAACGGTTTGCATACTTTTTAGCCACCTGGACCATATCATTTTCAGGGTTTGCCCCCATCGAGCCTGTACACATGGTGAACGCATTTGACGGTGAATCCGAAATCGAGATCAGTTTTTCATAGCTCGACTCTCCGGTGATGATTCTTGGCAAGCCAAAAATGGACCATGGCGGATCATCCGGGTGTATTGCCATTTTTATACCGCAAGCCTCGGCAACAGGTAATATTTCTTTTAGGAATATTTCAAGATTCGCCCACAGCTGCTCTTCGTCCACAGTTTTGTATGCTTCGAATAATTCAGAGATTTGATCCATCTTTTCTGGTTCCCAACCTGGTAAAGTTAAATCTGAGGCTTCCGTTACCGTACGAATTAAATCTTGTGGATCTAACGTATCCACTTTCGCCTTTTCATAAAACAGAGCAGTTGAGCCATCTTCCAAAGGATGGAACATTTCAGTCCGAGTCCAATCAAAGATCGGCATGAAGTTATAACAAATGACTTTCACTCCAGCTTCCGAAAGATTCCGGATCGTCTCTTTGTATTTCTCTATATATACCATGCGATCTTCGTTACCCAATTTAATCGATTCATGGACATTTACACTTTCTACGACATCCGTGTGAAAACCAAATGATTGGATATACTCGATTTCTTTTTTAATTTCTTCCTTTTCCCATACCTCACCAACAGGTTTTTGATGTAGTGCCCAGACAATCCCTTTCACTCCGGGAATCTGTTTAATGTGCTCCAATGTAACAGTATCATTGTCTTTCCCGTACCATCTAAATGTAATGTTCATCATGCACCTCCATCATTCCGCAATTTTCTGCATGTATTTTCTGCTTAATTCCACTGCAGCCTCATAGCCGCTATTCTGATAGGCTTTGTTCAAGTCACTGCCGATCCCGATTGCTACCGCGCCTGCATTAAGCCAGTCCTTCATGTTATCTAAATTAATTCCGCCGGTTGGCATGATCCTTACATTGGGCAGTGGACCATTAACCGACTTGATGAAAGAAGGTTCGAAATGGTTTGCCGGAAATAACTTTAAAACATCACAACCTGCTTCTAATGATGTAGCCATTTCTCTTATTGTCATGCAACCAGGCATATAGGGAATGCCGTATCGATTACAAAGTTCGGCTACGCCATTGACAAAATAGGGACTGACGATAAAATTGGCGCCAGCCAAAATAGCATGTCGGGCCGTCTCAGAATCAAGTACCGAGCCTGCCCCTAAGAGTGCTTCCGTATTTTGCAGTTCTTTGAAAGCTTCTTCAATTCCCGGTGTTGTATAAGTCAATTCGATTGCCCGAACACCGCCTTCCACAGCTGCTTTAGACAGCTGTACCGCCTCTTTTGCATCCTGTCCCCGGATAACAGCTACAACTTTCGTTTTCGTTATTCCTTGTATGATTGAGTGTTTATCCATGACTCCTACCCCCTTAATTAAAAACGATGATCGCTTTTCGAACTTGTTCGGGATGATTTTCAACAAAATTAAATGCTTCCTGGATATCATCGAGCGAAAATGTATGGGTGACTAAACCTTCATGTCTGAGTTTGCCTTCATTCAAAAGCTTAACCACTTTTGGAAACTGGTCGGTTTGCAATCTAGAGCCTTTCACAGATACTTCCTTTTTAGTGATTGGCAGCTGGGAAACCGCTGAAGGACGTTCATCAAAACCAAGTACGACAATCCGCCCCGCCGTTGACACGACATCGAAGGACAATTCAAATGTCATAGGCAAGCACACTGCATCAATGACGACGTTGGCCCCTTCGCCATTCGTCCATTCTTCCACTCGTTTTTGAACATCTTCCTTTTCCGCATGTACGGTGATATCTGCACCGCTTTCTTTAGCGAATTCCAAACGCTCATCACTTAAATCCGTGATCATCACAGATGCTCCTTGAAGCTTTGCCATCTTTAATATGCATATCCCAATAGGTCCAGCTCCCTGGATTAGCACGGTTTCCCCTTCCTCCACTTCGCCTCTCCAAACGGCCTGTGCGCCAATTGTGTATGGCTCCGCCAATACTATTTCATCCCAAGCTAAAGCGGAATCCACAACATGTAATTGTTTCTCGGGAAGGACGAACCATTCCCTCAACCCACCATCTTCATGCACGCCAAAAACGGAAAGTTTTTCACAAACATTTTGGCGTCCTTTACGGCAGGCGTAACACTCACCGCAATAACTGATGGGCTCAATAACAACGTGGTCCCCAACTTTTATGCCCGCGACGCCTTGACCTATCTCCACGACTTCTCCCGCTACTTCATGCCCAACGACCCGCGGCAAAGTTGCAAGAGGATTGGTACCATGGTAAATATGCATATCCGATCCGCAAATTCCGACTCTTTTTACTTTTACAAGGACATCCGCCGAGTTCGAAATGCGTGGTTTTTCAACTTCTTGAATGATAAGTTCATGAGCTTTACGTACTTGAACCGCTTTCATTTCCCCACCTACTTTGTAAGAAATTCATAAACACTTGATGCTATCGTAATACCTTGTTTCAGGTTTTTTTCTTCATTGATTTGTTCAATCTCACCCGGTACATATACGCGATCGAACCCTGGAGCAGGTTCAACCTGTTGCAGTTCTTCGATCATTTGATCCATTTGCTCTAGAAATATATCAGTATCCGTAAAGAACGAAGGATTAATTACACAAAAATAATGTCCCAGCTTCCGTTTCTTATCAAGATCGTCATACATTTTCCCAATGTGCGGGCCAAATGCCGCACCGGCCAATAATCCAGAAAACACATCTACAATTACGGATAGACCATAGCCTTTCGGGCCTCCGAAAGTTGAAAGGGAAACGACTTTATTCGGGTCTGTGACCGTAGCTCCATTTTCATCCACTCCCCATCCTTCAGGGATTTCCTTTCCCTCTTCGCGTGCCTGGAGGATTTTCCCCAGCGCAACATTGGAAGTTGCCATATCAAGAATAAAGGGTTTTTTCGTTTTGGCAGGAACTCCGTAAGCGATTGGGTTGGTGCCAAGAAATGATGTTTTTCCTCCGAACGGGACTACAATTTTATCGGTATGTGACATTGCGATTCCAATCAACTTTGCTTCAGCGGCTTTTTGAACGAAATAACTTAGTGCTCCGCAATGGCTGCTATTAAAAACAGTCACCATGCCCACGCCATTATCTCTGGCCATTTCGATTGCATGGTCCATGGCCACGTCGCTGATCACATGCCCAAATCCATCATCTCCATCAACCACACCGGTAACGGGCCCTGTCTTTTGAAAGGAAATCTGTGCATCGGGATTTATTCCTCCTGCCAGTAAACGGTTCACATAATGCTCTGTTCGTAAAACACCATGGGAATTGACATTTCTGAGATCTGCATGAACCAATACTTCCGCGATTTTCCCGGCATTTTCTTCATTTAAACCCACTTTGGTCAGCTGTTGTATGACTAATCGTTTTGCTTCCTCGGCTTGAATCGTTACTGTTGCCATTTCATTCCCTCGTTTCTTTCAGTCATCTATCTTTCTATAACGGCCTCATTCTGTATGAAAGGCATTACTTCATCCAAATATGGTAATCCTTCATTGTCCCCAGCAACAGTTGTTACAAGAGCTCCTACACCATTTGCGAATGTCAATCTTTCATCAATGGATAAGCCATGAAGATATCCGTAAATATAACCGGCATCATAACCATCTCCCGCACCAACAGTATCTACAGGTATAACAGGGAAGGCTTCTTTTTCATGCCATTCACTTTTGGTATATAGTTTTGAACCATGTTTCCCGTCCTTAATGACAAGCTGATCGATAGCATTCACCTTTGCGAATTTTGCCAAAGATTCTTTTGAGTCAGTTCCGATGATCAATCTTATTTCATCCAAACCTGTAAGCAAAATATCAACATATGGAAAAATATCACAATAAACTGATCTTGCTTCCTCGATGGACCATAGCTTTAAGCGGATATTCGGATCAAAGGAAACAGGTATATTTTTTTGTTTTGCAATTTCCATTACCCTCTTGGCAATGTCGACATTTTGGGGATCTATAGCCAAAAATACTCCAGTAAGGTGGACTATATCAATCTCTTCAAACATCTTTTCTGTTATATCTCCCTGCTTTAAAGTTAAAATGGGAGATTGATAGCGGTAATAAAATGTCTTTCCGGAACCATCTTCCCGAATTTCTTTAAAGTTAAGAGATGTTGGATATCCATTTACATAGGCAACATCACTCATGTCCACGCCTTCCCCACGAGCAAAATTATAGATAACTCTGCCGAACTCGTCCTTGCCTAAACGGCTTATCCATTTTGCCCGCATGCCTAGCCTTGCACAGCCAATTGCAAAATTCAGTTCAGCGCCTCCTACTTTTCGCTCAAAACGGGTTACGAATCTTAAAGGTCCTGTTTCTTCCGGATTTAGCGTAATCATGGCGTCGCCCAGCGTTAAAACACCATATTTTGATGACAATACAGTACCTCCTTCTTTCGAACAATCACAAATAAAAAGAAAAACATTTGATCATATCACTTTCATTAAGCTTCATTGCTAAATCGATTTAGTTAATTACTAAACCGGTTTGGTAAATCATAAGGAAATTGTAAATGAAAACCCTACCAAAAACAATAGAAAAGTTAGATAATTTGTAATTTTATTTTTATTTGATTATATTTCAGCTAAATTTATGATAAAAACCCATATTAAGGTAAAGCGAAAGAGGTTATTTCTTCCCTCTTTTTTTAATGATTAAGAGCTTCTGATTTTTCATCCTTGGGCTTTCAATCAAATTTTACTCTTTGCTATTAATTTGGTGAAAGTTGTATAATATATCAATTGTTAAATAAGTTTGAAAGGTTGTTTGGAATGAGTTTTTTGAAAATATACATCTTACTTACCGGAATAATGATCACGTGGGGGTTAAATGTCTCAGTTATTAAAATTTTAGTTGCGCATACGCAGCCCGTAACAATCACTTCTTTGAGGATTTTTACTGCTTCTCTTATCGTCATTATTATTCTTTTCTTCTTTGGATTAATACGTCTTCCTAAAAAAAGTGAACTTCTTTACGTTTTTGGAGGAGCACTTTTGAGTGTCGTTTTTCATCATTATTTTTTAGCTGAGGGATTGACGAAGACTTCCGCCTCGAATGCTGGACTGATTTTGGGCATGGGGCCAATATTGACTGTCATCTTGACCATGATATTCTTTCGTAAAAAGCCCACTTTAATCAGGCTTCTTGGCTTTATATGCGGTGCTCTGGGCGTGAGTTTTACCGTTATGGCAGGAAGTGGAGGACTTCATTCTATTAATCTGGGAGATGTGGATATTCTCCTTTCCATTCTTTCACAGGCACTGAGTTTCATACTCATTAATAAAGCCTCAAAAACTATGGATCCACGATTATTAACCGGCTACATGATGCTTATCGGGTCTTTTATTCTTTTTGCCATCAGCTTATGGAAGGAACCAGAGGGCTTATCTTCACTGGCAACGGCACCGCCATCCATCTGGGGAGCTTTCTTGTTCTCCGCTATTTTTGCCACTGCCCTTGGGCACATGAGCTATAATTATGCCATTGGTAAGGTAGGCGCAGCCGAATCATCGATATTTCTTAACTTAAACACCTTATTCTCTTTGTTAGGGGCAGCATTTTTCCTTAATGAAGCCATAGTTCCTGCACATTTCATTGGACTTATATTCATTGTTTCAGGAGTATTGCTTGGCTCCGGTGCAATAGAAATATGGATTCTTCAACGGAAAAATAAACGCATATCTGCCTAACGGCTACAGCAAAACCTAGATTTCGTACCTTTCTATATAAAAATACTAACAGATCCTACGACACTGCCATTCTTAAAAAAATGGCTTAGCAGTGTCATGGGGTCTTATTTTTATTGTCCATCCCTTCTTCCAACTACAAATAATTGCAGAATAATAATTGGAGATTCATACCCGGTACAATATACCCAGAAATTTGCATGGACATGTCCATTGAAGTGTGCCCATTAAGACAAGCCTTTTTGTCAGTTGTGGCCCTTTTCTTTCTGAGAAACCTCCTTGAAGACATATTGTCTACTTAATATTGGTTTTGATG
Organism: Bacillus sp. CFBP9009; assembly: GCF_036541465.1. Lineage (NCBI taxonomy): Bacteria > Bacillati > Bacillota > Bacilli > Caryophanales > Bacillaceae > Bacillus > Bacillus sp. CFBP9009. The sequence goes on along the minus strand of NZ_JAZHFU010000007.1, from coordinate 51,658 downwards.
AATTAATAAAAATAAAAGAGACTGTCCATGGGTTACAGACAGCCTGAGATTTCAGTCAGCTTATAAAGTAAATCAATTAGCCCAGAGCGCAAACAAGCCTTCTGTTACACCCAATTTGTATATATAATAAAGTCCGAATGAAAAACTTATAGCTCCCGCCAGTTTGATGAAGATTCGATTTAAAACGATGTCCTTTCCATTCAAAGCAAACGGTATGCCTAGTAAAGTTGTAAAGCACAGCATGCCAATAATTGTGCCCGCGCCAAATATAATTATATAGATGGACCCTTCGCCTATACCGGTTACGGTCGACATCGTTAGAATGACCATTGCGGCACTGCCCGCGAGACCATGGACGAACCCAATTAAAGCAGACACCAAAAAAGGGCGAAATCTATCTTTGTCGTTCGTGATATTAGGGCGAGCTTTAAATAAACTTTTCGCCCCTAGCATAACAAGCATAATGCCAACACCGAATTCCAGCGTCATGCTTAACGACTCTGGAATTTCCCCTTTCATCCAAATGAACAGCATCCCTATAAGAAACAGCGTACATGTATGGCCTATTCCCCAATACACCCCCGTTAGAGTGGAACGCGATAATTTTTTCGTATTTCCTGCCGTGGTTGCTACCGCAATAACATGATCCGGCTCTAACGAATGCTTTATCCCCAATAGGAATCCAAATGTAAGAATCGACACCAAACTCATTTCTCTACCACCTCCCCGAGACACTTCCATACTTCTTCATACACCTTTTTTAGAGGTATATTGTTCTGTACGGCAATTTTACGGCAATCTTCATATTCAGGTGCCTGCTGCAAGGTCAATCCCTCATGGATCCCTCTCTTCATCGTCACTTCCCCCCATTGAGTATTCACATTGAAAAAAGAGCGCTCAAGCCGGTGCACGGTAAGAGGATAGTAGCGTATACCGAGAGTCGTCGTTTCAGCAAATAATATCTTCTTCATTTTCGAAATCACCTGCTGTGAACAAAGAAGTTGCAATAACACCCCCGGTCTATTTTTTTTCATAAAGATTGGTGTATAAAATACATCATTTGCTCCTGATTCAAACAACAATTCCATTACATGCCCAAGCCATTCACCGGAAATATCATCTAGATTCACTTCCATTTTTACCATTTGTTCATCAAGATGCTCATGATCAGGTGGGCGCTTCATTGGATCTCCCCTATAATAATACGTAGGACGTTCGGATGATTTTCGAATGTTTTTGTTCCCGCACCATAGCCAATCGATTCGACGGTCATGGGTGGAAGCGAGCCGAAATTTTCAGCTAAAACCGCAGCGATGGCAGCACCGGTCGGCGTTGCTAATTCAGAACGAATATCGTTTGAGGCAATCGGTACCCCCTTTAATATTTCAAGAGTGGCAGGTGCAGGAACAGGATATATGCCGTGATCAATATGTATATGTCCAGATCCCGTGGGAATGGCTGATGACTGAACTGATTCAATACCTAGCTGATCGATTAAAATTGCAGCCCCGATTATATCTATTATTGAGTCTACCGCTCCTACCTCGTGAAAGTGAACTTTATCAAGAGGAAGCCCGTGTATGTGCCCTTCCGCTTCACCAATCTTCTTAAAAATGGCGAGTGACATGTTTGTTACCGATTCATTAAATTTCGCCTCATTGATAGCTTCTACAATTTGTTTGTAGGTACGGCTGCCATGATGATTGTGAGGTACATGGCTATGGCTGTGTCCATGGCTGTGTCCATGGCTGTGTCCATGGCTGTGTCCATGGCTGTGTCCATGGCTGTGTCCATGGCTGTGTCCATGGCTGTGTTCATGTGTTTGCTCTGATTTACTGGTAAGAAAGACATCAAATTTAGTACTCGTAATGCCATTTTTGACGACCTTCCCCCATGACAGATTATATTCTTCATCTATGTTCAGTTTTTTTAACTCTTCTTCCATTTGTACAGGGTCTGCACCTGCATCAATCAACGCACCAATAACCATATCTCCGCTTATGCCGGAAAAGCAGTCAAAATATAAAGTCCTCATCACAATTGACCTCCTTTTTATGTACGAGTTTGTATATAATGGCTGCATTGTAGGCTGCACCAAATCCATTATCTATGTTCACCACACTTACACCCGATGCGCATGAATTGAGCATCGATAAAAGTGCCGATAAACCGTTAAAATTAGCACCGTAACCAATACTTGTCGGCACAGCAATAATTGGATTCGTAACAAGGCCTCCTAACACACTTGGAAGTGCCCCTTCCATCCCCGCAACACAAACTGATACCGTAGCCCCTCGTATCTCGTCAATATTATCAAGAAGGCGGTGCAGTCCAGCAACACCTACATCGTATATACGCCTGACTGGAATACCTAGAGTTTCGGCCGTCACGGCAGCTTCTTCAGCAACGGACAAATCTGATGTCCCGGCGCACACAATTGCAATATATGAATCAACGGATTTCGGCTTTTCTTTAACCCAAGCAAGTGTCCGTGCAATCTCGTTATACTCAAAATCACTACATTCTTTTTGTACAAATACCGCTTTTTCCCGAGAAATACGAGTCACAAGCACAGAATCATTCCTTGTCCGCAGCGATTGGACAATCTTTAAAATTTGTTCAGCTGTTTTCCCTTCCCCAAACACAATTTCGGGAAAGCCTTGTCTCCTTTTACGATGATGATCGATTTTTACAAACCCTAAATTTTCATAGGATGCAAGTTTTCCCTTCGCTTCCGCAACTGTCAATGAACCCTTTTGAACCTGCTCCAAAATATCGTCAATCATAACATTTCTTCCTTTTTAAGCGCCATATTCATACTTCCGCTTGTATAGCCTGTCAGATCCATTGATACATACTTATAACCAAATTGCTTCAGCCGTTTCGTGATCGCCACATGGTATTGAAGCACTCGCGGCATATCATCGGGTTCAACTTCAATTCGGGCAGTATCCTCATGGGTCCTGACTCTTACCTGATGAATATCCAGTGATTTTATGTAAGCCTCTGATTTATCAACTTTGGTCAATTTTTCCTTCGTAATGATATCGCCATATGCTATTCGTGAGGATAGGCAAGCAAATGACGGTTTATCCCAGGTTGGCAATCCGGCTTGCTTGGACAATACTCTTATTTCTTCTTTGAATAAATCGGCTTCTAGAAGAGGTCCCCTGATTCCTTTTTCTTTAGCTGCTTTCATGCCTGGACGAAATTCGTTAGCATCATCAGCGATAACTCCATAAATAATATTATTAAATTCATATTCTTCAAGAATAGGAAGCAGATGGTCAAATAAACTACTTTTACAAAAGTAACAGCGATTCTGATTGTTTTCTTTATATCCAGGAATGGCCAACTCCGAAGTTTGAATGACACGATGGTTGGCACCAATCCATTTTGTTAGCATAATGGCTTCATTCAATTCACTCGACGGATAGGTTTCCGAATCTGCTGTAATGGCTAACACATTATCATAACCCAGAGTATCAATAGCGACTTTTAGCAAAAACGTGCTATCCACCCCTCCTGAAAAAGCGACCACAACCGACTCCATTTTTTGGAGAATACCCTGCAGATTACTGTACTTTTCTAGTAACATAGCACTTTTCCCCTTTCTGGTTTGTCTTTAATTTATCTACTGTCCATCAGCAATACCACCCTTGATGGAAATTTAACGGATACATCAAATTGGTAGGAATGGAGGAAATAACATACAGTCATACTTTCATTTCCAGCGCCTATTGAATTGATAGGAATATAAGCGTCGGACTGCATTAGCTTTTTTGTACGATAGCCGAGAATTTTTTTGCCGTTTCTGTCAGCCTGGTGTAATCTTCACCTGTAATCAATTTCGCAGGATTGATCAATGAACCGCCAATTCCCGCAGCGATGGCCCCTGCCTTAATAAATGAAGCTAGGTTGTCAAGGTTGACACCGCCAGTTGGCATTAGAGGGATGTGAGGAAGCGGCCCTTTAAGATTTTTAAAGTAACTAACACCCAATGCATCTGCCGGGAAAACTTTGATAATGTCAGCTCCATTCTCGTAAGCAGTCAATATTTCGGTTGGTGTGAGCGCACCTGGGATGCTAATAACGCCATAGCGCTTCGCCATTTTAATCGTTTTGACATTGACGGTTGGAGAAAAGATAAATTCCGCCCCTGCCATTATGACCGCACGGGCCGTTTCAGGATCCAATACTGTACCGGCACCCGCTATGATATCATCACCAAACTCCACTTTTACTCTTTCAATCAAATGGCAAACTTTAGGTGTTTCTACTGTAATTTCGAGTGTTCGGATGCCGCCCTCTTTCAGGGCCCGGGCGATTGGTATAATTTGATTGGGGCGTGCTCCGCGAATGACGGCGACCAGCTTCCCATGTTTAAGCTCTTCAAGTTTAGTCATTTTTTCCACCTTTCTACCTCTTCACATCATCAGCGCCGCCACTCATGAACAAAGCGAGGTCGGCACGGGCCGGCAAACCCTCAACATCGCCATTTACCATCGTTGCCATTGCTCCCATGGCATTTCCACGCCTTGCAGCTTCATCTAGCGGCAGTCCATCAAGCAGACCGGAAAGTACACCGGATGCAAAAGCATCACCAGCACCGATGGGATCCACGACCCGTTCCACATAGAATCCAGCAACGTATGTTTTCGGTACAGACGGGGCGGAAATTAAAGAGCCTTCTTTGCCCAATTTAAGTAAAACTGTTTCGACACCGAGTTCATGAAAATGATCGGCAAATTTCTCCGGAGTATGGGAGCCGAATAAAAATTCGGCTTCGGCCACCCCAGGCATGACGATATCACTTTTCGAGGCGTACTTTGTTATGATGTGACGTGCTTCATTTTCATCACCCCATATTTTCAAGCGAATATTCGGATCGAAGACGATTTTTGTTCCGTTTTCTTTAGCAATGCGGATCGCTTTATCCAAGAGCGACTGACAAGAATTCCCTAGTGCAGGGGTAATCCCCGTAATATGGAGATAAGCGGCGTCTTGGATGGCAAGATCAGTTAGTAATTCCGCCGTCATTTTACTAGCGGCCGAATCTTTCCGGTAATAATAAACTCGAGTATCATTCAGCCGTCTGAATTCTTTAAAAAAGACTCCGGTAGGCGCATCAGGGTCTCTTGTTACATAAGAGACATCAACGCCTTCTCCGCGAATGAACGATTGCATGGCATCGCCAAATTCATCCTCACCGAGACGGCTAATCCAGCGTGAGCTATGACCGAGTCGGCTTAACCCGATCGCGACATTGGATTCCGCACCGCCAAACTTCATCGAAAAAGATCTGGCGTGGCGAAGCGGTCCTTCTTCATTCGGGGTAAACACTGTCATTGTTTCTCCGATGGTTACAACATCCATGTCATCATCTTCTTTCTCTTATCATGCTATTACGTGATTAGAAAGCGTACCGATCTTCTCAATGCTGACGTTCATCCGGTCACCGTTTTTCAACCAGATTTTCGGATTCCTTCCCATTCCAACGCCTGGTGGCGTGCCAGTTGCAATCAAATCACCTGGCATTAGCGTCATGGACTGTGATAAAAATGAAATGATTTTCGGAACCGTAAAAATTAGGTTGCTTGTATTTGAATCCTGCATAATTTCACCGTTTAATTCGAGCGAAATCGCTAGATTGTGGGGGTCACCCACTTCATCTTTTGTCACGATAACAGGACCAAATGGAGCAAATGTGTCCGCCGTTTTGCCTCTTGACCACTGGCCGTCCTGAAATTGCAAATCTCGGGCGCTGATATCATTCATGATCGTGTAGCCAAAGACGTAGTCATCCGCCTCTTCTTCTGACACATGTTTAGCTTCTCTTCCAATGACAAACGCAAGCTCTGCTTCAAAGTCGACCTCGGTTGAATTAATCGGGATTTCAATCGCATCATTATGTCCGGCAATGGCATTAGCATATTTTGAAAAAATGACCGGTGATTCAGGAGGCTTCATCCCGGTTTCCTTGCAATGATCAAAATAGTTAAGTCCTACGCAAATGATTTTATCCGGCTTTGCGATTGGCGGCAGGATCTTTACTTCTGACAGTTTAAATATTGCATCGTCATTTACCCGTTGCTCGATTAACTGTTCAGCACGTGAACGCAACTCGCTGCCTCGTTCTATAAATTTTTTCATGCAAGCAGGAAATTCTTCTGGACCGAGAGCCGTTAAGCTTATAATTTGATCATCTTTAACAAGACCGATGTGCAGTTCGGTTTGCACGGAAAAAGTTGCTATTTTCATATTTTTCCCCTTTCTTAGGTTAATGCGTATGGTGTTTTTTCCCCTTTTAAGACCTGAACGATATTTCTTGCTGCTTTTTGACGAAGTTCAACCATCGCTTCCTCAGAATACCAGGCGCTGTGCGGCGTAATGATGACATTGTCCATTGTGAGTAGCGGGCTATCGATTCGGACCGGCTCATTTTCTGTCACATCAAGTGCAGCACCTGCAATTATCCCTTTTTCAAGTGCATAGGAAAGTGCTTTTTCATCGATTATCGGTCCACGTGCCGTGTTAATGATGACCGCGTTACTCTTCATTTGTTTAAGTCGCTCCTCATTGATCAGGTGGTATGTATCATCAATTAAGGGTACATGGATCGACAAATAATCGGATTCGCCTATAATTTCGTCGAGATCCATTTTTTGAACCCCGACAGCAGCCATGTCTGCCGCCGATACGAAAGGGTCATAAGCAGCGGTTTTAAAGCCGAGCGGTTTCACCTTTTCAATGAAACGGCGCGGAATCCGGCCAAAGCCGAGAACCCCAACCGTTTGTTCATTATAACGGTGAATCGGGACACACACTTTAAAGTCCCAGTTACCTTTTTTCACTTCCTTGTTTAACAGTGTCACTTTCCGCGCCGACGAAAGTAAAAGTGCCAATGCATGATTCGAAACTTCTTCCATGCCATAATCCGGTACATTGGCGACAGTAATCCCCTTTTCTTTAGCCGCATGGAGATCAATTGTATTGACGCCAACACCATAACGGGAAATGATTTTCGTGTTTTCAAGCGACTCAATGACTCGGCGTGAGATAGGAGCATATTGATTTAAAATTGCATCCACTTCTTTTGCCTGCTCCATTACTTCTTCTTCAGTTTTGCATTGCGCTTTGATGAATTCGATTTCAAGACCGCTTTCTTGAAAAATCTCTTCTTCATATTTCAAATGTTCAAATTCGTAATCCGTTAATAAAATTTTAAAGGACATTTGGGCTCAACTCCTTTTTTAGTAATAAATAGGTAAATATCAGAGGGGATCCCTCACGTTAATCTCATTATTTCACTGCTGCCTTTTCAATTTTCGCAATTCCGAGTCCTTTTGCACCGAGTTTCGATGTTTTTGCTTCTGGATAGTATCGTTCGATCATTTGAATACCAATTGCGGCACGGCGTACACGTTCTTGAGCGAGTGAGATGTTCGTACTTTCCCATTGTTTTCCTGAAGGGTATACATCTGGGTGATTACGAAGACCAAATTTGATGTAAACTGGCGCCAATACACGGATTATTTCCGGTATTTCATAATAGCGAAGAAAGCCTCCAAAGGTATCCGGAACTTCAACGTATAAATCAATTGGAATGTCTATTGATTGTCGGATCGCTGCAAGTTTAGACAGCGTTAATGCAGGTGGCACGTTGTAGGTATCCGCTCCGATGTCTTCCATTAATTTAACGGATACTGGATTGGCTGAACCCATTTGAACCGATACTTTAACAACAAAGTCTTCCGGAAGCTGTCCATATTTTTTCATTTCTTTCGTTAAAAGAAGGAGTCCTTCATCCGCAACTAACGCACCGCGAAGACCAAGTGCAGCTCCTCTTTTCAAGTCTTCCATGGCATAAACAAGCTGGTCGGATCCTTCATGGCGGATTCCCTGAGATTTACCTCCTGGCGTAAGAGGTCCCGCACTGACATCCCATGAACCCCTGGGACCGACAAACAAACTGAGCTCCATGCCGCGCTCTGCTGTCATTTTACACATTTCTTTAATTTCTTCATCCGTTTGAAGCATGATGCCGCTGCCCTGAGATATTCGGTGAATAGTCAAACCGAGTCGGTCAATTTCTTTCAATGTTTCTTTTAGGGCAGCTGGACCTTCTACACTTGGTAGTTCAATACGGTATTGAGCTCCATCTGGAAATGTTTTCGTCGATGTAGGAAGTTCTTTAAGATCAGTAGATGGGTAGCCTAATTGTTCGAGCAAGTCGCGTGATTCTTTCATTTTTGGACGCCTTCTTTCATATCTATATTTTTTAAGAGAGCAGCTACTTTGTCACTCAAATCAGCAGGGTATACATCGCATGGTGCACGGTGTCCAGCCGCAACGTCAAACCAGCGCTGATGAACGGCTTCTTTCATGGCTGTAAAAAATGTCGGACCGTAATTGTACACATCCATCAGTTTTGAAATCACTTGATGATTTTTCTGTGCTTCAGCGAGATCCCCTTTATGATACGATTCATATAAATGAACGGATATTTCCGGGGCAAAGACAGCGCTTCCATTAATACTCCCAGCTGCACCAATCATTTGAGCCGGAAGCAAATGCTCGTCAAACGCAGAGAAGACTCTGAAATCACTGCGAACTTTCTTCACTTCCGCCAGTACTTGACGAAGGTGGCCGAAATCACTGACCGTCTCTTTAATACCCGCAATGTTTGAATGATCTTGGGCTAATTTTTTAATCAATTCGATTGATAAATTTTGTCCTGTCAAGAGCGGGATGTTATAAATGAAAACTTGCAGATTAGTATGATTCGCAACGCTGGAAAAATGTCGATATAATTGCTCGTCAGACAGCTTCCAGTAATATGGGTTGACTACGAGAACGCCGTTCGCTCCATGCTCTTCTGCATAAGAAGTCAGTTCATGCACCTCTTTTAAAGCAGTATGCCCGACTCCGACCATAACTGGCACTCGTCCGTTAATGTGCTTTATCATTTCGCGTACATATAATTTTCTTTCTTCTGTTGTAAGTGATGAGAACTCACCTGAACTACCCATCAACAAAATACCGTCAATATTCCGTGAGATTAATAGGTCGATATACCTTCTGTTCAGCTCCATATCCAAGTTCCCCGTTTCATCAAATAAGGTGACTACCGGTGGAATGATGCCATGAAAGTCCATTATTTTCCCTCCTTTAATTACCATTCAGCGATACTTCCGTCTTCATTACGCCAAATTGGATTTTTCCAATCATGTCCGGTTTCTGCTGCCTGCTTCACTTTTTCTTCATCAATTTCCACTCCAAGTCCCGGTTTATCCGGAATGTTCACATAACCATTTTCATAATCGAATAATTCTGGATTTTTCATATAATCGAGAATGTCCATGCCTTCGTTGTAATGAATACCAAGGCTTTGCTCCTGAATAATGAAATTCGGTGTCGTTGCGTCCAAATGAATGGATGAAGCAAGAGTCATCGGACCGAGCGGGCAGTGCGGCGCAATCGCTACATCATACGCTTCTGCCATTGCGGCAATTTTTTTCCCTTCTAAAATACCACCTGTATGAGACAAATCCGGCTGAATTATATCGACATAACCATCTTGAAGTAGCTGCTTAAAGCCCCAGCGCGTATACATTCTTTCTCCCGTCGCAATCGGACACGTAGTATGCCAGGCAATCTCACGAAGTGCTTCATTGTTTTCCGGGAGCACCGGTTCTTCAATGAACATTGGACGATATGGTTCGAGTTCTTTCACAATCACCTTTGCCATCGTTTTATGAATCCTCCCGTGAAAATCCACACCGATGCCAAAGTCGTTGCCAACCGCTTCCCTGATTGAAGCAACGCGTTCGATGACCGCTTCTACTTTCGAAAAGCTATCTATGTAATTCATTTCTTCTGATGCGTTCATTTTGACAGCAAGGAAGCCCTCTTTCTGTTTTTCTATTGCGGCTGCAACGACATCCACCGGTCGATCTCCTCCGACCCATGAGTACACTTTAATTTTTTGACGTGCTTTGCCGCCGAGCATTTGGTATACAGGAATATCGAAGTATTTTCCTTTAATATCCCATAGTGCCTGCTCAATGCCGGAAATGGCGCTCATTAAAATTGGGCCCCCGCGGTAAAATCCACCTCGATAAAGCGTTTGCCAGATATCTTCAATGTCGTTCGGATTTCTCCCGATCAAATAATCAGTCAGTTCGTTAACTGCTGCTTTAACAGTTTCAGCACGGCCTTCCACGACAGGCTCTCCCCATCCGGAAATGCCTTCATCCGTATCGATTTTTAAAAACAGCCAGCGGGGCGGAACTTTGTATAAAGAAATTTTTATGATTTTCATCAAGCACCTCGCAATGTTTTTTTGAAGAAAGAGAGATTTTCAAACATGGAAACCTCCCTTTCACTTGTTAAGAACCTTTAATAAAAACCGTTTTTATGGCTGTATAAAATTCTTTCGCCGCTTCACCTTGCTCTCGCGAACCCGTGCTTGATGCCTTCATGCCTCCGAATGGGGCTTGCAACTCTACGCCCGCGCTTTCTGCGTTAATGCGGACAAGACCTGCTTCAATTTCATCAATGAACTCCAAAATTGAGCTAATATTTGATGTGAAGATTGATGCACTCAATCCGTACTTCGTATTATTTGCCAAGTCAATCGCTTCGACAAGATCGGTTGCTTTCATAAGTGCGATAACTGGTCCAAAAATTTCTGCCTGTGCAATCTCCATTTCGGACGTCACGTCTTCAAAGATCGCTGGTGTGATGAAAAAGCCCCTATCATAGTCACCGCCAGTTAATATCTCCCCGCCATGTATGAGTTTTGCTCCTTCCTGCTTGCCTTTTTCAATGTACTCTGTGACCGTTTTGAACTGGCTTTCGCTTGCACATGGACCCATCCAAATACCCTCTTGAAGACCGTTGCCTACTGTAATTTTCGCTGCTTCCTTTACCAGTTTTTGTTTGAATTCATCATAGACGGATGATTCAACGACTACACGACTTGAAGCTGTGCATTTCTGGCCGGAAGAACGAAATCCACCGCTGATGACCGCCTCGACAGCTTGGTCGATGTTTGCATCTTTCGTTACGATGACTGGGTTCTTGCCACCCATTTCAAGCTGATATTTTATGCCGCGTGCGGAAGCTGATTTTGCGACGCTCTGACCGACACTTTCAGAACCGGTAAATGTGATCGCATTTAAAAGCGGATGATCTATGAGTCCTTGACCGATGATCGACCCCTTACCGGTAATGAAGTTCACTACGCCCTCCGGGAAGCCTGCTTTTGTGAAGCATTCCATCACTTTCGCTGCAGTAACGGCTCCCTCCGTAGCCGGTTTCCATACGATTGAGTTGCCATATACAAGAGCAGGAGCCATTTTCCAGATGGGAATTGCAACCGGGAAGTTCCATGGCGTGATTATCCCGACAACACCAAGTGGGCTGCGTTTCGTAAACATTAGGGCATCTTTATCGGATGATGGAATAACATCGCCGTCTTTCCGCATCCCTTCCCCAGCATAGTAACGCAGAATTGCAACCCCCCGTGCCGTTTCACCTTTTGCTTCAGGTAACGTTTTACCCATTTCGCGCGTCATCGTTTCGGCAATTTCATCTAGATTTTCTTCCAATATATTGGCCGTTTTGAAAAGGATTTGTCCACGTGCAGACTGCCCGATCCTGCGCCAATCCCTCTTTGCTTTATGCGCAAAAGCTACAGCTTTGTTCAAGTCATCTACCGTTGAGCTTTGAACATAACCAACCGGTTCTTTGTCCGCAGGATTAATGCTTTCGATTGTATTTCCAGAAGATGCATTCACCCACTCATTATTAATGAAATTTTTATATGTTTTCGTTGCAAATGTAGTTGATATCATAGTCTTTAGCTCCTTTTTCGTTTTAGAATGTCGGTCCAATTCTCCATATACCAAAGTCATGCTGCTTTAATATCTCAGCTTTTGTTAGTTTACCGTTAGAAACATGTTGAATTTCTTCCATGATGCGCCTGCCCACTTCATCAACGGTTTCTAAACCATCGACGATCGTACCAGCATTTAAATCCATATTTTCATTCATCCTGTCAAACATTGGTGTATTAGTCGAGATTTTTATAACGGGTGAAATAGGAGAACCAGTCGGCGTGCCTCTTCCACTTGTAAAGAGAACGATTTGGGCACCGCCTGCGACCATTCCCGTCAATTGCTCAATGTCATGGCCAGGCGTATCCATCCATACAAGCCCTTTTTTTGTGGGTACCTGGGCATAATCAATGACCTCTTCCAGTCTGGTAGTGCCTGATTTTGTCGCTGCCCCCAGTGATTTTTCCTCGAGTGAGCTGAGACCTCCCTCAATGTTTCCCGGACTCGGATTTCCGGTGCGGATATCTACGCCCATTTGAATCGAGCGGTCTTCCATCATTTTAATAACCGCATAAGCTTTTTTGGCTACCTGGTCGTTTGCCGCCCGGTTAGCAATCAAATGCTCTGCACCGATGAGTTCAGTCGTTTCCGCTAATATTGCAGTTCCCCCCTGCTGAACAACCAAATCGCTTGTACGTCCGACTGCCGGGTTAGCCGATAAGCCGGAGCATGCATCCGACCCACCGCATTCTGTGCCGACAATCAGCTCGCTAAAATCACATAATTCCCGCTGCACCATCGAGGCGTCCTGGACCATCTTGACCGCAATTTTAGCTACTTCGGCAATGGTTTGAAGAGTGCCGCCATGTTCCTGAATCGATACGGTTTCCACTGGTTTACCGCATTTGGCAATTTCATCTCCAATACGGTGCGCCTGATGTGTTTCACAGCCAAGTCCGAGTACTATGACACCATATACATTTGGATTCATGCCCATTCCCGCATAGGTTCGGGCCGTTTGATCATAATCAGAGCCCACTTGCGCACAGCCATGCTGGTGAATAAATGTGACGGTTCCGCTCACCAGCTCTGTTACTCGCTGCGCTGTTTGTGTTGCGCATGTTATCGTTGGCAAAATCAGTACATGATTTCGGACACCTACGCGGCCATCCGGACGGCGGTAGCCCCAAAACTCCATTTTTTCATTCAGCAATTTTGTCACCCCTTCCCCTCTTTCCTTCTAAATTGTGTACGTGAACATGTGCACCAGCGGGAATATAAGCAGAGGCTGCACCTATGACCTCCCCATATTTAATTATGTCCGCTCCTTGTTCGATGGCTTTGACTGCGAACTTATGCCCAAAACTGATTGGCTCAATAATGGGGACGACAAGTTCTTCAATGCCTGTCTTCACAACTACTGATGTGTTTTCAGGGATTTCGGATAAAGCGACAGCTACACTATCTTTCGTACTTAAGTAAAGTGTTTTATACTCGCTCATTTTGTCACCCCTTAAATTGTTTGAACTGCTTTACTTTGGATAACCGGGTTGTTCAATACTCCAATCCCTGGTATTTCGATTTCGATTCGGTCATCGCCTTTCAATGTAAATTCATTTGGCGGAACCACGCATGTACCTGTAAGTAAAACTGATCCGTCAAAAACAGTGTTATCTAAGACTAAATAGTCGACAAGCTCTTCCAATTTTCGTTTCAGTTGGTTTACTTTCGCTTCACCTTCAAATACTTTTTCTTCATTTCGATAAATACGGCACATGATTTTAAGCTCATATGGATCCGGAACAGCCTCTTTTAACAAGATGGCCGGTCCAATGGAGCAAGAATTTTTCCATACCTTTGCCTGGGGAAGATAAAGCGGATTTTCACCTTCAATATCTCGGCAGCTCATGTCATTACCTGCGATATATCCGAGTACCGTTCCCTCTTTATCGATGACCAGACCAAGCTCCGGCTCCGGAATTTGCCATTTTGAATCTGAACGCAAGTATACCGGATCATTCGGGCCCACGGTTCTTGCTGCAGTCGATTTAAAGAAAATCTCAGGACGCACTGCATCATAAACTTTGTCATAGAATGTTTGGCGGTCCAGCTTTCCTTGCGTAGCTTCGTAGTTACGTGCTTCCTTGCTTTTTTTATAGGTAACGCCAGATGCCCAAACTTCCGGTGCGTCGATAGGAGTTGTTAATTGAAGACCTTCCAATGGCTGCTGTTCCCCTTCGGCGGCAATTTGTTTTACAATATCAAACGCTGTTCTGTTATCATGACGTGCCGTTGTAATCAACGACATAAAATCCGTAAATGGAAGGTCCACCACATTGTTTTCGTTTGTCACGGCAGCAAGTTGTTTCTTATTTTCTTTTACATAGCGAATAATTCTCATTTTCTAGTTCCTCCTAAATGGCAGGCCTCATTTATATTTTTTGATATTCATAACCGAGCTCCTGCGAAATTTTACTGCTGCATTCCTTTAAGAGACGTACATAATACTCATGTGTTTCTTCATTTACTTTAGAAGCAGGCATCGATACACTCATTGCAGCGATTACCTTGCCTGAATAATCTTTTATCGGTACAGCAAGACAGAAAATGCCCGGTTCGTTTTCTTCATTATCCATTGAATAGCCATTAATGCGTGCTTTTTCGATTTCCGCTAAAAACTGGTCCTTGGATCTAATCGATCTTTCGGTCGGTCCAGTATAATCATAGCCGTCCAAGAGCAAATCCAGTTCACTATCCGTTTTGGTTGCAACAAGAGATTTGCCAACTGCACTCGTATGAATCGGAACACGCCGGCCAATACGAGAATAGAGGACCGTTACCCCAGTGCCCTCCACTTTATCGACATAAACACCTTCCTGCCCGTCTAATATGACAAGGTGCAGCGTTAAATTCGTTGTTGCTGAAAGCCATTCAAGGTGTTTTCTTGCTACGTTGCGCAAATCGAGATGGGTCACAACAACGCTTCCCCTCTCCAATAGCTTTAATCCTAGCGAGTATTTTCCATTTTCTTCGCCCTGTGAAATATAATGATGCTCCTGTAAGGTTTTTAATAGTGAATGAACCGTACTTTTATGTAAATTCATTCGTTTGCTTATCTCTGTGATAGTTAGTTCACGCTCACGCTCATCAAATAAATCCAATATTTTCAAGGCACGCTCCACCGATTGGATGATAGGCATCGTTCCTCACTCCTTTTATCATTCTGTCTACCTTTATCTTATCGGATTTATGACGAGCATTCCTCACTTTATTTCTACTTTTTTTTCCTGGATTATAATATCTTGTTCATAATCAAGTACCGCATCCTCAATGACAGCGATTGGAACAACACCATTTGCTGCATCTGTATGTCCAAACATCCTGTTGCTGGCCGCAACCATTTTTTGTCTAACTTTCATCCGCTGCTTGCGTTCAGCTGCCAATGATTGTCTTTCTTCTTTAAAATGATCCGCAAAATCATGAATAACCTTTCCAGAATGAAGTTGAGTAGAATCGACAAAATCAATCCGTCGATCACGAAGCTGAAGGTGAATTACATCCCCTGATTTAAGTAAACCAATGCCGCCACCTTCATACGCTTCCGGTGTCATATGTCCTATGGCAGCACCATATGTGACTCCTGAATAGCGGCCGTCGCTAATGATTGTAGCGATTTTTTTCATAACACGATTTGCATTGATGTGTTGCATTGGTGTAAACATTTCCGGCATTCCGAATGCTACTGGCCCCTGCCCTGAGATAATAACAGCAATTTTCAATGTGCCTTCTTCAACCATCCTGTCAAATAACTCCCCATAGGCAGCGGTTTTTAGAAGAGACCATTCCGGCTCATTGTTGTATTTAAGAGATTCTAGCAATAGATTATGTTCGAAAACCTTTTGCTCTTTTATTTTTGAAAGCAGATTTGAATCGAGCAGGCTTTTATTTGCATCATCTTCATTTTCGTAATAAAGGACAAATGCAAGCTTATCATCGAATTGGTCAAGCTGTGGTGTCGGCATTCCGCTGATTTTTACAACGGCGCTTTCAAAGAAGTTTCCTTTTAATACATCAACACCGCTGAATCCACGGCGTGGATTGGATAAAATGACCTGATTTTTCTTTACATTAACCGCTTTTAGGCTACTTGTGATCGAAAGACGTTCTTTCCAAGTTTTTGCTGCAACAGTCGGCGCATCCTGATCCATTGGTACACCATTCTCAATAAGTTCATGAAAAAGTGTTTCCATTCCTCTGCTTTTCCCGCTGCAACACTGCATCGCAAGTGAATAAATGTCCCTTCCTTCTGTCAAACTGTAATCAAATAAGTCAGGAATTGGATGTGAATGATGAATGCGGTCAAGGTCCCATAAACTGAATTTGAATCCTGCATAAAGCATGCCTGCGACAATATGCATCATTAAGTTAGTAGAACCACCCGAAGCGCTGTGAATACGGATTGCATTTTTTATGTTCCCAGCGACAATGTTGGCCACGCCGTAGCGCTCTTCGTTTATCATGCCGGCAAAGCTATCAAGCACCGAGTTAATCTGGCGTTGTGTTGGTGGATCGGTTAACAGCTCCACGGCTGGATGAACGAGACCCATGCCTGCCACTAAATGACGTGAACTATTCCCTGTACCATTGAAGGCACATACACCTCCCTGCCCGTCACATGTTGCGACAGCAAGTCTCATTTCAAAGTATTTATGCTGTTCCTTCGTCAATATTCCTCGTTCATAGGCCCGTTCAAATACGCCCTGAAATGCAGTATTCGATGAACATTGCAATATATATGCCATCGTATCTCGTAAATCAACTGCTACATCAGTAGCTCCTTTACTTTCCGCTTTTTTCACAAGAGTTTCCAATTCTTCAATCACGTCAGCTGGGATCGAACCGCCTTCCAATACGTGAGCAGGTGCGAATGTTGCGAAAAAGGGTGCTTCCCCACGGTTTCGGCGAACACGATCAACATGTGCGAGTGCACTTACAACACCAAGAGGCTGCTTATCACACCCTTGAATAACGAATGCACCATGATAACTGTGAGCTTCTAGCTGGTTGACAACCATTTGTGCAACCGCGTTTCGGCTCTGGAGAGAGTAACTCATTCCTTGATTGTTTTGTGCAGTGCCATCACACATCACCGGTGTCGAGAAATGAAACGGCACGCCGCCGTTTTGCCAAATGCGGATTGCTGCCCGTGCTGACGTTTGGTAATCCATTATATGGGCCGGATGATCGGACGAACCACCGATTATTGCGATACGCGGGGCATTCCTCTCGAGCCGCATATAAATTTCTTCAAGCGTCCAATCAGGCTTCCCCCCTTCATATGTGGTGCCAAGTGTCAGCTTCGAACGGTCCAACAAACCTGCAACCGTAATGGGTTCATTTGCTTTTCCCTGTACATTATCGCGGTAAGGGTTTATTTCGTTATCAATTAGTGGATATAGGTGTGTCATTTCAGCACTCCTTTTCTAATTTCAAATGAATTCTTCCATTCTCTAAAATATTAAAGAAGGTTTTTAGTCTAGTGCTAATTCTTCTGGTTCTGACAGGATTTCTAAATTTTTGTTTTTTAAAGCTTCTTCCATCATGCTTTCAGAAATCCAAATTTCACCGATTTCAAGCGTGTTTTTTATTCTTACGACTCTCACTTTATTTAAGTCAAAGGCATTGCACGTTTTGATAGCAGCTTTAACAGCCAATTCCTGCGTATCTAAACACATCGGGAGCTTTACTACATCTGTAACTGTGCTTGTGAGTGCATTGGCATAGCCCTTTTCCCATTCGATTTCATTCATGACAGCCTTCGTCGTCATATCAGCCATGCCGATGCCGTTTGCATTACCGTGAGTTTTTTCCGTAAGTCCAAGTACAACGGTCCGTTTAACGTCTGGCCCCCCGGTAGCATATGGAGTGGCGAAATTACCCGTAATATTCGGATCCATTCCATCCCCTGAAATGTCCTTTCCGAGTTCATTTACAATAAGTACGTCCATCGAATCGAAATGTATTTTTGGCATCAATGATTTTGCTTCAAGCAATAGTCCCGGTTCCACTTCCTCCAGTTCCTCTGCTGGGACTGCGACGATTTTCGCTGGTTTATCATAGGCATTTTCAATAGTCGCAAGACCAAATATGATAGGAGCTTTTGTCAAGGAAATCTTCGCTATCTCAGGGACATGTTCCGCCATATACTTAAAGCTGTATGCATGTGCAGCTTCGGCTCCCTTTTGCTTGCCTAACCCGATTGTAATCATTTTCATAAGTCCGCTTTCAACCGGTCCACGAAATGCCGTATGTGGTTTAATCCGATTAATGACTATGATTTTATCAGATTCATATGCAAGCTTATCAATATAGACAGGGAGCCCATTTGGCAATTCATCCAGTTTAATAACTTCCATCGATGACAGTATTGGCGCTTTAACCGCTTCTTCTGAAATACCCAGCTGAAGCAACACATCGATTTGGCCTTCCGCTGTGGCACCCCCATGACTTCCCATTGCAGGGACTATAAAAGGATTGCCGCCAGCTTCCATAACGGCAGCTACCGTTTCTCTTACTAATATAGGAAGGTCCGCTACCCCTCTGCTTCCTACCGCAATTGCTACCCTGTCATCTTCATTTATTCTTGATAAGACACCTGCTTCTTTTATCGCCTTCTTCACCTCACCAGCTACATCAGCGATTTGAGGTGTACGAAATTTCTGCCTCACTTTGACCATTTTCGGTAATTGGATTTCACGTAAAAGTTCAGAGATAATATCCATTTTCTATCCTCCAAACAGTCTGGATTATTTACCGCGTACTTTTTCAACTTCGCTCATCATTTCCTCTACAAGATCCGGCCCGAATTTCTGAGCATATTCGTCCGTCACTGGTTGAATGGCTTTCTTCATTTTTTCCATTTCTTCCGGCTCTACTTCATTGATTTTCATTCCTTCTTCTTTTAGATACTTAAGTGCCTTTTCATTTTCTTTTTGGTTAACTTCCCGTTGATACTTTCCAGCCTCTTGTGCAGCCTCACTCATGATTTCTTGCTCTTGTTCTGATAGGTCATCCCAGAACTTTTTACTTACAAGGAATACAAATGGTGTATAAACATGATTTGTAAGACTTAAGTATTCTTGCACTTCATTATATTTTTGCGTTTGAATTGTTGCGAGTGGATTCTCCTGACCATCAACAGTGCCTGTTTCCAGTGCAGTAAATACTTCTGAGAAAGCCATCGGCGATGGATTCGCCCCTAACTTTGAAAATGCATCTAAATGCACTTCATTTTGCATGGTACGAAGTTTAAGCCCTTTGAAATCTTCAGCCGTTTTAACAGGGTGTTTACTGTTGGTTAAGTTTCGGAAACCATTTTCCCAGTATCCCAAACCTACTAAATCATGTTCCGGTAATTTATCCAAAAGTTTTTTTCCTACTGCACCATCAAGTACTGTATAAGCTTCCTCTTCATTATTAAAGACAAATGGGAAGTCATAAATTCCAAATTCCTTAATCATACCAACAAGTGGGGAGGTTGAAGGAACAGTTACTTCCTGTAAGCCACCTTGAAGAGCTTCTGTCATTTTCTGATCATCTCCGAGGGTGGCATCAAAAAAGTTTTGGACTTTCATTTTCCCCCCGCTTTTTTCTTCAACCAGTTCTTTAAATTTCTCCATTCCTTTTCCTTGTGGATGCATTTTACTATTTCCGATCCCTGCTTTGATTGTTCTTTCCTGTATACCGTCAGCTGAAGCGCTTTCATTTTGGTTTCCGCAAGCACTTAATAGCAATACGGCTGGCAGTAAAACCCCCACCGCCAAACGCTTGAACAGATTATTCATTATCATTTTCCTCCTATTAATTAAGATGAATATCAGCATACAAACCGAATTACTAGTTTAATTCCGTTAGGAGGTAAACCATCCTAGAGGAACCAGCACTAAGGAAGGAAACAGAATCAACAAGATCAATACAATTACTTCCACGAGCAAGAAAGGCCAAATCCCCTTCATGATATCTTCCATACTGATCTTGCTTATGCCGCACATGACATTTAATACGGTTCCGACCGGTGGTGTAAGTAAACCTATGGCGTTATTCAGGATAAACAGGACACCAAAGTAAACTGGATCAATACCTGCAGCGACCACCAATGGCATTAATACAGGTGTTAGAATAAGGATTGTCGGCGTCATATCCATAGCAGTTCCAACTACGATGACCAATAAGTTTATCATTATTAATAGAAGGAATGGATGATCCATAAATGGCTCCAGCAATCCAATCACCTGCCCAGGTAAATCGGCTACCGTTATCAGCCAGGATGACACGAGTGCCGCGGCGACCAGAAACATGACAACACTCGTCATTTTTCCTGCATGAACAAAGACCTCATACAAATCTTTCATTTTCATTTCTCGATAGATTACAAGACCGACAAATATGGCGTAGACTGCAGCCACCACTGCCGCTTCAGTGGGTGTGAATAAACCGAATTTCAATCCACCAATGATAATGATGGGCAGGAATAGAGCCCAAACTCCTTGACGAAGAGAAGTAAGAATTTCTTTTGTTGAAGCTCGCGGGTTAACGGCGACTTTATCTTTTCGTGCAACAATGGCCCAGGTAACCGTTAGTCCAACCGCTAGTAAAATACCAGGAACGATTCCTGCCATAAACAGCTTTGTAATGGACACTCCACTTGCGACACCGAAAATGATAAAGCCAATACTTGGCGGAATGATCGGGGCAATGATACCACCGGATGCAATCAACCCACTTGACCGGTTCACATCATACCCTGACTTCACCATCATTGGAATTAATATAGCCCCAAGCGCTGCTGTATCGGCAACAGCAGATCCTGATAAACTTGCAAACAACACACTCGCAATGATCGCAACATAGCCAAGGCCTCCCTTGATATGGCCAACCAAGTTCATTGCCATCTCAACGATACGCCGTGATAATCCGCCCCTATTCATCGCCTCTCCTGCAAGCATAAAGAACGGTATGGCCATTAGAGGGAAGTTATCAGCGCCACTGATTAGATTTTGTGCGATTATTTGACTATCAAAAATACCAAGGAAGTACATTAACACTACACTACTCACAAGTAAGGCAAAGGCAATAGGGATTCCAAGTCCCATGGCTCCCAGTAAAGATCCGACAAATACACCTATCATCCCTGTTTCTCCTCCTTGACAATCCTAATATCTGAAGCAAATTCATCAGTATGGAGAGAAATTAGCTCTTCTGACTCACTTATCATCACCAATTCTTCGTCTTTAATTTTATTGAAGAAAATCCGATACAAATTGAAAATGATCATGCTGCCCATTGAAACACTCACAAGAATACCTGTCCCATATACAAATGCCAGTGGCATGCCTGTGGCTGGTGCAGTACTATCTATGTTTATCAATGTCATTTTCCAGCTGCCATCCAGGATCAGGAGAAGAACGAATAACATGATCAAATCACTAATAACAAGAACCACTTTTTTCATCTTATTCGGGAGCCGTTTAATGACCATGTCGACACCTAAGTGTTCTTTGTTTTTGAAAGCTCCGATGGCGCCGAGGAACGTCAACCAAATAAAGAGATACCTTGACATTTCTTCTGACCAAGTAATCCCTGAATTAAAGAAATAACGAAGTACTACATTACCAAACACGAGTACGACCATAATTGCTAAAGCTGCTGCCATAATAATGTTCAACGAATTTTCTAGGGTTCTGGAAATTTTATTCACCTATACATCTCCCCCTTCCTATCTAAAGCGCCTGCTTCATTCTGCTTTTATTTTTCCGACAAGCTCCTCGGCCCAGTCATTTTCCTCAAAAACTTCATCATAAACAGGTTGAGATGCTTTTAACATTTTTTGTGAAAAGTCTTCGTCAGGCTTAGTGAATTTGATTCCATTATCCTTAAGATATGCTTTGTCATCTTCATAACTTTTTTCCATCAAATCAAACTCATATGCTGCCGACTCTTTTGCTGCTTTTTGAATGATGGTTTGTTGCTCCTTTGTCAGCCCTTTATAGAATTTGCTATTGATAATGTAAATATTGGGGCTGAACATATGCTTGGATTCTAGTACATCACTTTGAACTTCATTCCACCCCGAGGATCTCAGCGTGGCAATGGGATTATCTTGAGCATCCACTACCTTTTG
Organism: Bacillus sp. CFBP9009; assembly: GCF_036541465.1. NCBI lineage: Bacteria > Bacillati > Bacillota > Bacilli > Caryophanales > Bacillaceae > Bacillus > Bacillus sp. CFBP9009. The sequence goes on along the minus strand of NZ_JAZHFU010000007.1, from coordinate 29,635 downwards.
TTCAAGTGCGGTAAAAACTTCTGAAATTGGTAATGGACTAACGTTAGCCCCCAATGATTCACCTAGTTTTATGTAATTCGGAATGTTCGGCATTCTGAGTCGAAGTCCATCAAAATCTTTCATACTCTTAATTGGACGATTACTCGAAAACATCCTAAATCCATTTGCACTCCATGCGAGCGGTGTCACTCCATGTTTTGGATCAAGCTCTTCTGTCAATTCTTCTCCGATAGGTCCATTCAATACCTTCTTTACATGATCATAATCCCTAAATAGGAAGGGCCATTCCGGAACACCCATTTTCGGAATGTCCGACTGCATAATTAGTCCTGGAACACCCATTTCAATCGTTCCGTTTCTGACGCCGTCATAAAATTCTTTTTCTGCACCTAAAGTACTGTTCGCATAAATCCGAACCTCTAGTTCACCATTACTCTCTTTTTCCACTATTTTTTCGAATTTTTCTCTCAAGGCAATGTTTTGAGGGTGATTTTCAGCAAAATAATTTGCCACTTTTATCGTTTTCTTTTCAACGCCAGATCCACTGGCTTTTTCTCCCTCACCTCCACCACATCCTGATAAAAGTAATGCTGCTGCAAGAGTTAAGCTTGTGGAGAATACAAAAGGCATTCTTTTTTTCAATAAAAACCCTCCCAAAAGTTTTTTGTAAGCGTTATCATTCATGACTGATTTTAAGAACTTCTCCTCACCCTTGTATAAGCCAAAGTAAAATTGTTTTATATTATAAAACTCCGTTTTTGTTTTATTCGGAGTAAGGAAAACACTTCACTTCTAGTTGCGTTTCAAGTTGATTCATGACTTTTTAAACAATTACTTTTAATAGAATGAAGGTTAAGTTGTTCTATAATATAAAACTCAGTTTTTAAATTTGAAATCTTACGTTGATTATAAGCTTCCATTTTTACTAATGTCAAACCATTTTTTGAATTTTATAACAATTTAACAAATCCTCTATTTTTCACTAATTAATATTTAGAGAATCAACATTTATTAATCTTATCCTATTCAGTCAAGATTTATAGAATCAGAATGGGAAAGATGAATTTTTTCTATACTAAGATATTTATAGGATAGAGATCGAACATAACAATAAGGTTTACCTTAAAATACATTCCACTACTTTTAATTGAGCTTTTAAGTCGGGAATTTTGTTTTTCCTGCTGAAAAATCTGTCTTTAAGAATTTATTTTTCTTGTTTGACCTTGCGCTTCATAAAATGGTAATCGTTTGTATATTTTAACCCGTGTCTTTCCTACAAAAGTTATTTTCCATTTTTAAAGATTTATACTTTTTTCTCTTTTGAGAAATTACAATCCATTATTTATATTGAGATCATTTCATTATGAACCTCTTTCCAACAGGTTAAAGACTAAAGTAATAAAAACCCCACCCGAAGCTTTTAAATCTCATTAAATATATTCAATTATTACCGATATATAAAACATGGTTAATATATAACACGGGAAGGAATAAACAAAGATGAATAAACTCAGTACGAAAATAGGTTTTGTCCTTTTAACAGGCATGGTCATTACATTAATTGGAAGTTTACTATTGATGTATAAAAGTACAAATGATACGGTTGAGAAAACAATCGCTATGAGCAGCTTAGACATCGCAAGCAACATCGCTCAAGGAATAAATCCAACATCTTATGCTGATTTTTTAAGTAATCAATCCGAAACCTCTACATATTGGGAGATACGCGAACAGTTAGACGATTATAAACAAAAAACTGGAGCATTATATGTATATACATTGGGGATTAACAAAAGTAGCGAAAAAGTACATATTCTTATAGATGGAATGGGGAAGGAAGATAAAAAAGCATCTCCCATTTTAACCCCTACAACCGTAACTTCATATCAGGATGTAGAAAGCGTCATGAGGGGAAAGGTTTCTACCACTTCCATCGTTCATGATCCTGAATATGGTGACTATTTATCCGTTTTTGTTCCCATAAAGAAAGGGGACAAGGTCATTGGAATACTAGGGGTGGATATTGATGCCAGTAAAGTCGATGCTACGACCGGCAAGGTACTGGGTGGCATCCTTCCCCTGATGATAATAATCAATGTAATCTTAATGGCAATCGTTGTGGGTGCATTAATATGGTTCTTGACTAGCAAGTTAAGCCCCCTTCTCAAGGTCAGCATGGCTGCAAAGGAAATCTCAAATGGAAATTTATTATCAGCCAATAAACTGATTAGCAACACAAGGGTTAAGGGAAACGACGAAATCAAGGTTTTAGTGAAATCCTTTGAAGAAATGATCACCAATACAACTATGATCGTCAACTCCATGAAAAGCTCGTCATTCCAGCTATTGGAATCATCAAGTGATATCGAACACAAAATCAAAGAAATGGATACTTCCACACAATATATCGTTAAAGGCATTCAGCAAGTTGCAGGAGCTGCGGAAGTACAATTGCACAGAAGTGAAGAATCATCGAGGGTCATCGAGGAAATGACCATAGGGATACAAAAAATTGCCGAAGCTTCTTCAGAAGTCAGCGAACAGACAAATCATGTTTCAGCTAGAATGTCCATTGGAAATAAAGATATAAATGAACTCTCAAATCAAATTCTGCAAGTAAAAGATGTTATGCTGCAAACAAGTTCAGAAATAAAGAAATTGGACGAACAAGCAAATGAGATTGTGAATATTGTACATTTAATTACGGGAATTGCCGAGCAAACAAACCTGCTGTCATTAAATGCGGCAATTGAAGCTGCTAGAGCCGGTGAACAGGGTAAAGGTTTTGCGGTGGTATCGAACGAGGTACGGAAATTGGCAGTAGGCACGAAGGAATCTGCTTTCAATATACAAGAGTCCCTACTTCATTTTAAATCCATCATAAATGAATCAGTGAAAATGATGGAAACTGGAACTAAAGAGGTAGAGGAAGGGACAAAACTTGTCCTGAATACAAGAGAAACATTTAAACAGACCATAAAATCTTTTGAGCATGTTAGTGATCAGATTCAAGAAATATCCGCCATTACAGAGCAAATGGCAGCAAGTTCTCAAGAAATCAATGCTTCGATAGAAGATTTTGCAGGGTTAACAAGGGAAACGGCAGTGGCTTCAAAGCAAGTGGCACAATCAACCGATCAACAAGCGAAATCCATGGAGGACATCTCCTTCTCAACCTCTTCGATGGTAAAGCTCGCTAATGACCTGGAAACATCTGTTGAACAGTTTAACGCGTAATAAGCTTGAACTACCTTCTATTACTATATCAAGAAAGGGATTTTGCTATTAATGCAAAATCCCTTTTTTATTTACTTTGTTGATTTTAGTTTCAAATCACCATCATAAGGTATATGTTCAACTGTTATCGTTATATCTTTGCCCTCTTTATCTTTACCGATTCGTTTATAAGTGAATTTATTTTCATTGAGCTCCGTAAGTTCAAGAACTGCACCATACTTATTTTCCCCTTGTGAAACATGGGCTCTAATCTTATTTCCATGAACAACATCGTAATAGCCGTAATCACCACGGCTTTCACCGGTTTTAGCATCAAAAAATTCATACTTATTTGTTTTATCATCATATTTTGCCAGACCTAAATAATTCGAGTTATAGCTTGAAACATCATTTCCCTTTTCATCCAATGCCACTGTACCTTTCCATGTGGTGCTTGATAAAATTTTGTCTCCATCAACGTCTGTAACTACATCTCCTGTGTAAGTTTCCAAATTTTTGTCTGGATCAGTAAAGGAAAGTTCTGTTTCAGTATAAGGAATATGATCGACAAACACTTCTACGTCGTTACCATTTGCATCTTTGCCCATTCTTTTATAAGTAAACATATCCTTATTCAGTTCTGTTATTTCAACAACGGCTTGGTAACCCATTGATTCTGAAATTAACACTCGAATCTTCCCATTCGTGATAAAGAAAGTTCCTTTATCACCTCGGCTTTTTTTAGTATTTTTATCAAAAAATTCATATCTCGATGCTTCATCGTCATATTTAGCTAGACCAATGAAACTTGCATTCTCCTTTGTTAAGTCATTATTATTTTTATCATAAACTTTTGTTCCTTGCCAATTCGTGCTAGTAAGAATTTTAGTCATTTCCTCTCCGGCGGTTAACTTATTTTCTTGTTTCCTCTGTTTTGCAGTTTGTTCCTGCTTCTGAGCATTTTTATTGTCTTGTGCGTTTGTGTTACATCCTGTTATGGCCAATGTTAACCCAAGTAGTATAGCTGATGAAATTTTTGCTTTTTTATTCATTTTTTCGTCTCCTCATCATATTGTGGTTTTTTTGTAGTGCAATTGACATTACAAATTGAAAGTATAGCGATCTGGTTATTTTGCTCCTGCCGTAAGTAAAATTTGTTCGATTTCCTTAAACCCTTTCTCGCGGGCATGTTGTAAAGGTGTCATACTACTATTATCGGGGATGTTGACATCTGCCCCATGATCTATTAGCAATTGCACTGTTTGCTGCTGGTTTCCGTCACCATCATTCAAAATGATAGCTTCTAGTAAAGCGGTCCAACCGAGATCATTCACATGATTCTCATCAATATCAGTTTTAGTAAGAAGCTCTTTAATAACCTCTACATAACCATTTTCAGAAGCAGGGATTAAAGCCGTTCCTCCATAACGGTTGGTTATAGTGGGGTCTGCACCCGCTTCAATCGCAAGTTTAAGTATTTCAACATAACCTTCAGCACCGGCATACAAGAAGGGGCTATTTTTCATGTCATCCTGTATGTTGACGTCTGCACCCGCTTCAATAAGGATTTTTGCCGTCTCTACATCATTGTTATAAGTCGCAATCATAGTGGCGGTTCGCCCTTCTGAGTCCTGTGTATTTATATCTGCACCTTGCTCAATCAAGCTTCTTATTCTTTCCGTTTCTTTACGTTCTACAGCTTGAATCAATTGTTCATTCATTCCCTTTCCTGTCTCCTTTTCTTGTTTATTTAGCTCTACTTCATTCTCCAAGACACAGCCTTGAAGGATGAAAAGTCTTCCGATGACAATCGTTAGCCGTCTCCACATGAAACACACCATCCTTTCCAAAAGGATTTCCCGTCATTCTTATGTAGCAAATTGACATGTTCTTTAGGTTCCATGATGATTTTTTTCTCCCTTTTATTTTTAGTTACTTACTTATTCCGTCTTCATAATGTTAATGCTTAACCTTAAACTCCCTCTAAACAATTTCTTAAAAAATGATTAACTTATTAATAAAATTTCTTAATGTTTATAAAAAAAACCCGCCACCTTCGTGACGGGTCCTTAACATGCTATTTAAACATTAAAGCGATACCCCGCTCCCCAAACGGTTTCCAAAAATTTAGGATGTGCAGGATTTCTTTCAATTTTTTCACGTAGCTTCCTGATATGGACGGTGACAGTCGAAACATCTGCAGCCGATTCCAATCCCCAAATATTTTCATAAAGCTGCTCTTTACTTAATACTTGATTCGGATGCATGACAAAAAACACTAAAGTATCGAATTCCTTTGTTGTAAACGCGACCACTTCTCCGTTTATGTGAACTCTGCGTGCTGACTTATCTATTGAAATTCCATGAACATAGATTGAATTAGATTTGGGGTGACTTCCTGATAAACGTTCATACCGCGCTATATGCGCTTTCACTCTTGCAACTAGTTCACTTGGACTAAATGGCTTTGTAATATAATCATCTGCCCCTAGACCAAGCCCCCGAATTTTATCGATATCTTCCTTTTTGGCGGATACAAGCAAAATCGGAATATTCTTGACAGCACGTATTTGTTTACATATCTCAAATCCATTCAACCCTGGAAGCATGATATCCAAAATGATTAAATGATAATTTCCTTGAAGGGCCTGTTGGAGACCTGCATCACCAGTATGTTGAATATCAACACTAAAATCATTAATTTCCAAATAGTCCCTTTGCAATTCAGCAATACTGACTTCGTCTTCAATAAGTAATATCTTTTTCACATTTCCTCACCTTTCTTTATGGAAAAAAAGACACTTGTACCTTTTCCTATCTCGCTAGTAGCCCAAATATCTCCACCATGCTCGCCGATAATTTTTTTTGCAATCGCAAGTCCTAAACCACTTCCACCAGTCCGAGAATTTCTAGATTCCTCTGCACGATAAAAGCGGTTAAATATATAAGGCAAAGCAGAAGATTCTATTCCATAGCCATTATCTGTTACTTGTACAACAACATCATATAGTCCTTCATGCAGAGAAATGGAAATGTGTTTTTCATCTTTATTCATATACTTTACACAATTGCTGATCAGGTTGGCCAATACGCGTTTCAGTTTCTCTCTATCCGCTGTCACGTATATCGGGTTATTCACCTGATGAAGTTCAATCTGGATCCCTAGTTGAAGTAAATCCAGTTGAAGTTCATCTACGTAGTCTTTTAAATACTTATCTAATCTGACCGTTTCAAAAGTGAATGGTTCTTTTTTCAAATCCAACTTGGAAAATAAAAATAATTCATCTATCAATGAATCCATATCTCTTGCTTTTAGGTATACAGTCGATAAATACTTGTCCATTTTCTGTGGGGTGTTTGCTACTCCGTCTTTAATCCCCTCAACATATCCCATAATCGAAGTGATCGGTGTCTTCAAATCATGGGAAATATTGGAGAGAAGCTCTTTGCGATTTTCCTCATACTGAAGCTGAATGTTTACGGACTCTTTTAACTTTTTTCTCATTTCCTCAAACGCTCTATTCAATTGTCCGATTTCATCATTTGAAGTCGCTTTAATTTCAAAGTTTAAATCTCCTGATTTTATCCGCTCTGTGCCTTCTTTAAGAATTGAGATCGGTTTGATGATGCTACGTGAAACTAAATAATTTAAAAGTCCAATAATCATTACAAACAGTAATAACAATAGAGCGAATAAAATGGGAAAGAGCTCTCGAGTCAGCTCGGCATATGAACTTGCCTTTCTCAATACAAAAATACTTCCTTCACTTTTATCCGAAAAATAATAATCAAACTTCACATAAGTGAAAAAAGAGTCTTTCATTTTGATTGTGTCCCGCGTATTGATGTTCGTTTCTTCGAACTTGGGAAGTGATTGTATCAAGCCTAGCTTATCTAGTGTTTGGGACGCATACTCAATGTTTTTACCTTTTCTAACGACGATCTTAATATCTCCATGTTCAATCTTCTTCAGCTGTTCTTCGTTTAGAAGCTGCTCAGGGTTATTTTTTGCCAAAAGCTTTAAATCGAGAAACACACTTTCCTCGACTGCAGTCAAAGGTTTTTGGAGATAAGATTTTTTGTATAAATGCTCTATCGCTTTTACATCACCTGTTATCGCAAAAATAAGTAAAAATCCAGCTGCTAAAAACAAAGTGATGGAAATAAGAATTACGCCAACGTAGGACAACAGAAACCTCATTTTAATTGACAAATATTTTCACCCCGCATCGATCTCTCGTTCACTCATTTATAGAAAAGTTGTTTATCTGCTGTTCTTGCATAAAAAAATGTTTCCCACGATAACTTTTCTTAGTACTAAAAAAAACATATCACACAAATCTTAAAATTTTCTAAAATACACAGAAAAAATCCTATTCTATTGTAAATCTATATTTTTTTATTTGAAAAACTGGATTCTGAAAACCGCTCCCTTTCCGCCGACTGTCTGCCAGACCTCCTCGACGCAAGCATCTAGAGGGGTTCCGGCTAGCGAGTTTTTCGGCAGGAGTGTTGCATATTTCTTCAATCTTTTGAGGTTTCATAAAACAATAAGAACCATGAAGAGCGAGTGTATCTATTTAAAAAACGTTCCAACTTGATTTTAGAAATCTGCTCCCTTTCCGCCGACTGTCTGCCAAGCCTCCTCGACGCAAGCGTCTGTGGGGTCTCGGCTAGCCAGTTTTTCGGCAGGAGTGTCGCTTATTTCTTCAATCCATTGGGTTTTCAGTTCATATAAAACAATAAAATAATCATGCAGTATAACCAAGTCTTTATTTAGTTTACCTGTGGTTTTTTTATTTATGAAAGTTTCAGATGATTTCCGAAATCAGCGCCCTTGCCGCCGACTGTTTACCAAGCTTCCTCGACGCAAGCATCTAGCAAGTTCCGGCTAAGCTTGTTTTTTGTTAAAATATTTTTTAAACCTACCTTTTATAATAATGATATTATTTATAAATTATCCAAGTATTATATAAAGCTGCACTTCAGTATTTATAATTAATTACTATCCATTCAATTTGATGCTTTATCTTCACAAAGATACGAAATTAATTAGGCGAAACCTTTATCAAGCACACGGAAAAGACCATGAAGGTTTATTAGTTTACTATTTGTCCAGAGTTTGTGAGACATAGAGAAAAAGCGAACTTCCCCTTAAGGAAAGTCCGCTTTTTACAAATTTTAAGAAAAGTTCACCTGTTCTTCTCATTAATTTGGTGAAACGATCATTTGGTCATCCAATCTAATATCGTCAATCGACCAAAACCAATTATTTTTAGCATTATGCATTCTCCATTGTAATTTCATAGAGGCAGCATCTTCAGGAACCCTAATCGATTTAACTTCATACTTATTCAAAACATGTCCATTTTTATTATCCGAAGCAGCTTTATTGTCATAAACGAGAACATGTTGTTTTTCCCCATTATCAAAGACAGCAGTTACTTCAGCTGTTTGCGTTCCTTCTTGTTTATAGTGGGATGCAAATCCTAGGTATAGATCTTTTGCACCATCAACTTTTACAGAAGGTGAAGTTAAAGTACTATCAAAAAAGCCTTTTGCTGCTGGTGAACCGTTATCATCCCATTCATCAGGATCCGCTACTGCTATAACTCCTTGACCAAGTTCAAATTTGTTACGCTCCTGGTCTTCTGCTTTTGTCCAAAAGTCCTTTGTTGTGAAGCTCCAACCTTGCCACTCTTCTGTACCAGCTGGCATATTCGAGCTATTTGTAACCGACCAGCCATTAGGAGCTGTATGGCTCCACCCGAGTATGGAACTTGGAATGTTTTCATTCACTGCTGGCTTTAATGCAGACTCTAATTGGTCAAAACTTTCTCCAAGCATCATGTTGACGAATACATTTATATTCTTGGAGCCAATTATTTGGCGTCCCTCGTAAGCAGTAATCTTGAATTGTGATGAACCCGAAATCTCCTTGCTAGGTGTAGCTTTTATTGGCAACATTTTTTCTTCAGTTCCTGATAGCTCATACTCAAGTTCATAGTGCTCCACACTCCAACCTTCAGGTGCATCAACTTTAATTTTCCCTTTCACACTTTCCCTTCCATAATTTTTCATCTTCACTTGGAGTGCAGTCGATTCACCTTCCGTTACTAAAGAAGGAGAAGCTTGTGCCGAGACCATTTCCAGGGCTTTTGTCTGACCATCAGCCAGTAACACCCTTTTACTGCTATTGTTAAATGAATCTAGTGCTTGTACCTTAATTTCATAATCAGTACCTGGCTTAAGTCCAGCAACAGGGAACTCTAAATTCTTTGGCACAGGATCATAATAGAATTCAGAAAATGCGGTGAAATCTGCGTCCAGCTCCCCTGTTTCCTTGTTTTTGGCTGTAATGTGATAAGAATGTACGAGTGCGTTATCTTTTGCCTGTGGAAATGTTACATTTAAACTTCTTAGTGTCGATTTTTCTTCTACAATCGAAGCCTTGTCTTTAACTGCAAAAACCGGTGGTAACTGATCTCGATCGTCTGTATATTTAAATTTATTTTTTTTAGAAGGATTCTTTATTACCCATGGTTTTCCTGTCCAATCGTCTTTATGAAAGTCACGTTTTTTAATGACAACTTCATTATTATAAACTTCTACAATCATTCCTTGACTAATGTCCCGATATCCTTCTGGATGGAACCCTTGAAGTTTGCCTGGCTCCAATTCCAAATAACTTACAGAAGACGTGCCAACTGACGTAAAGTCTTTTTGATGAATCGTTCTAGGGTCTTCGAGTGGATAATGAGAATGGCCTGAAAATGTAATAACCTGTGGATGTTTCTTTAAAGTATCATATAAAAGTTCTTTATTTTCCTGAGTTCCCCACAAGTCACTTCCATACACAGTGTCTTTAATGTGTTGATGAAGAAAAACAAAGATTGGTTGGCCCGGATTCTCTTTTTCTGCTGCAGCTAACTTTTCACCTAGCCAGTTAATTTGATTAACAGAATATAAACCATGCGTATTACCATTTTCCGGACTTAACGTAATAAAATCATATCCATTTACTTTTTTATGATAGTAAAGAGAATCCATTCCTGTTTTCTCGAGAAAACGATCTTGTGCCTTTTCAACGGAAAGTCCATTCCAATAATCATGGTTCCCCATTGTAAACATAGATTGGACATCACCTTGTTTCTTCTCATTATAAATGGAGAAGAACTTATCATATTCAGTAGCGTATCCATAGTCCGTTAAATCCCCAACGACAACAAAAGCATCCTGTCTAGGCGCAGCTTTATTTAATTGATCCATGGCTGTTCTGAACTTGTTCATATCAGCTGTTGATCCATCATCAATATGTACATCACTGATAACTGGAAAAACGAGCTCTGGTTTACGTTTATTATCTGAATTTGAAGATTCCGAGAATGCTTGGACACTTGATAAAGAAGTTGTTAATCCTACCGTTACAACTGTCAGCATTGCTACAAATTTATTTTTCCCTTTCAAAATCAATACCTCCTATTTATCGTTTAGCTAATTATGTATTTTTTTAACAGATCGACAAATATCCTCCTTGTTTATAAATTTTTATGGTGTTTACCAATTAAAATAGTAACTTTACATTATTAATAAAATATAAGACCAATGTAATTTATATATTAATAAATCCAAAAAAGGACTAAGGCCAGTATTCGTTCCATTCACTTTTTGTCTCGTTTTTGGTATTGATTTGTCTTTTCTTAATGGGAATGGGGTACTATCCCTTAACTAGGTAGTTACCCGTAAAATGGTAATATTTATACAGATGGTAAATGATTCCATAGTACATAGAAATACCAATTTTCATATGGTAAAGTCTAGAAGAAGGAAAGGAGAGAGGTTATTATAAAAAAATTATTAAATATTGTGATGGTAATAACTCTTGTCTTTGGACTGTTTTTTGCGATTGCACCGATGAATAAAGCATTTGCCTTGTCCTACGATAATACAAACCCTTATTCGACAGGTTGTGCTTCTAAAAGCCCAATCACCTATGAAACAGAATATATCTATAAAAACGGTGTGAAAATTGGATATGTGCAGCTAAAAGGAAGTGCGTATTGTCATACGGCATGGGGTTACTTAAAGTTTTATTCGTCTGCTCCTTATGATTATTATGCAAATGTTTGGGTGGACAGTTTTAATGGCACGACTAAGAGAGCATTTACAAGTTGTGCTAGTTCCGGTGGAAACGGATGGATAATGAAAGGTCAGACGTCCTGTTATACTGCACAATTATGGAATTTAGATCCGTATAATGCTTTGGCCAAAGCAGGTATTTATTCTTCAAGTGGGGCTCTAATTATTTCTGCGAACACCGGTCGTTATTAAGTTATTAATGCAAACTTCCTGTTAAAGACTTTCTCGGTGGAATGGCATTTTTGCCATCTTTCCCATTTCGCAGTTCAATGCGTGATCAATTTTCTTTGTTAACAACCCCACGAATCTTAATGGCTTTTTTCATTTCATCTCATGAATTTGGAACGAGATACGTATGCTGTTTATACGTATCTCGTTCCAATCCTGAATCAATGGTGTCCTACTTACAATTGAAGCGATCGTTTTCTTGCTTCCCACGTCACGGATTTTCATATCATGCTGTCCTCCCCACCTTGATCATTATTCTAAGTATTCATAGGTTAAATACCAATTACTTCTATAAGATATACCTATTGTAAAAACTTTCTATAAAAAGATAAACCTTTCATACAGTTTGTTTTATAAAACTATTAATGTTGAGATTACATAATCTAAAAAAGATGAATCCAGCCCTATACCGTATCCATTTTCATTGATTATTCATGTATTCTAAAAAAATTTTTCTAAATTGCCTTGCAATAGAAAGGATTCCTTGTTATATTACAGTCAATTAAATATTTTCTTACTTCATACTTTTGAAGTGAGGATAGAGGAGCAAAAACCATTAGTACACATTTTGAGGAGAATGAGATCCTATGACTATTGTGGAAAGGGGAATTTGCCGAAGCGGAAAGAATCTCATGTTCTTGAAGCTGGTTCTGCTATTGAATAAATACAGGACTGTCATATAGGAAACTATATGGAGGGCTATCTTATGCGCGGAAACATTTTTTTGATTAATATTGTTTCTACTGCAGCAGCGAATCCTCGTTGTTGCTTTTTTGCGTTTACTCCTGAATGGCCCTAACCACCTCTGAATATTTTTAAAAATTATACAAAAGGGTGTGAAGTTATGAATTTTGGCCAAGTTTTAACCGCAATGGTTACCCCGTTCAATCATAATGATGAGGTTGATTTTAATGCTACGAGAACTTTAGTAAACTATTTAATTGCTAATGGTTCTGATGGATTAGTAATAGCTGGTACAACTGGAGAGTCCCCTACATTAACAACAGAAGAGAAACTAGATTTATTCAAAATTGTTGTTGAAGTTGTTGATGGAAGAGTTCCTGTCATAGCTGGAACTGGCTCAAATAACACGAAAGCTTCTATCAACTTAACAAGGCAAGCAGAGGCAGCAGGAGTCGACGGAATAATGCTCGTTACCCCATACTATAACAAGCCGTCTCAAGAAGGATTATTTCAGCACTTTAAGGCTATTGCCCAATCAACATCTTTACCGGTAATGCTCTATAATATTCCAGGACGAAGTGTTGTAAACATGTCAGTAGAGACGATTGTTAACCTCTCAAAAATCAACAATATTGTGGCAGTAAAAGAGGCAAGTGGTGACTTAGATGCCATGGCACAAATCATAAGCAAAACAACTAGTGATTTTACTTTGTACAGCGGCGATGATGGGTTAACATTACCGGTTTTAGCCATCGGTGGAACAGGCATTGTTTCGGTTTCTTCACACATAATTGGTAATGAAATGCAAGAAATGATCAATAGCTTTAAAAATGGCGATGTTCATGGTGCTGCTTCTGCACATCGTAACCTTCTTCCAATCATGAAAGCATTATTTGCTGCACCAAGCCCATCACCGGTAAAATCAGCATTAAATATGCGTGGGTTAAATGTTGGAGGTGTCCGCTTACCATTGGTCCCTTTAAACGATGAAGAAAAATTAGCACTACAAATGGCTCTACAGCCTAGAAACGAAGAAGCTGTTTTGTTAAATAAATAAAGATAATGATTCATTCAGCTATACTTTAATACCGATTTTCTAATTAAAGACCATAATAAACGGGATAAAATTTTAAAAAGCAGTGCAACTCATAAAGAGTGCACTGCTTTTTAATCGATGCACGGCTCAGTGCTTAAACTAGTTGAGCAATCCATTTTCAAGAAAAAACATATGGTGTATACAGTAGGAATTATAAATTTCAAATTTCTATAGCAATGATTTTATCGGGATTGATCATAAGCTTGTATTTTTAGTGATGTTGATATGTAATTATTGAAAGACAGAGTGTACCTGCTCAATTTTCTTGAAGTGATAAGAATAATCTTAAATGACTGGTTCCTTAGGATCCAATCTATAATGGCTCCTTAACAAATTCAACAGAAATAAAATAATTAATAGCTTTGACGTCACATTAAATATTTAAAATTAGAGAAGGATATTTTCATGAAAGAAATATAATCGCATTTAAAGTTCAACTTAGAAATGGATTTATATTTACTAATATAACTTGATAATGAATAAATAGCCTATGTCTCTCTTTAGAAATGGCTATTTTTTTTGACAAGATTTTTTATCCAACCCTTTTATTTCATGGCCTGAATTTGCTGTTCTTCATTTTGTTCCTTGCTGCAGACTTGTATGTTTCCAAATTTAAGGACTTCATTTTTTTATTCCTTCTTCTACTTTTTCTCTCTCTCTCTTGTCTATCAAAAAACGTTCGTAAAAGTGTACTTTTACGAACGGGACTTTTCTTCCGATATAGGTAAAACAGTTGAATATTTAATTTCTCTGAGAGCTAGGCTAGTTTGAATTTTTGTGATGCCTAGTTTATTTAACTTTCTAATAAATATTTCTAATTCCTTCCGATCTTTGTTAGCCACTTTTAGAAGATAATCATACTCACCTGTTAAACAATGACACTCTAATACTTCTGACATAGAAGCTAATGCCTTTTCCAAAACTTCCAGTTCTTCAGATTGATGTATATTCGTACTAATAAAAATGAAACATAATAAATCAAAACCTAGCTTCTCCTGGTTTAAAATTGCTACTTGTGCATTAATAAATCCTTCATTTTCCAAACGTTTTATCCTTGAATGTATAGCTGGTGGAGATAATTTGACACGCTTTGCAAGCTCTGTATTGCTTAACTGTGCATCCTTTTGCAGTAAATCTAAAATTTGAATATCAACATTATCTAGAACCTTGCTTACGATAGATTCCACTTATAGTCACCCCTTTTACAAATGTTCCAAAAACGGTATCTTCTAATAGCCAAGACTTAATTTAATTCTGTATATCAGCAACATTTTTTAATATTATTTTAAGTTTCTTCTATTATACAAAATAATATATTAACTAACGAACTAAAATGTTAAAATTATTAGTAATTAATTATGAAAATTGAAATGTCATTGTGCACAATGGCTTCGATCTTTTTTCACTTAAACTGTGAAAGATGAAAAGGAGCAAAATGAAATGCAATATTATTATTTTTCGTTATTACTTTTAACAAGTTTGTTATGGGGTGGAAACTTTGTCGTTGGAAAGTCGCTTGTCGAACATGCTTCTCCGATGACGTTGACGAGTTTAAGGTGGATCATTGCTATTAGTTGTCTTTTGCCAATTGTATGGTGGAAAGAAAGAAAGATATTTCCTCCTCGAAGTGCAATCCTTCCTTTATTTTTGATGGGAATTACAGGTGTGGTTCTATTTAACCTATTACAATTTGTAGCATTAGAGAAAACTTCCGCCACTAATGTTGGGTTAATATCAACATTAAATATGATTTCAATTGCTATTTTTTCATTTTTCTTTTTAAAAGAAAGAATTAATATTCTACAAATGTTTTCTATGTTTTTTTCGCTTATTGGCGTAATACTTGTACTTTCAAAAGGAAATATTGATCTATTCCTTTCATTACGATTTAATACAGGTGATTTATATATGATGGCTGCTGTATGCGTTTGGGGAATATATTCCGTTTGTAGCAAATGGGCAATGGTAACAACAACACCCATGATGTCTACATTATATTCTGGTATATTTGGACTTATAGTTCTTCTTCCGTTTAATTTTTCTAATTTTACAGTGTCTAATATAAATACTTCTTTCATACAATCTATTTTATATACAGGCGTTATCTCAACTGTAGCATGTATGGTACTTTGGAACATTGGTGTACAAAAATTAGGTACAACAACATCTGGTATTTTTTTGAATTTCAATCCTATTTTTACTGCAATTTTAGCCTTTCTATTATTAGGTGAAAAAATGACGTGGGTACAAGGAATTGGTAGTGGTATTGTGATTATAGGTTGTTATTTGTTCTCATATTTTAAAGCGAAGGTGATTTTCAAAAAGAATTCTAGACAATCGCAGATTCAAGCATGATTTTTTTCAAAGTCTAAAAACATAATATCTCTCGTGATTAATTTTCTATATATACAAAAAAGGCCTGATCCAAGGTGGATACAGGCTTATTTGTTCAAAAACTTTCCGGATAAGGAATTAATAAAAAAGTGCTAATTTTAACATCGTACATGCTTGCGTTTAAAACCAAGCTTTCCTTTATCGACTTCTTTTTGAATACTTTTGTAAGCATTTAGAAAACTGCTTTTATTCTTGTCCCATTTGACTATTCCTATTGCCTTTGCGGTCTCGACTGCCTTTTCATGGAGTGGCAAATATGAAATCCCCAAGTGTATAGAAAATTATTCATAGCGGATTTCGTTCGTTCTGGCGAATCGTGAATTGTATTTTTCACAAGGTCAAGCATATTGGAAATCTTGCTTTCTGAAAATTCAACGTCTAGTCGATTCCCTAAAAGCACCGTCTAGCTGGAGAGCCACGGGGACCTACGATGCTATGTCCTATGCAGGCATTATTGTTGACCCAAAAGCCATGACTGAGTCGGATTATGATCGTTAGATGTATATTTTAATATGCTGTCCGATTTTGTAGTCGCTGTAACTTTATCAGAGTCAGATATTGCACAAGAAGTTGCTGATAAATGGAATTATTATTTTGCACTACCTTCTTTTTGGAGTTTTCCCCATTAATTTTGCCCTTAAGATTGGCATCAGATTATAGACAAAAGGCATTCGCATACCATGCTTTCTTGCATCAGCGAAAATACGATCACGAGCTTAATGGATAATTTTATAGGTACCTACATAGTTTGAACCAAAACAATTTCGTCAATAGTCGGAATCTCTCTTTTTAATAAAGATAAGAGAGTGTCTTCGATTGTATTGTCGATTTCACAAATCGTTATTGCAGCACCATTGATTTTGGAACGTTCATTGGCCATACGGGCTATATTGAACCCTTTTTGATATAGAATTTCCGACAATTCGGCAATAACCCCTTTTTGGTCGGAATGGCGAATAACAAGTGTTGGCCGTTCACCTGAAAATTTAAATGGATACTCATCGAATTCCTGAACCTCCACTTTACCACCGCCTAAAGAGCTGACCAAAACCTTTACAGTACGTGTGAACCCTGTCAATTCTACGAGAACGGTATTTGGATGGTAGCTTCCAAGCACCCGTTTCGTGAATTCATATTGTAAGCCATTTTCCTCAGCAATTTCCTTTGAATTTGGAATGCCATCATCCATGGTAGATAACCCGAGCACACCAGCTAAAAGAGCTAGGTCTGTTCCATGGCCTTGATAGGTTTCTGCGAAAGAGCCCATCAGCGAGAACTTTGCATATACTGGATTTTCGTTTAATAGCTGGCGGGCAATATTCCCGATCCGGACAGCCCCGGCTGTATGGGAACTCGAAGGGCCAACCATTACGGGACCGATGATTTCATACGCACTTTGGTATTTTGCCGGCCCACAGCCACTAGTTTTTTCGTTTAGAATCTGCTTCTTTAATTTTTGCCCGGTCGGAGTTCCGGCAAGACCGCCTATACCGGTTTCTCTCAACGATTCGGGCATTTGCTGTCCGACTTCATGCATCACATGGATCACTTCATCCGGTGGGATGACGGAGGCTATCCCGGCTAAAGCCATATCTGCAGCAGCTTGGGCGGTAATTGCATGTAAACCGTTGCGGATGATGCACGGGATTTCCACCAGCCCAGCAACCGGGTCACAAACCAATCCCAGTGAATTTTTCAAAGCAATTCCGACGGCATTTCCAACTTGCATTGGTGTTCCACCGGCAAGCTCTACCAGGGTGCCGGCTGCCATTGCGGTTGCTGAACCGATTTCAGCTTGGCACCCGCCGGCTGCCCCTGATATCGAAGCTTTATTGGCAACAACTAAGCCGAGGGCAGAGGCAGTGAATATTGACTGTACAATCTGCTCTCGGGTAAATTTCCCGCTGGCAAGGGCGTGAACAAGGACAGCTGGCAGGATTCCCGCTGACCCAGCTGTTGGCGTCGCCACAATCCGCCCCATTGCAGCATTTACTTCTGATACCGCGAGTGCATTTGCTGCAGCATTCAATGTTTTAGGATTGACAAAGGAATTGCCGTTTTGGGCATACTGATAAAGACGGTTTCCATCCCCACCAGTCAAACCAGTACGCGACATGACTGGACTCATTGTACCTCTGCGGACAGCCTCCTCCATTACAGTAAATTGTTCTGACATTTTTTCGATAATCGTTTTCCTGGAACAGCTTTTCTGTTGTACCTCTGTTTTGATCATCAATTCCGAAATAGTTGATTTTTCCTGCTCTGCTAGTTCAATTAACTCTTTTAAATTAGTAAAAGACATGTGATCACTCCTATAAAGAAGAAGGTTCCCACGCCGCAGGCATAAGAACCGTCCCCTTTTTCCCTTTGTTTACTTCTGTTCAAAATATTCCGCAACTACTGCTGCCATTGCTTTTGCCGCGATGATAAGGCTGTCCTCATTAATGACAAATTTAGGGTGATGGTGAGGATAAACTGGACCATTCTCCGGCTTTGCTCCAACATAAAACATACTGCCAGGAATTCTTTGCAAATAGTAAGCAAAATCCTCTGAACCAGACATTGGCGGTGTTTCCATTAACGCTTTGACTTCAGGAATTCCAGCCTTTTTAATTCCATTTACCACCAGTTCAGTCATGGCATTATCATTCACCAAAACAGGGTAATCATGCGAATATATTAAGTCATAGGTAATGTCAAATTCTTTAGCAAGCCCCGCTAGTATTCGCTTGAATTCCGTTTCCACTTTAGCACGAACTTCACTGGACATGGTTCTAACGTCTCCTTCAAGTTCCACACTGTCCTTTATGACATTAAATGATCCCTTTCCATCAAACGAGCCAATCGTTACTGTCGCCATATCAAAAGGATTGATTCGGCGACTGACAATCGTCTGGGCTGCTACAACAAAATGGCTTGCTGCGACAATGCTGTCATTGCTTGTATGCGGCATCGAACCATGTCCGCCTTTTCCTTGGATTTTCACTTTGAAATATGAGCGTCCGGCCTGCATTTCTCCAGAACGATAGTAGACTTCCCCGGTCACCGATGGGGACATAAGGTGAATACCGAAAATACTATCGACACCTTCCAAACATCCATCTTCAATCATGGCAATTGCTCCACCAGGAGGCGTTTCTTCCGCAGGCTGATGCAAGATAACGACGTTTCCTCTTAATTGGTCTTTCATTTCGATTAATGCTTCGGCTAATATCATTAAATAGGCAGTGTGTCCATCATGACCGCATGCATGCATAACACCTGGATTAACCGATTTAAAAGGTACATCTGCCTCTTCCATAATAGGCAGTCCATCAAAATCAGCACGCAGGGCAACCGTTTTACCTGCCAGTCCTCCTTCGATTTTCACTACCACTCCATATCCGCCAACATTTGTCCGTATTATTACATTTTTATCTTTATAAAAATCAGCAATATATTGGGCCGTTTTTTCTTCTTTAAAAGATAATTCAGGATGTTGATGGAGATATCTGCGTATTTCAATCATTCTTTCTTTTTTCTCTTCAAGTTTTTGCATTAATTGATCTAACATCATTTTCCCTCCTATTATTTTTCTGTTTTAACGGTAAGTAAAACTAGACCGCATATTACTACGGCTATTGCCAATGTGATAAAAACGATAGAAAACGATCCACCGGCCATGGAAATTAAAGCACCGAATGCCATTGGTGCAATAAAGCCCCCAAGCGTTCCACCCGTATTGACGATCCCAATAGATGACCCAATTACTTTCTCAGGCAAAATTTTGTGCGGCCAAGAGAAAATTCCCACAAAAATCGTGGTTAGTAAAAATGTGAGCACATATAAGAAAGCAATGGAAAGGGCCAAGGAATTTGAGAATACTAAACCAAGAAACAACAAGGATGAAAGGACTGAACATACCATTAACAGTAACTTTTCCTTGCCAGCGAAATATTTTGTCAACAATACACCTGCAAATATGGAAGCTAACGTTCCTCCAATAGCGTTCACTGCCAGGATTATCCCAACCGTACTAATGGATAGTGAAAATTTTGTCTTTAGGAAAGTTGGCAGCCATGACATATTTCCATAAAAAGCCACATTCGCCAGCAGCATGGCAACGAATAAAATAATTACATTTCGATTAGAAATCACTGACTTAAAACTAACTTGTTTCTTTTCAGTCTTCGTTTTGGCAGTTGGGTGGCTATTAGGTACCAATAAAGCAACCATAAGTAACGCTATGGCAAAAAATGTCCCCAGTGCATAGTAGGCATAGTGCCAATTTAAGTCAATCAGCCGTGCCCCGATTACAAACGCAAAAATTCCGCCAATTCCACTCGTTGACAAAATGAGCGATTGAATAAAAGTTCGTCTTGTTTTCGGGAAATTTTCGGCGATTCCTTTTGAACAGCTTGGAGGATAGCCTGCATGGCCAATACCAGCCAAAAAACGAATCAAAATAAACATCAATAAGCTTCCAGCAAGGCCAAATGCAAATGAAAATATCGTAATGAGCGAAAGCGAAAGCATTAGTACCTTTTTATATCCAATCCTATCTGCGAGCCATCCCCCAGGTATCTGCATTAATGAATAGCCCAAGAAAAATAAACTCATTATCAAACCGGTTTGACTTGTTGTTAGATGGAATTGTTCTGCAATTGGGATAATTGCAGTCGAAATCATGTTTTTGTCCATGTAAATCATGGAATAACCAGCCATTAAAGCTGTAGTCAACAAAACTCCACCGGTATTCTTTTCCTTTGATACCGAAAGTTTTGCATCGCTTTGCTTCTTAATCGTTCCTTGAGAAACAGACATAAAAGGCTACCTCCGAATTAATATTTATGTAATCGCTTTCTTGTCTTCATTATAAATTTTTTAAGTATTGAAAACATTCCAATCATTGTCGAAAACACACTCCTTCATTTGCCCTTTTTCATAACTTGGCCTAACTTAACAACAAAAAAAGACCATTAAGTTTTAACCTAATGGCCTAATTTCAAAGAGATGAATGGCATTTAACGTCAAGGTGGATTGTAATAAGAGCTCCGAGACAATGTTTTCCTCATAGATTTGCAAATCTGGATAGGCTCGCTGCTTGAGATACGTAATGATCTCTTGATCATAGATATACTGCTGATTGAGATTGAGCCAATTAAAGTAAAATGCACCGTTATTTCTATCGAGAATGTATTTGCGAATTTGATAAGTGCCAGAAGGCAGCCCTGAAATCATGATTTTCTTTTCCTTTGTTAAGGAGCTCAAAAAGAAGCTTTCGACAGAATAAGTGGGATTAACATAAGAATTGTTATATAAAGCTAATTGGTACCCTTGTTTCCCCTTCGTCAGTATAAAGTCCTCACCTTCGGCTAAAATTTCTTGCCCAATTTTTGCGATTAATTGCATGTTAAAAAACGCCGGACGTTTTATTTGATAATAATAAAGCAGGGCAATTCCATTCATTGCAATATTATCATTATTCATATTACCTTTTTCTAATGAATGGGTATCAATCCAAAATCCCAAACCGGAAATCTCTTTTATAACATCCAGCATGTCTTTAAAAATGAGAGCTGATCGAAAAAAAGTTCCACTTAAATTTACTGTATTACCGTAAAGTGTATTCCAGTTTGTCAGGTAAATTGGTTTGCCAGCCAAGCTAGCTGACGAAAGGTTTGCTTTTAATTCAATACACGATTTTTTTATATAATCTTTTACTCCCTTGAAGGAACTGTTATCCATATCGGTAAAGTCAACTTGTTCATTAGGATTGCAGCTGAAGCACACCAGATCAATTTGTTCCATTTGCTTTAAAAATTCAGTAACAGGGACTGATAATCCTTTTTCTAAGGAAAATGGCACATGAATTCCAACTTTTGCGGTGGAAGCCCTCTTTTTAACAGTTTTAAAGTATTCTTGATAAAAAGTCCGGGCTTTTTGATCCCATTCGGAGAACACCAATTCAAATTGCCACTTCCCGACAAAGTCATCGCCAAAATAACTGACGGCGTGCTGTAAAAAATCATCTAACATCCTTATATAATCGGGGCTGCTTACGACTTCCTTTTCAATCTCAACGCTAATGAACGGAATTAAACCCAGCCTTTGAAATTCGTTAAATAACGCATCAATCTTATAATATGGCCCTCCTATTTGCAAAAACGGGTCCATTGTCGTAAAAGCGGGGGATAATAGGTTCGTGAAATAGGCATATTCAAAATGGAGCTGCTCCTGAATAAGCTTTAATTCTGCTTGGACTTCTTCATTTAAGGCATATTCCAGCTGACCAATCACCAGTAATCGCTGGGCTTTATCCCGGACAAGAACAGGCTCTTCCGGCAGATTAATATGTACCGCAGAAACCCCCGATTCTTTCACCGTAACATTTTGGTCCTTTTGCGAAATATACTTGCTCAATTCAATTAAAAAGTGCGGCGAATTCACCAGAGTATATTGTTCGCTTATATTATTTACTTCCTGGAAAGGTTCTTTTTTATGAAGACCTCTATATTCGGCAGGTGTTTGATTGTACATTTCCTTAAAAGCCTTGTTAAAAGCTTTCACATTTGGAAAACCATTATTTAACGAGACTTTCATGATGGTATGATCGGTATATAACAGCTCATGAACAGCTGATTTCAAACGGATTTGTTTTACATATTGTGAAAAACTGACACCAACAGCCTGCTTGAAATAACGGGACAAATAGTATAGGGATAAATATTGCCGTTTGGCAATCTCTTCAAAAGACATTTGTTTACGATAATTTTTTTCAATAAAAGTAAGGATGTCCCTAATTCTTTCATCCTTCATTTCAATAAATCGATTCTGCCCGAGATGTGTGGTTTTGAAATTTCGGATAAGGAGTGTAACTAACTTGTAAATCAGACTGTTGATTTCAAGTTCACTTCCATCCTGCTCTTGGTAATGTGCGATTAAAATTTCAGCCAAGAGTTGACGGATCTGATCAAATAGAAGATATAGCCCATTATCCTCTTTGGATGAATGGCAGTCGAAATAACACACATGAATATCCTGATAAAGCTGCTCGATGGAATTTAGGGGAATTTGCAGCAATAGTACTACATTATCTTCATGCCCCTTAACGGTATGAACATCATTAGCATTAATTAGCAGGAGATCATTTTCCGCCAAATGCCTGGAATCTTGATTGACGATAACTTCAACTTCTCCCCGAATTACGAAAAGAATTTCTATTCCTAAATGGATATGCTGTGAGTGATGGCGAATATTTTGCAAACTGATTTGATAAGAATCTCCTATTACTGGTTCAGACATGAACATTCACCTTTTTTACTGGGATTTTACCACTGCCCATCAAGCTTTAGCAAATCATTATCATACGCTATTTTTTATGTAAATGTGATGGTAAGTAATGTTTTTAATACTATTAGTAAGGAAAAGCCGCAGCTCCCCGCTTATTGAAGTAAAGCAGTTATCAAATTAGTGAGGAGCTATAATACAGTCACAAATTAAGCACCCGTTTAGTTAATATATTAATTTTTCAAAACCAGTGCTTTGGATATTGTCTTGTTTGAAATAAGTTATTATAAATCATCGATATAAAAACTAATAATAAGGTACCTAATACAATTGAAATCAGGAATCCCCAACCAGCTTGGGAATTAATAGAAACAAGGGCACTTGCCGCTGCGGGGGGGTGAACAGTCTTTGTACAAGTCATTATAATCAATACAATAGCCAATGTTAGACCGATAATGAGCAGGCTTTTACCAAAGATGCTCCAAATGATAAGAGCCGATGTAGTAGAGATAATATGTCCTCCAATAACATTACGTGGTTGAGACAAGAGACTTTTATGCGCACCAAAAACAATAACACAGCTCGCCCCAAGAGGAGCTAATGCCATAGGATATCCTAAATGGACAGCTATAAAACTAATAATGATAATAGCAATGAGCCCACCTATAGCTGAAACAAAGGAATCCATATAATCAATTCTGTCTTTTTCTCTAGCTTCGCCCTTCATTTTCTTTAAATATGCTGTTAAACCTATGTTTTGTTGATTGCTCCAACTTTTTTCAAGACTCTTTTCGAATTCCATAATTTATGTTTTCCTCGCGTTTTCTAAGTAAGTCGACAAGTCGACAGGGTTTTTTCATATTGTTATCTTACAGGAAAACAATGAATTTTTAAATATATATCTGAATTTTCATTTTTGTTTTCCATAAAACAGTTAACAATTTCCCTTATGTCTGTGAGCATGGCGCGAGTATTCCTAGTACTTTGTTAATTCATTTAGGCTTTACCGTTATTAAAGAGTATAGATTAGTATCAAACGAAACATCATTTTGGTACATATAATCTCTCAATATCCCTTCTTTTTTGAAGCCTAAATTTGTCAGCAACTTATTGGATGCTTTATTTTCAATAAAAACAATTGCTCCAATACGCGTTAAGTCAAGCTCTTTAAAACCATAAGAAATCACCTTACGGACAGCTTCTGTTGCATAACCGGTGCCCCAATAATTTGGGAAAAGTGCATAGCTCAGTTCTGCTCTCTTATGTTCATGGAACCATTCTTGAAATCCAATCGTTCCAATAATGCCATCCTTTCCTTTCAATTCAATTCCCCATTTAATTCCGCGTTTTTCATCGAAATTCTTTGAAAAATTCCTAATGATTTGCTTCACCTGATCTGTATTTGTTAATGGAGGTTGCCCATAATATCGTAATACATCTGGATTGGAAAAACATTTTAATAAATCTAATGCATCCCCTTCAGCCAATTCTCTTAAGACCAACCGTTTTGTCTCTAATATTGGAAACATTTTTCCACTCCCTTTGCTAAAACCAGTTCTATTTCTTTCCAGAGGCACACCTCAATAACACCGTACGTACTACCTTGACATATATCAGACTTCCATTTTAAAAAAAGGTCAACCAGTATACACCGGCTAACCTTATAATTAACGCATCCCTTAGCTTTATAACAGCAGCTTGATTACTTATCCTATTTATTAGGATTTGCCGTTATGTTCCATAGTTATTACGATATTTCCCTTCTTGTGTCCTTTCTCTACATATCTATGGGCTTGAACTAATTCTTCAAACGCATAATATCTGTCAATGACCACTTTTAACTTCCCCGCTTCAACAAGTTCTTTGAGGAAGTTTAGAGCTTCGGGGGTTTCAGGTGAATTTTGACTCAATATCAGCTTCTTGCTCGTTGTCAATTTAGTCCATAGCATTCGAAGACCAGGTACCGGTACGGTGACATTTAGATAGGTTCCGTCCTTCTTCAGCGATTTCATACAATCTGAAAACGGACTCTTGTTTACCGCTTCAAAGATAACATCATAGGTCTCACCATCTCTGGAAAAATCCTCTGATGTGTAATCGATGACCTTATCGGCTCCAAGAGATTTTACCAATTCTACATTCGCGGTACTGCAAACCCCTGTAACTTTTGCTCCGAAATACTTTGCTATTTGTACTGCATAACTTCCTACACTCCCTGAAGCACCATAGACAAGAACCTTTTGGCCACTCTGAATGTTTAGCTTTTCTAAGATAAAACAATGCTGTACGTGCCCCTATTGGAATGACTGCTGCTTCCTCAAAAGATAAATTATTAGGTTTAATGGAAACGGGCCCGTCTTCAGGCAAGCACTTATACTCGGCATAAGCACCATACCCCACTTGGGAAGCTGCAAAAACCTGGTCACCTGCTTTAAACAACTTGACATCTTTGCCTACTGACTCAACTTCCCCAGATAACTCCAAGCCCAATATGGATTTCTTGGGACGTCTTATTCCCATTATTATCCGGGCAGGCAGCCAAACAGAGAGGGGAACTGAAAAGCTCCGTGATCGAATATCCCCCATTGTTACCGTTGTCGCTCTTACTTTGACCAGTATTTCATTCTCCTTAGGAGCAGGTTTTTCTACCTCTTTCAGATGAAGAACGTCGGGGGGACCGTACTTGGTGTACACGATTGCTTTCATTAATCCACCTCTCCAATTCGTTATATTCACTTAATATCTACGAATCTTCAATAACTGTACTTGAACTATCCTGCTCTATTCGTTGAATAAAGAATAACCGAATACCAAATTACGGAAATAAAAATTGCATTATTCCAGATCCTATCCAAAAAGCGATCAACTTTTGAATAATCCCTTTAAACGCGTTTACATTAGCTTACTCGCCTTCATTTATCTTCATGCCTCTAATAAAAACTCAACCACCTTAGGACGCATAAACTCAAGTATTCCTTCCTATCATCCGCAGGTATATCATCTTTTTTCGTTTCACCGACAAGAGGATGCAATAATAGTCCATCAACGGTTTCCAATGCTGTTTTTTGCAAGTATTCATTCACGGTCTCTTTTTTAAAAAAACTAAATAACGGCAAATGTTTCTCCTATTTCTCGATTATTTCATTAAGTGGATTCCTAAGTTGTATATGGTTATGTTTGTTACCCTTTTTAATGTCATTTTTTGAAATTATACGAAATCATTATTGATTGAACTCCTTTCAATTCTATTAAAAAAGCTACATATCCTCAATGAAAGGACATGTAGCTTTTGATCACCATTATTTTTGGAATTGTAATTGATGCAGATTGGCAAAAATGCCCCCCTGCTTAAGTAAGTCATCGTGACCGCCCTCTTCAGCAATTCCTTCTTCCGTAACAACCACGATCTTGTCAGCGTTTCGAATGGTTGCCAATCGGTGTGCGATGATTAACGTAGTTCTGTTTTCAGCTAGTTCTGTAAGAGCCTGCTGAATTATTCTTTCCGTCTCAGTATCGAGTGCAGAGGTTGCCTCATCGAGAATTAATATTGGTGGATTCTTCAAAAACATCCTTGCTATTGCAATTCGTTGTTTTTGTCCTCCGGATAATTTCAAGCCGCGTTCACCTATTTGAGTCTCATAGCCTTCTGGAAGTCCTTCAATGAAAGTCTCTAAATGGGCTTTCCTAGCGGCTTCTTGAATTTGTTCATCCGATGCCTCAAGCATTCCGTACGCAATGTTCTCTTTTACAGTTCCTGTGAAAAGAAACACGTCTTGCTGGACAATGCCAATTTGTGAGCGCAATGATTTTTTCGTCATCTCACGAATATCAATTCCATCAATGGATATTGAACCGGCATTAACATCATAAAATCTTGGGATCAATGAACATATTGTCGTTTTCCCAGCTCCTGAAGGACCGACAAAAGCAATGGTCTCACCAGCTTTGATTGTAAGATCAATACCTTTTAAAACTGGCTTTTTGTCTTCATAGTTAAAAGAAACGTTTTTAAAGGAAATATCCCCTAAAAGGGTGGTTACCGCTATTGCATCCTTTTTATCGACGACATCAGGCGCGACATCCAGAAGTTCCGTAAAACGCTTAAAGCCGGCCATCCCTTTTGGATAGAGTTCCATCAATGCACTGATTTTGTCGATCGGCTTAAACAATACGTTAACATATAAGACGAATGCAACCAGTTCACCATAAGAGAGCTGCCCATGAAAAGTTAGCCAAGCTCCAATCACCAACACGGCAAGGGTCATAAACCTCGTCATCATGTAAATGCCTGATAAGCTAAAGGACATAACCTTATATCCAAGAAGTTTCGCTTTACGGAATCTGCGATTATTAGTAGCAAATCTTTTCATTTCATATGTTTCATTAGTAAAGGATTGGACAACCCTCACTCCTGAGACGCTATCTTCCACACGGGCATTTACATCTGCAACTTCTGTATACATTTTCTTCCAGGCTTTATTCATCTTTAAATTACTTATGACAATTAATAAAACGAGGAACGGTAAAATACAAACCGATACGAGTGCCAATTTCACATTGATTGTCAACATAATCCAAAATGCGCCTATAAAAGTCATGAAGGCAATGAATAAATCCTCGGGACCATGGTGAGCAAGTTCACCAATATCGAAAAGATCATTGGTTATGCGGCTCATGATATGGCCGGTTTTCGTGTTATCAAAAAAACGAAAAGATTGTTTCTGCACATGCTCAAATAATTCTTCACGCATATCAGTCTCGATATTGATACCCAATTTGTGACCCCAATACCCTACGATGAACTGTAAGAAGGTACTGATGATATAAAGTAGGAACAAACCGGCACTTACCGAAACAATTGCAGACCAGTCTTCGCCAGGCAGCAATGTATCTATAAACCACTGAACAGCTAGCGGAAATGCTAGTTCAAGTACAGCCACGACCACTGCACTGAAGAAATCAATAATGAATAACCGCTTATGCGGCAGGTAATATGAAGCAAAACGTCGAATCATCAAATTTTTCTCCTTTTTTACATATATTAAGGAGTATAATTCCATATTCAATATTCAGCAAGCATTTCAGAACCCCCATGTTCATATTGTGGTAAAATCATCCATATAAACCAGCCCAACCCGGCTCATGCAATCTATTAAATTAAGGAGTGAATCCAGTGTGAAAAAATAACCATTCTAAATATTCATTAACTTTATTTTTTATAAAAGGATGGTATTCATGAAAAACACTTCGTTTCGATGCCTTTGGATCGGTCAGGCGTTTGCAAATCTAGGGGATATATTTTATGTAGTCGGGTTGATTTCACTATTATATACCTTGACGGGATCTGCATTATATTTGAGTTTGCTTCCGTTCACTACAACGATTTTTCGGTTTATCAGCAGTATATTTGCCCCCCTTGTCATCGACAGGTTTCCTTTGAAAAGAATCCTAGTGCAATCTCAATGGTGGAAAACTATCTTACTCGTTTGCCTAGGAATCTATATAACAAGTTTTAATCATGGTTTTTCTGTTGCCGTCATTTTCTTCATTGCCTTGATTTCAATATTGGATGGAGTCGCTGCCCCGGTCAGCGCAGCTTTGGTTCCTCAATTAGTACCAAAAGAAGAACGGATGAAAGCGAATGGTTTCTTGAATGTGATCACCCAGACCATCTTTGTAGCAGGATGGCCACTAGGTTCCGTCTTATTGATAAGTACCAACAGCAGTTTCATTATTTGGCTTACGGTCTTGCTTTTTGCCGTTTCAACGATCTATACAGTGAGAATCGAAGTCTCAGAACAAACGACGGAATCTGTTGCTCCGTCAAACTGGGGTTCGATTAAATCCGGCTGGGTTGCGATTCGCCAAATCCCAACTATCCGTACCCTTATTTCCATTGATTTTATAACTACTTTAGCTTCAAGTGTGTGGGTGGCTGCCGTTATCTATATATATGTAGAACAGAACCTGCAACTGGGTGAGGAGTGGTGGGGATACATTAACACAAGCTACTTTGTCGGCATGATTTTCAGTGGATTGATCGTCATCCGTTTTGCCAAGTTACTAGAAAAATATATTGGATTCTTCATCACTTTCGGGCTATTTCTCAGTTCACTGCTGATCCTGCTTTTTGGAACTACCAGTATTCCTGCGTTGGCTTTGCTGCTGGCATGCCTGTACGGTCTCCCAGAACAAATCCGGGAAGTGATCTACACCAAGCTATTCCAAGACCATGCTTCGGAAAAGACTCTTGCAAAAATTTATGCCGTTTGGGGAGCGGTCATCAATCTTACATTTGCCGGCTCTGTCTTACTATTAGGGTATATAACGGAAACATACAGTGTCAAAACAACGTTCCAATTTTCTTCCACCCTAATATTCCTTGCCTTTCTTTATGCAACTTATAAAAGGAACGACTTACAAGGGAAAAAATATGATCAATCACTGTCAAGTCAGTCATCTAATATTCCTCGATGATGCATTTCTTTCGATTCACCATAAAAAAGGAGCCTTGGTTTTTGAACTGCACCCCAATTGTTAGACAACATCTAACAATTGGAGGTGCAGTTTTTTTGACTAAATATACGATAGACGAAAAATCAAATGCAG